>JAYEGI010000258.1:0-26625 GCA_034659035.1 Methanobacteriota archaeon
CCAAATTTGCTAAACATTATTTGGAATTGTTCTTTGTATTTCTCTATGTTGCGCATAAATGTTTACGAAAGTATAGAGAACCGACCCCTTGTCCGCACGCGTTTATAGACCTAACGGGAATTGCTGATGTTCTGCCACTCTATTACACAAGTTTCTGACCTATCCAGATACTTATTTCTCCTGAAATAGGGTCGATACCTACTCCAATGTCCACGAAACTCTCACCACAATACTCCACATACGCTTTGGATGTACGCGTAATTTCATCATCTACAGTGACCTTAATCGTATATTTTCCTCGTCTTTTTGTTATTCCAGGGGAGTCTATCCCTTCTTTTGGATCCAAGTTATACGTCTCTTTGAATATAGATTTATTATTATAATTAAATATTTCTATCGTTATGTTATGTCTATTAACATTATCGTTAGTACCTACATGGAAATGAAGAGGTTCGATTGGACCGGCGAGGAGAATTGGAAAATAAATATAAAAACTTACCATTGCAACTAATGTCGTAATTACTACACCAATTAATATTTTATATCTTGTTTTCATATTATTCCACCAAAAAATAAAAAATTGTAGTGATATTAATCACCCCATATATTCTCATTGACGGTTGCTCTGCATGAAGTGCACCATATATCCGTTCCGTGTAGCGCGGCCCAACAGTAATTCATCACACATTCTGGATGTTCATAACACCACCACCCTCCTTCTGGCGCGTCAAAGAGATGAGAGACCTCGTGCTGAACGATACTATCATGCGGCCAATCGTAACCGCTTGCTATATCCGAGCATACGCAGTATGGAGCAAAATCTGTTACGTTATCTCCATTTAGATCCCACATACCATCTGGATATGCCATACCATTGTGATCCATATTATGCAGCCATCCTATCACGATGTCATTCTTCTGAGTTACTGCCCAACTGCAATCAGCCGTTAGATCGTCAAGCGCTTCAGAGGTACTGTCAGCCGGACTGACATCACTCGCGTTCCAATAATTCCAATACCAGCATAGGTCATTGCTAACGCCGAACTCTTGCACAAATCGGTATAACGCGTCGCCTGTATCACCCACGATATCCTATGTTGGTTTATGTCTGCTATCTGTTGCTACGAAGATGGATATGTCTATCCTTCCATTGATGGCATGAGGTCCTTCATGAGGTCCTCCACGAATTCCAGCCAACAGTTCTGCGTGTCCTAAATCCTTTATCTTCCCGCTTTTAACGAGTCTTTCCACCTCCTCGTTGGGAAGGGGAACGCCGTCAACAACGTCCAATTTAGGATTTGCCGGGTCTACACCATACTTCTCGATATACCGTTCCTTCGCGTCTTCTATGATGGCGCGCATCTCCTTCGTGCTTATCACGATGCCATAATCCTCGCCTTCTTTCAGACCCTCGGGTGGTTCACCTGTCGCGGTCGCCATAACTCTGGTGTCGCTATCTAGGATCGTCCCATTGAGGTAGTTGGGTAGCTCATTCGTTGCGAACAATACGTCGTTTTCAGTCACGTTGTATCTGCGGTACATATCCTGCAGATCGTCTATAGCGAGATCTGGTTCCTTCGAACCGTCTCCACTAACCGCTGATGCAAACACCACCCCTATGAGTAGTGCTGTTATCAGCATTGCTGCTGCCATTCCGAATCCTTTCGGTTTCGTTATTCCTTTCATGTTGTTTCCTCCTTTGTGTTCTGTGTTCTATCTCCCCCGGAGGCACGACCAAAACCTTAAGTAAGTACAAGGCGTAACATAATCATGCCTTCGGGCGTTTCTTTGGGGTTCGGCTTGCTCTTGCGAAAACATTCGAACCCCGCGTGACATCCAACTGACGCCAGCGCACAATCTTGTGAAATTCATTCTGCTTTTCACTCCAGTATTTCCGCGATTCCAGTCGAATTATTATAGGTTATCCCCCCGCACGATGACGTTACTTCATACGGCAGGACAAGAAGTCCAACCACACAGAGCACTACGAGAATTACTACGAGGCCCACGACTATCGATATTGTAATTATGCGCCATCTGGCTTTTATGAAATCTGTAAATATAGAAGTGTTTATTTCATCCACCCCCATTCTCGCGTGTAGATCGCAATCACCGTAGTTAAAAAGATAGTCAGTGAAATAGATCTATAATCATCTCTAAAATATATAAACGATACCAAAGACGCCAGTGCAACTCGGAAAAAGACCAAAAAATAAATTTGTCCGCGACAGCCTAAGATATCTACCAGTGTGCCAAAACTACTGGTTACTATAAAAAGAACAAAAAGAAAAATTGAACAGGTGAACACTATCGTTACAATAGCAGGTACTGGATATGCTACTTTCTTATAGCTTAACATGACAAGTATTATGAAGATACACGAGAGGATGTAAAGAAGTGTCATTTTTATCATCTCCAAAAAAATAAAAATTACGTTAATTAATGAACTAATGTAATTGCAATGTTCCACATTTGGTCTGAGTAGTAATTCGTCCAGTAGACGTCTCCCTCATTCACAGGCCATGGATCATTGATATACAGGTACTTCTCCCAGAACAACCAGGTATCTTCCTTATATCCTCTAACAGCCCGGGTATGCGTTAGCGAATTGGTCAGAAATGGGTGATCGTTATCTATCTCATCAGTCAGATCACTCCACCACCAGCCGTAGTCATTCCAGGAATCCACCTGACAGTTGGTCACCTCTTCGATACCAGTTGGTACATTGGCTAATTCAGTTCCTGTACTTAGGTCGGTTTCCATGGCTGACGCGATCTGCCCTTGTGTATAGCCATACCCATCGTAGTTCAGAACCATTTGAGCGCTGGCTGGTGAACACCACATATCGAACTGTTGACCAAACAACGGAACGTTCAGGGTTACCTGGTTGACCGATTTAGTCCCAGTTCCAGCAACGCATTTACCAGAAGTTATCTGCTTATCAACCCTTTCCCACATGTCCATCGCACTTTTCATCTTCTCTTTATCGAGCATTGATTCAAAGGATTTGACTTTATCTGCTGGTATCGGTTCGCCTGTTGTGATGTCAACCATAACATCCCCAACGATGTTACCATCTTGTCTCAACGTTGCCGATAGAGCTCGCTTGGGAAAATCATAGTAGACCACCTTCTCTGAATCCGAATCTATCTGCGCTTTTTTCTCGCTTGCGAGTTTTTCCACAACGTTTTTCGCTTCATCAGATGGCTCTATAACACGGGTTGATCCGGAATAAATCGGGACACCCATACTCTTTTTAGCCCATATTTTGATTATTCCTATGTTTTTACCACTCTCCACAACTGGTACATCGTAGAGAACCGGATCACCATTGGAATCGAAAATAAGGACTGGTTTTCCGATTATTGCAGTCTCCCACACCTCAAATTCCGGTGTGTTTGCTGCAAAATAATTAAGCTCGTATGTTGCATACAGCTTAACTTTGGCGATGGGGTTTAGGTCACCCTCACCCACTTCGGCACTCACTGCTGATACAAACACCACCCCTATGAGCAGCGTAGCAAACAGCATTGTTGCTACTATTCCGAATCCTTTCGGTTTCGTTATTCCTTTCATGTTGTTTCCTCCTTTGTGTTCTGTGTTCTATCTCCCCGGAGGCACAACCAAAACCTTAAGTAAGCATAAGGCGTAACTTGATCGTGCCTTCGGGCGGTACTCGGGGTTCGGTTTGCCCTTGCGGAACATCCGAACCCCGCGTGACCTACTTATGATGCCACGCATAACACAGTAAAACTCATACTATAAATAGTTTCTATGTATAGTCTCTAACTGTCCGAGAATCACCGGCGCGCTGTTGAAATTCGATACGCGAAGCCAGTGCACCAATCATCTGATACATCATCAAACTGCCGCGCCACCATATATTTATTGACCCGGAGTTAACCTGATTCCACGACAGTTAGAGACTCTACATAGAAAACTTATATACCCCAATCTCATCATACGCGCTGGTGATCGTATGACACAATATATGAAACCATTGATGCTGGTTACTCTGACTATAGCTATAATGCTATTAGTTGCGCCATCGGTATCGGCTGAAGAACAGAAGTACACGGTGCGTCCTTCGACCAGTGAAACGCCATCTGCCCCGGGCAGGATATCTGTATAGTCTTGTGGGCGATTATCAGATTTCGTAGGTTGAAACCCCCCCAATCATCCACTGGAAATTACACCTATATAAGCTAACTGAGTAAGCGCCATCTGAAACACGATAGGTACGACATTATGAGGCATGAGCGATCAATCCTCATCAAAAATGAACAACTCCTCAATCGTCGTATCCAGAACCTTTGCAACATCATGCGCCAGCTTAAGCGACGGATTATACTTCCCCTTCTCGAGAAACACAATAGTCTCCCTTCTCACCCCTACCTTCTTTGCAAGCTCCTCCTGCGTCAGGTTATACCGTGCCCGCAGCTCCTTGATTCTGGTATTCACCAGGCGTCGCCCCGACGGTTGTAATACCACTTGAGTATAATCCATGACCACATCCCGACAAGAAAGAGATTAGGTGAAACACTCCTATAATTAAGATTCAGTCTTCCGAACATGGATATTACTTGAATGAGAGACATGGTCACAAGCAGAATCACGAACGCATGATAACCTGCCTTCTCCTTGACTCGTTTAGACCGTTCGTCCTGTATCAAGTCTTCTTTTGGTCTTGCTGATGTGATGATCGTCATGATGATCGCAATAATTCCCATAATGATCAGGGTAAAACCAATACCCTGATAAGTGGGACCGGGAAGAAAACTCATTATAAGAATACCGGTGAGGATCAATAGAATAGCAATGCCTGAGAAACGCAGGATATCTTTGTCTTTTCTGAACTTCATCAAACCACGTCTCCTTTTCTGCTGTAGTGCCACCTGAATACGCTCCACGAAATCGTCCCGACGACCGTCGCCGCATAGTACAGATCCACGAGTTCAACTCCAATCGACCATGCCCGATCCGACCAGAACAGGATGGTCATCGATATCAGAACCATCCAGAACGCAGAGTTGCCTGCCTTTTCATTGACTCTCGTGATCCGCTCGTCTGCCACGAGTTCTGTTTCCGGTTTCGTTGTGGCGTGTAACAATATAGCAAACATAAGCAGCCCGGTAACGATCAAACCCAGACTAAGGAAGACTTGCGCTTTGGAAATCGTCCCGAATGTTAGTATGGCGAAAGCCAGCACAATCACGATCAGACCGACCACCATACCAAACACAATCTTCTTATCTTCTCGTATATTCATTCACACATCCCCGTTTCTACTGTAGTACCAATGCGCAACCGAAAAACTCCCGATCATCACTCCGGAAACAGCGGTTATAACCAGACGGGCAGTCAACAGTTCCGGTCTGAAGATACATGCGAACGCCAGAGTTCCAACAGTCACGAATGTGAGACACCATGAAACACTCAACGATTGTTTTGTAATCCGGTTCGTTCGCTCATCACATTCTATCTCGTCTACGTGCCCATACCCCCGCCGCAGCCTGCGAATCGTTTCATAAAGCACCACGATCAGCACGAAATACAGACACCATATCCAGAAATCGCCTTCTTGCATAGTCTCACTTCTCCCGGATTCCCAACAATACGGTTCTCATACGACCTCGCCCCTCCTGTTGTAATACCATCTGAGTATAAGCCAAGAATGTGCTCCGACGAACAGGGTTGTCCAGTACATATCTTCAAGTTCAATGCCGAGTGACCAAAATTTGTCTGCCCAAAACAGAATTATTACAGATGATATAACCATCCATCCAGCATTATATCCTGCTTTTTCATTAATTCTCGTGACCCTTTCATCCGCTATGAGTTCTGTCTCTGGTTTTGTTGTCGTTGCGGCGTACAACGCTACGATAAATATGAATAATTCGACAATAATTAAATTTATTCCAACAAATAACAGTGCTTTGTTATCTGCCTGGAACCGGAACACGAGCATGCCCAATAGAACCGACAGCATACCGATTCCTGAAACGAGTAAAATCGTTTTATCAGTTCTTATTTTCATTTTATTCACTATTTATCCTGTTGCAATACCATCCAGGTATAACAAACGAAAACATGCCGATAAGAATAGTTGCTGAGAGCGCACCTCTAATTTCAAGATTGCATAACCCTCTTTCATCTGCCAGTAATAGCAGTCCGCCAGACATTACAATTATCCGGAATGCGGCATATCCCGCCCTCTGTGAATTTCTCTCAGTCCTTTCGCCCGGCAGAACTTCTGTTTCCGGTCTTCGCATGGCGTACAATGCTGAACCAAGCATGAGCAGTCCGACCCAGATAAGAAAACAGTGCGTAAAATCACCACCATGGAGACAATTGATTATGCCCCCCAAAACCATCACGGTTCCTGCCATCAATCCCCCTACAACTAACGCATCTTTTTTTGTTTCTTGTTCCTAATTTTCACCCCCACATTACCCCTTCTCGTACAAAATAAAAAACACGGAGTCATGTCATCGACTCCGCTACGTTCACCAGTTCGTTCTTCTCAAGCGTACCAAACAGCGAATAGCTGATACCGCCTGCGCTCCACTGAAGCGCGTTCATGCCAAACATGGACGTAAACTCTCCATCGGTACCGTTGATTTCTACAATCTCGGGTTCGCCCGCCCCTAGTCCGGACTGTTCCGTATCGTCGCTGATCCCCTCGGATATGTGCAATCGCTCATCTCCGCTCAGGTATTGCAGCGATACGACCTCCCGCTCGCCACCAGTCACCATCACATGGTCTAACTCGTATCCATCCGGCAGGTACGATGGGGTCTTCAGATCGAATGTGAGGTTTGCCCTCGCTTCCTCAAGCGTCATCTCTTTGGGCATCAAATCCTCAAACGATTCCTCTACAACCTCGGCGCCTTCAGGGACTTCGAATATGAACTCGCTGTCGAGAACGCCGGTGTTAAACACTATATCCCTGTATTCGACCTTCACCATAGGATTACCGTCTACATCGTACATCTCCATCCCAAGCAGCATCCAGTTTTCACGATCGACCCATACGCGCGTCTTGGAGATGGCTTTACGATTAGATTCATTCTTAGGCGTTGCCTCGATCACATAAGTACTCCGTCCGCCGACATCCTCGATGCCTTCGAGGGCTATGTCGTTCTCGTCCAGAAGGTTCTTGACGAGTTCGGTATAATCCATCTCAGATGGCATATCCTCCGGAAGCGCCATCTTCGTCACCTGATTCTTTACAGGGTCGTACATCCACATCGTGCTGCCGTTTGTGACCATCACCGTGCCTGCAAGTTCGGCTGGTTCAGTGTATTCGACACGACTCTTGTCTGGTGGTATCGTCACCATCCGTGCCTGCGTAGCCATATCCTCTCCGCCAAACGATGAGGTCATGACCATCGTGGCTGAGAAGTCCACAATCTCTGCCTGCTTCGTCTCCATCATGGACGCGATCTCGTCCGCGGACATCTCAGAGACCTGGTCGGTGCACCCGCTGGTAAGCACGGCTGCAAGAACCAGCAGGACTGTTGCCATCTGTTTCGTCTGTTTGTTCACCTGTTTTTACTCTCCTGTGCTATCTCTGTTCTCGAAGTTACTTATTTCTAACTTCGTGTTAGATATAGATAACACTCTGGTATAAAAAAGTTTCGGAACTATACGACAGTCGCGGTTACAGAGCATCCCACACCCATTGACTTGCAATGGTGGCTACATTGCAACGTATCAAGTTCCGGATATGGCGCCGGCTATGATGCCAAGCGCAACTACCAGAAGAAAGATTATTAGAGTACCTATTGCAAGTGCAACGAACGCATAAACAGTCATCTGCCCGTAATGGCCACAAATAGTCCAGAATGGGGTTATTTCATTGTTTGATATCGATTTATGAATTAACCACCCTATTCCACATGGAACCAACATAAAATTCAGAGAAATTGCCCCAACTATTGTATAACCAATATGTGGCTCTTTAATCGTTATTATTTCACCAGTCATACATGATCACCTTAAATACCATCTCTCCAGGAGTTTTTCTGGGAAACTAATAAAACTTTCTGGTATGGCGGGATTGCCAACTCTGGCGTTGGTGTCGGATTGAGCCTACTAATTCGTACGGCACCTGTTTACCGCGGAGATCAAAGCCCAAGAACCTCTTCCATGCCGTGCACCCCAGTCGGCGCATCAACGACCCACCGCGCGGCTTTGATCGCACCGCCTGCAAATGCCTGCCTGCTGTGTGCCTGATGCTTAATCTCAATCCGCTCGCCATCCCCTGCAAATAGCACGAGATGATCTCCGATGATGTCGCCGCCCCGGATCGCGTGGATGCCAATCTCATCGCCCCGCGGAGCGAGCCCCTCGCGCCCGTATACAAGTTCTTTCCCCCCGATCACCTTGCTGATCACGTCAGCCGCACGCATCGCGGTTCCGGATGGCGCATCCTTCTTGTGGCGGTGGTGCGCCTCCACGATCTCGATATCCCAGTCGCCGATGTATGCGGCGGCTTTTGCAAGTAGTTTCCAGAAGACGTTAACTCCGACCGAGAAGTTAGGCGCAATCACGGCATGGACGTTTCCGGCTATGATCCCTGCGATCTCATCCCGGTACGGTTCAAGCCCGGTCGTCCCGAGAACGATTGCAACACCGTTTTCTACTGCGGCTCTGACGTTTCCAACGGCGGCATCTGCGATTGTGAAGTCGATCAGGACATCCGGGGAAGTGTTCGCAAGAAGCGTACCGATCTCACAGGCATCCGATACCCGAATATCGCCTGCGCCAGCAGTGACACCAGCACCGGAACCCGTGCCAACCGGCATCCCGATGCCATGGATGTCAAATGCTGCCACCAGTTCCATATCTGCCGCATCACCGACATTCTCTATTATAAGCGAGCCCATGCGCCCGAGTGCACCCGTTACTGCAACTGTTATCATGATATCACCTTGATCCTGCGATTACCTGTATCTATCTCCCTACCATCTAAATATATTCGCACCATAGATGCTGCCCGCCATTCAGACCGTCCTGATCTGCCCGAACAGATTGTCCCGCCCGATCCGGTGCAGTCTGGCACGCACGAGTACGGCAAGCTGCGACACATCCCCTTTCTTCGCAGACACCGGCGCAACCGTATCAATCCACTGCCGCCACGGCGGGAGACAGTCGAAACGCTCCACGATCTGATCGAGCGCATCGTCTCGATTGGTTACCAGATCCATCTTATTTGCCGCGATAACCGTATCGATATTGAGATCGGATAAAAATTCAAACAATTCGATGTCAACCGGTATCTCGCCCCTTTCCGACCACCTATCCACGATCTCGCAGAAAATGCTTGCATCGATCACCTGAACGGCACAGAGAATGCGCTCGCAGTTGTCTTCGATGTAGTGGACAATCGACTTCTTTATGCGCTCCTGAACTACATCAGGGACGCCGTGTAGAAATCCATAACCCGGCAGATCGGTTATCAACAGGTCTCTTAACGTTATATGTGTCGGTTTCCTCGTGACACCCGGGCGTCTCCCGGTCTTGACGCTTTTTCCGGTCAGTCTCTTGATCAGCGAGGACTTTCCGACGTTTGATCTGCCCGCGAAGATGATCTCATGGTTGATTGCCATCTCTGTTGACCTCGTTATGCTTACTCATATGGGTTGTGGCTACTTTTGAACGGCTCTTCATCGCCAGATATTCTTTTCGACCCATTTGGAAGTTCTTTGAACTGCTCAGAAAACTATTTATAAGCGATGCCTGCTTCCTGCTCCAGACCTCATTTGGAACCGATTTCACCCACTTGCTGTAACATCGTAGGAATGTTAGACGCTCCATGCGGTTCTGCTCTCTGTTAAATTTTAATTCCATAATCGGTTGCATCCACATCAAACTCTTTAAGGAAATTTTTCAGAGTTTTATTCGTTAAGAGGGTTTTATTTTGAGTGTCTTGGATATTCATATCAATAGATACCTCTCTCCAACCCTAATTAAGAATATGCTCTTGTAGTAGATATAGATGGATTCCGCCGTGTACGTGAGCAGGATCGTTTCTCGAGGGATGTGCCTATCTGAAAAAATCCGCCTCACCTGACCCATGTACCAGAACGTCCGGATATGTCCAAAACCATTATGTGAAATTGCAAGCATCATGGTAGTAGTAAGTATTGATAAAATCACTCCCCAAAAGAATTTGAGAAAAACGGGTGCATCTGATGGATTTTACGAAACATCTCGCAGATAAGACGATCGTGCTTGGCATAACCGGCAGCATCGCTGCTGTGCGAACCATCGAACTGGCGCATGAACTGATCCGCCGCGGGGCTACGGTGCAGGCAGTGATGACCGAACCTGCGGAGCGCATCATCCACCCGGACGCGATCGAATGTGCAACAGGGCGCGCTGCGATCACCGGGTGGACCGGTAAAGTCTCGTGGGTCGAGTACTGCGGTGGTGGCGGCGATAGGGGGGGCGATGGTGCTAGTGATAGTGATTGCAGCGGAGAGGATGCCCGATCTGCTGACCTGCTGCTGATTGCGCCGTGTACTGCAAGCACGATCGGAAAGATCGCACATGGAATCCCTGACACGCTCGTCTCGATATTTGCCACAACAGCACTCGGCGCAGGGGTTCCTGTCATCGCAGCGCCTGCCATGCACGAGGGTATGTATAATCCAATCATACGCGGGAACATCGAGATCCTGCGGAATCAGGGAGTCACGATCGTGGGCCCAATTATTGAGGAAGGAAAAGCAAAGATCGCACCCAACGATGATATCGTGCGGTGGGCAGAGCGGGCGCTTGGCGGCTACGCTCTTTCCGGCATCCGGATACTGATCACGGGCGGCGCGACTGCAGAGCCGATCGATCCGGTGCGTGTCATCACGAGCAGGGCATCGGGCAGGATGGGGGCTGCACTTGCTTACGAGGCGTTCCGGCGCGGGGCTGATGTGACGCTTGTGCATCGCGGGAAAATCGGTTTTGCCGGTATCACGGAGGTGTATGTGGAGACCGCAGAAGAGATGACCTGTGCTGTGCTGGATGAACTTGGGAGCGGAGATGGGGATAGTACTGGAAGGGGGTACGATCTGCTGATCAGCGCTGCCGCGATCTCGGATTATACGCTTGATCCTGTCAATGATAAGATCAGGTCGGACAGCCAGCTGACGCTTGACCTGCGCCCGGCACGGAAGTTGCTTGAGGCGGTGCGGGATGCATATCCTGATCTGGCGGTCGTCGGGTTCAAACTGGAGACTGCCGGTGGCGAAGCGTTGATCGAGCGTGCGAAGGAGGCGATGGAGCGATACGGGCTTTTTATGGTTGTCGCGAATACTGTTGCGAGTATGGGTGGTGATGCGGGGGAGGTTTGGATCATCACTGAAGGGGAACATAATCTTATTCATGCCGGTGGCACGAAAGATGCGATTGCAGATGCGGTCTTTGATTCTGTAAAGCAGGCAACGGGGTCTGCGGGCGGTAGAGGTCATGAGTGTACCGAGCAAAATTCACTATTCGGCCGTTGAAAATCCAACCTGGTGAACGGTTAGCCACCACCCCAGAACTAACCATAAAGGCGATCCTAATAACCCCGAAGCCAAGAATGCGACAGGAGATACAGTTGCCACGCTCTACTTGACATTACATGAAAGTGATTCGTGTGATTTCCCCAAATATGCGCATTTGTGTTTGATACGAGCACCAGAGCCAAGTCGGCAGCCCTATAAGTGCAAGAAGGTTTATGTGATTATACTGCTTATGATTGCATTATGATTAGAGGGCTGTATCTGCGCAGAGTTTGCGTTGTGCTCTTTGTGTACGCCTCATTGCTCCTCCTCATGAGCGGTGCATCGGCACTGGAAGCCAAAGCAGGCGATAGCCAGACTGTGTGGTCCGATGCCTCAGTAACGCTGGATGGTTCTGGCTCAATCGGTACCAATCTGACATACAAATGGACAGAGAACGACACCACATTGAGCACTCATAAGGTAGTAAGCCGCAAATTTTCGATAGGTACACACACAATCACGCTGATGGTATCGAATAGTACCAGCGACGACATCGCTACCGTGATTGTGACGGTAAAGAACCGCCCTCCGATTGCGGATGCAGGCGATGACCGGGTCATATTACCAGATACCGATATCAAGCTCGACGCAGCCGGATCCAGCGATCCCGACGGTAAAATCAAGTCTTATAGGTGGACTGAGTACGGGGTGGAACTCAGCACCAGGGAATCGTTTAACAAGATATTTGATGCCGGAAGGCATGAGATCACGCTTGTGGTGACCGATGACTTTGGCGATACCGGCGAAGATACTCTTGAGATCCTGGTCAACTGTGCACCGATCGCAGACGCGGGACCTGACAGGACATTACCGGAAGGGACACTTGTTCATTTCAATGCATCCAATTC
This sequence comes from Methanobacteriota archaeon, assembly GCA_034659035.1. Classification (GTDB taxonomy): domain Archaea; phylum Halobacteriota; class Methanosarcinia; order Methanosarcinales; family Methanogasteraceae; genus Methanogaster_A. Next base: position 12,398 of record JAYEGI010000258.1, read on the forward strand.
CAGCGACTCTGACGGCAATACCCTGTACTACGAATGGAAGGAGGATGGTGGTAGTATCCTCAATCTTGCGCAATCGTTTGATATGGTGCTCCCGATTGGCACACACCACATCACGCTTACCTTGACCGATGGATACGGGGCAACTGCCATCGATCGGGTGACAATCGAGGTCACTGCTGTGGATCAGAAGCCCCCGATTGCGGATGCGGGGTCCGATCAGACAGTACTCGTTGGAACCGCGGTCATGCTGGATGCATCCGGTTCCACTGATCCTGATGGCGAGATCTCGAAATATGAATGGCTTGAGGGCTCTATCGTGCTAAACGAGTCGATGGCCTTTGATCACATATTCCCGAAAGGAGTACACCACATAACGCTTGTGGTGACCGATAACGATGGCGCATCAGGTACGGATGACATCATGATCACGGCACGGTCGAGCATGGACATACCCGAGGCAGACGCAGGCGCGGACCGCGAGGCACGTGAGGGTGCTGAGATCATACTCGACGCATCCCGCTCGAGCGGGGAGAACCTGACCTACCAGTGGATTTTAAACGGCACCACCATCTCAGAGGCACAGACGTTCTACTATATATTTGATCCCGGCACGTACACAGTCACGCTCAGCGTAACCGATGAGTATGGATGCACCGATACCGACGAGGTTAGTGTCGTGGTCACCACGCCCGCGGTGGGGCCGGGGACGAGTCATCTACCTGTAATACCAGAGGTGTCTCGGACCCGCGGATTGTGGTCTTATATTCTGGTGGCGCTTCTAATACTGATACTTGCAGGCATCGTATTTATGCGCCGGAGATCCGCCACCACCAGATCCACCGGAACCGCTTATGGATACAAATACAAGGAGTATACACCTCCGCCTGATAAGACAGGGAGCAAAACTGGTAAAACTGGTAAAACTGGTAAAATCGGCAAACCCGCTTCCAAACCCGCTTCCAAGTCCAATGCCAAACCCAATACAGGGATTGCGCCACCCGGTCCGAAACCTGTGCCAGTGCAGCAGAAAGTCATGATGAAGGTGACGGTACTCGATTCCACGTCGAGAACACCGATACCTGGTGCGATGGTACAGACCGGATCAATCACCATGAAGACCGATACTGCCGGAGAAGCTATGTTCGCACTGGATCGTGGCGGGCAGCACACGGTCAGTGTAAGTAGCATCCCAAACCTGTACGAGGGTAGAACAGCCTCTGTAGAGGGGGATAAAGAAACGATCCTGTTATCCTCGACAGTCCGCCCTGATCAGGAGCAGGACGCAAAATTACGCTCTGTCAGGGGGGCGTTTGAGAACCGATATCGAGAGGTATCAGGTTATGACCGGTGCATCCCCAACTTTTACCGGAGTGTGGCACAGCGTTTGATCGAATATGTGCGCGGGATGACTGCAATCCAGTTTATAGGCGGGAAGGCTGGATCGAAAGAGGTGACTGACCAGATGATACCGGTCATCGAATCGGTCTGCACGGAACTATCCGAGATCATGGTCTCCAAACGAAATATCGACTTATATGCACGAAGCACAACTGGTAACGAGAACTCACAAGGATGCAACGCAAGCCAGATCAACTACGATCAGCTCCCGGACCTGGTAGCGAGTCCGTCCGGATTCGTATCGGCAACCAGTCCGAAGGTGGAGCAGACACTCCTCGAGATCGATAGGGAGATCACATCGAGGACGCGGAACATGAGCGTAATCCCGATAACCGGAGTCTGGTCGATTGCAAAAAGTTTGCTTGCGGATCAGTCGGGAGGCGATCTCGAATGCGCGATACGGATATTGATCGCAGACACTCTACTCAGGTATGCAAAGGAGATGTATGAAAGTCCTGAAATTGTGGAACGGCTGAAACAGGGGATATTATGAAGATTATAACAATACTTGCCATCGCGCTGATTGCCGCACTATGCATCGGGGGTATGAACATGGGTGGCGCGGCTGCCGCCCCTGATGATCATACCGCCCCCGATGCGCCAGATGTACTGGGTGCACCAGGTGCTCCGAACAACCCACCAATCATTGCACCTACCACCACTACCACTTCACCGACTACTACGCCAGCAGTCGCGCCAGATCGGGGGAGGCCGGATGCAGGCATGAACGGGAGTGTCGATGATGATACGGTCATAGACGCCGCGAATGCAAACCGGGTACTGCTCGATTACTCGATCACTACCATCGCTGTGGTCTCGATGGGTGCGGAGAACTACTATGTAGTCAGTTATGAAAACGTCGTCTGCGGGAGGGGAATTGAGGTATTCGCAGATGATGGCACGATTGTGACCGATGCATCGATCGTCGATGGCGTTCTTGAGGCGGTGGCATGGAGGGGTGCGGCGGATGCAATAGCAAAGCTCGATCCTGATGAGATTGGTGCCGTCAAAGCTCTTGTGGGGTCGCCGCAGGTGATTGAAAAAACCCGCATCAGCCTGATCACATCATGCGACTCGCTCGATGTGCTGAGTAATGATATCGCAAGTTCGGATGTTGCGGATTATGGGGTGCTTTCCACTTTTGGCGAGCGATTTCTGGAGGTGGACGGGAAGATGGTGGAGATGGTAAATGGAACCGATTTTTTCTTAGGCGATCTGACAGAACATCAGAAAATTATCTCAGATATTGTACGCGATGCAAACAACACCAAGAAATTGATGTACTCTGACTGGAAGGGGAGAAACAACGCTAAAAATCGTGTTTTTGGGACGCTTGTACTGATCGTCATAATATTAATAGCTGCAACCGCGCTGATACTCATGAAATCGAAGGATAAGGAACTATCTATTAAAAAACGTGCACACAAACTATTCGAAAGGAAAAAAGAGAATATCATCGATCAATTACACAGCCGCGATGCTGACGAGCGTGCCAGATCCGCCCTGATGGCGGGCGCGTCCGCAGAGGTCGATGAATCCATTATTCCGCATCTGATTGTACTACTCGATGATGCCGATGATCGCGTTCGCGCCAATGCCGCGCAGTCGATCAGGCGCATCGGGCAAAAGAACAGGAACCTTGTGCAGTTCGCAAAAGAACCGCTCAAACGCCATCTCGACGATCCGAGCGACAAGGTGCGTGATGCCGTGACGCAGGCGTACCAGGTGGTCTGGGGCGAGACTGTAGATGTAGTGGAAGTGGTAGAGACTGTGGCGACGGCAGAGGCGGCAAAAGATACCGAGGATGTTGAATCTGCTGCTATAACGACAGAGGCTCCGGAAGAAGAGATTTCGAAAGCCACGCTTACCGACGCGCAGCAACGGCACCTCCATGAACTGAAACATCTGGTGAACCAATCGATAAGCAACCTCCCGATAGGCTGTGATCTCTGCATTCCGCACTACCTCCTGAGCATCTGCACCACAGTTGCCGACATGGTAGGACACGCAAAGGGTGCGGATAGTGAGATGATCGGTGAGATGATCGATGCCGGCGAGAGGACCTGCAAATATATTGCGGATTTGATAGAGAACAGTAGATTCATTGACATCTGCATCTCAAAGAACATGGGCGCGTTTGACGATACAGGGTTTGTGGCGGGAGCCCGGGAATATTCAGACCAATTGGCTGCCATGGTCAGCGATCCGACTGTGTTTGTAGATTCACTGAATCTGGAAGAAGAACTGTGGGCTGTGGACAGCGCGATCACAGGGAAGATGGGCGAACTGATGATCATACCTATATCAGGGCTGTGGAAGGTGTCAAAAAGTGTTTTCGATGACGCATCCGATGAATCAGGGACAAAACGCGCATTCATGGTCCTGATATCATTAGTCATCCTTGGAAGAATACGCGAGATGATGGAGAATCCCGAGATCGTCAAAAGGTTGAGGTTGTAAACGGAATAAAATAGGTGCTGGCATGTCACAGGAAAAAAATACGATCGAGGAATACGATACGATCTTAAAGGAGGTTAGGGAACTGGTGGTCGTAAAGAATGCGGATTATGGGGATTCATGGAGAGAGATGCGACTGCCGTCAATAACAGACCAGATACTCGTTAAAGCGTACAGAATACGCAGCATTGAGGAGTCGGAAGGATCTCCAAAGGTTTCCGAAGGTATTGAGTCTGAATACAGGGATATCTTGAATTATTGTGTATTTGCGCTGATAAAATTACGCGACGAAAAAGCGGTCTGAATACGGCTGTGATGAAATGAATCGGTGGCTGACACAAAGGAGATGCACCAATTGGAAGTTCCGGATTTATTTTTTGGATTATTATTATTTATATCAGGCGTAGTGATAGGTGCATTCTCTAACATCCTGGAAGATTGCACATTCACGCCGTATGAAAGTTGGAAAGGGAAGAGAGACGCATGGATAGAAAACCACGAGTCTTTGAAAAGTCTAATGGAGGGATTTTGGCGGCTTTTTAATTTCTTCCGAGTGGATAGGGATGTGGCAAAGGAGATTAACCGCAGAGGACGCGGAGAACAGAGAGAGTTGCTGTTTTCTCGGTGTCCTCTGTGTCTTCTGTGCTCTCTGTGGCTTTTCCAGAATCCATTTCAGAAGATACTAAAAAGTCGCAGGTTTTGTTTGGATCGGGGGATTTTTAAGTGTTGTACAATGCCATTTGTTAATACTGGCGGAGATCTGATCCGGATATCTCGCAAATTTATGGTTTGGTAGCGAATAACGAGAATGACTTATTATCACGATTATGAACATTATATGCTTTGATCTGGAAGGTCCGCTGTCGCCGCAAGACAATGCCTACGAGGTAACCTCCTTAATCGAGAATGGGGATGCGATATTCGAGACGCTGAGCCGATACGACGATGTACTGACGCTTGCGGGCCGCAAGAATTACGAGCCAGGCGATACGCTTGCGCTCATCGTTCCGTTCCTGCTTGTGCACGGGATCAGGGAAGAAGATATTACAGATATCTCATCGCATGCACAGATCGTATCTGGCGCAAAGGACCTGATTGCGAGATTGAAAGGAGATGGCTGGGGTGTGCATATCATCTCAACGAGTTATGAGCAGCACGCCTACCAGATCGGTGCGGAGCTTGGCGTTTCCAGGGACCATATCGCATGTACGCGCCTCGACCTTGCGGATTTGCGCGGGAGACTCACCGGTGACGATATCGCTTGCATACGAGATATCGAGGATGAGATTCTCAGCACCGGTGACGAAGAGGCGGTGTTTCGGAGATTGGATGATTTCTACTTTGGCGAACTGAAAGAGACCGCGCTTGGTGATATCTTCTCACAGGTGCGGGTGGTCGGAGGCACACGCAAGGTCCAGGCGATGGAGGAGATCGCTGCCGGCCACGACATGGCGCCTGGAGATGTGGTCGTTGTCGGAGATTCGATCACCGACTTTGCGATGCTCGGACGTGTGCGGGATGAAGGCGGGATTGCGATCGTGTTCAATGGCAACGAGTATGCAGTACCTTATGCGAACATCGCGCTCTGTGGGACCAATATCGGGCTTTTGCGAGAGTTTGCGCTGGCGCGTGCACGCGGCGATGATGCAATCGAACTGGCATGCACGCTCGAGCAGGAATACAAAAACGATCCGCGGGTCGATTGTCTCGTTGGAGCGGATGCGGATAAGATCACGGATGTCGTGGCGGCGCACAAGCAGTTTCGGAAACTGGTTCGCGGCGAGGCTGCGAAACTTGGATGAATGAGGCGGTATGTTTTGGGGAGGGGGCAGCCTGGTTTGGTGATGCCCGTTGTTCTCGAGACGACTCATGCTTTGCGCGCTTATGCAAGATACGCAGTAACTACTCAGGTACCTAAAACCACTATTCAGGGGACTTCACTATGCAGGAACTCTCCAAGACATGGAGCATACTGCAACCAACAGGGGATTTAACCGCAGAGTACGCAGAGAGGCGCAGAGGGGAAATAAACAGTTATGTGCTCTGCGTCCTCCGCGGTTATTTTTCTTGCCAGAAAATACAGGATCGCAATCGGGAGACCAATCAACATACCTGAGTAGTTACGATACGCATTCAATACACTCACACGACAACGTTAATATGCCGCACCCTATAACGGTATGTAGAGGCTCAAGAAAATGGCACGATTTGAAGAAGCAGAAAACAAACTGCTGCGTAAGAAGATATGCATGAAATGCAACGCACGCAATCCGATCCGGGCGACCAGATGCCGGAAATGCGGTTACAAACATCTGCGCATGAAGTCGAAGGAAAGTAGAGGATGAGCACAGAGCAGTATCTCGATGACGTTGTAAAACGGGATGGCGCGGCGCACCTCACCCTGATCGATCCGGATGCGGGAAACCCTTCCGCGGCATCCACTATCGCAGAGGAGGCAGCAAAAGCCGGCAGCAGCGCAATCATGATCGGCGGATCAGTCGGCGCATCCGGTGACGTCCTCGATGAGACACTGCGTGCGATCAAGGAGGTGACCGACCTCCCGACTATCCTGTTTCCGGCAAGCGCATCCGGGATCAGCAGATACGCAGACTCCATCTTCTTTATGAGTCTATTGAATTCAAGGGATGTTGGTTATCTGATCACCAACCAGATGATTGGTGCAAAAGCCGTCTTAGATTACGGCATCGAGCCGATCCCGATGGCATACATCATCGTAGAGCCGGGCGGCACAGCCGGATGGGTGGGGGATGCGAAACTGATCCCGAGAGATAAGCCAGAACTTGCAGTGGCGTACTCGCTTGCAGGAAAGTTTCTGGGTATGAGATACACCTACCTGGAGGCGGGTTCCGGTGCGTCCGACCCGGTGCCGCCGGAGATGATCCGCGCTGTCAAGAGAGCTGGCTGCGAGACACTCGTGGTCGGAGGCGGGATTGGAAGCGCACAGTCTGCAAGAACCGCAGCAAAAGCAGGTGCTGACATCATCGTGACAGGCACCGCGGTCGAAGAGGCATCAGAGATACAGGGAACGATTACCGAATTTGTTAATGCGATAAAAAAGTGATAATATGACTACTGAGATACCACCACAAGTACAGCATCAACTTGCGCAACTTCAGCAGGTTCAGCAGCAGGCACAGGCGCTTGCATCACAGAAGGCGCAGGTAACATCAGCACTCAACGAGACCGAGATGGCTCTCGAAGAACTTTCGAAACTCGAGGATGACGCAGTGATTTACAAGAATGTCGGACAGCTCCTGATCAAGGGCGAGCACGACTCTGTTGCAACAGAACTTACTGAAAAGAAGGACACGATGGGACTTCGGGTGCGCACGCTCGAAAAGCAGGAAGAGCGCATCCAGAAACGGTTCCAGCAGTTGCAGGAGCAGTTGCGCAGTGCGATCGGCGGCGGCGGAATGGCATAACTGGTTAAAACAGGGAATTTAGATACTCCGCAAGTTTAATTTAGAACTCTATATGACTGCCGCAGAGGGTATAGAGGGTACAGAGTTTTTAAATCGATCCTCCCTACCCATCTATGCCCTCTGTTGGTGTATTTCCTATCAATGTCATTTTTTGGGATGTTCGCGCAACCAACATCTTTACATACGCAGGGTACAAACTATACTATAATTGGAACTCGCATCCAAAAACAATGCCCATTATGCAGGAATTCCAAACGGTGTAGTCATGTCAAGGACAACGATCGACCAATTAAACGTACTCCTCGCGGATCTGACCGCTCGCGTCGATTGTATACGCGGGATTGTCATATCATCCGCAGACGGCCTTAAGATAGCAGATAGATTCCGTGATCACTCTTATGATATTCCGATCGCCCACGCGATCAGTGCATCGGTAGTCGGTCTGGCAAACAAATCCGTCCATAATCTTGGCTTGCCCCTCTCTGATCGCGTTGTGATTTATACCGGTGAAGGGATCGTTGCGGTCTTTAATCTGGGCAATGCTTCACTGTTAGCACTGCTCGACCCGGACGCCAACGTTGGGCTGGTTATGATTGAACTGCAACACGCCGCAGAAAAGGTCAAAAAGGTTATGAGGTTATAAGGTGAATACAGAAGGTATGGAACCGGACGAGGATATGAACATCCCGATATACCCGAGGGCTGGCGATCTGGTGTTGCTGATGAACTCGCTTGTCGATGTGATCGGCAAAGGGAGCGCGGGTATTTTATATAATTTCGGTAAGCAGCTCGCAGAGAGATACCATGCGCGCATGAGCATACCAAAAGACCTCGATCCTGATACAATCTTTAAGAATATCTTAAGCAGCATGATGTTTTCCGACTGGTTCACAAAGATGGAGCTCGATAGAAGCGATGGATTCGTTGTTACGCTGCACAATGTCTTTGAACGGGATGCGGACGAGGACAGCTGCAATTTTATCCGTGGTTTTCTTGCCGGGCTCTCATCGAGCATCTACCACGCACCATACACCTGCAAGGAGAGCCGTAATCCTGAGAAAGTTAGCGTCTTCGCGCTCACCGCGCGGAATTCTTCTATGAATTATTAGTAACTACTCAGGTACCTAAAACCACTATTCAGGGGACTTCACTATGCAGGAACTCTCCGAGACATGAAGCATACTGCAACCAACGGGAATTTAACCGCAGAGAGTCGCAGAGGGGAAATAAACAGTTAAGTGCTTCTAGCGTTCCTCTGCGCCCTCCGCGGTTATTTTTCTTGCCAGAACATACAGGATCACAATCGGGAGATCGATCAACATACCTGAGTAGTTACATTCGCGTAACTCGACCGGAAGCGCAGCGGCAGAGACCTGTCATGTTTCGAAAAACCTGACCGAAACCACGAATCTTTTTATTATTTTCTGGGGACGTCGGATTGTCTTACGCAACCACAACTGCCATGATGGAGCAGTATCGATCTGAAAAGTAATTTACACCGATAATCTGTGTTCATCTTCGTTAATATGTTGCTGATACTGTTTTATCCACAGATTAATACTTATTTCACTGATTACACCCATCTAATCATATTTATATTTGCCGGGTTGGCGTCATGTTTTCAACCGACCGGAACAAATTAAAAAGTCTCGAAACCACAACATATTTTTACCATCCTGTCAAACAACCATCATGGAAAAACCGGTCATCGCAATCATGCGCCCTGACATGCATATTGATTCCTCGATCGCGCTTCTGCGTTACCATGGCTTTGACGTAATCGCGGCACCGATGATCGAACTTCGGGATAATCACGACGGTAACTTCGATGGGTTTGTAGAGCGCGTGCTCGCCTGCGAATCGGATATCGCGATATTCACCAGCGCAAACGGAATCGCATTCACACTGCAGAAGATCGATGACCCCAAGCGTTTTGTTCATGCGCTTAACCAGACCACTGTTGTTGCCATCGGATCAAAGACGAAGAAAGCGCTTGAGACGCAGGGTATAAACGTCTCATTGATGCCGGATTCGTACAGTTCGAAGGGGATCGCTGCGATGCTGCACGGGATCGGTGGCAAGGTAATTGAGGTGGTGCGGAGTACGCACGGCGATCCCGCTCTGATCACCAAATTGGAGAGTTTAGGGGACGTGGTTCTGGTACACGAGACAGCGGTGTATAAACTGGTACTTCCGGATGACGGCAGGCAGCAGCGGATGATTGAGGATTCGCTTAACGGGAAGATCGATGTCTTCGCATTCACCAGTGCGATGACCGTCCACAACTTCATGGCGGTCGCACGGTCGATGGGCGCAGAGGGGAAAATCGTGGACGTGCTATGTGAGAGGATTGTTGCAGCGATCGGAGATCCCACCGCAGATGTCCTTTTCGGCTATGGCGTCAGTGTGGACGTGATGCCAGAGAAGTTCACGTTTAAGGACATGGTCGATGCAATCATGTTTATGTGCCGCCAAACCAAGTAAGCGATATGGAGCGATGCATCGCAATCGCAAAAAAAGACCTTACAGCCGAGTTTAGAACCAAGCAGATGCTAAACTCGATGCTCATGTTCGCATTCCTTATCTTATTGATCTTCAGTTTTTCGTTTGTGGGTTTGCGCGACAATCATGACCGGATCACAGAACTGGCTCCCGGTATGCTCTGGATTACGTTTATGTTTGCAGGCATGTTGGGACTGTCCAGATCGTTCGCTCTTGAGCAGGAGGAGAACTGCATCGAGGGTCTGAAACTCTGCCCGGTCGATCGCAGCGCCATCTATGTCGGCAAGATACTCTCCAACCTCGTGCTGATGTTGATCATGGAGGCGATCGCCATACTGATATTTATGGTTCTATTTAAGTATTCAATACCAAACATGTTCTGGCTGGCACTTGTCATGCTGCTCGGCACGATCGGGTTTCTCGCGGTCGGCACGCTCTTATCGGCACTGACCTTAAACGCACAGACAAGAGAGATCCTGCTCCCTGCGATACTCATTCCGGTGTTATTTCCTCTGATCATGGTGCTGGTGCCTGCGACTGCCGATGTGCTCACATGCACAAACGTGATCCCCCAAATCAGGCTGCTCTGTGTGTATGATATCGTCTTCTTCCTGATATCGCTGGTTGCTTTTGAGTATGCGATCGAGTGATATGGGTTCGTGCGGGGCATATCTTATTCTGGTGTGCGGCGATGCCGGTATTTTCACAAGGAGATCACTCCGAGCACAATTCCACGATCATCTTCTGCCTCGAAAGTGGCGTCACTATCGCCTTACCTTTTTCGTGATCTCCATGACCCGGAGAGCGTCCTTTGGGATATATATCCCAAGTCTTCCTGCGCCGACTGTGGATGTGCTGCATTCGTATCCGCCGGAGGGTTTGTTTCTGGTGTATCGATCGATTATCTTCGATGAACCGGCATCGAACGCGAAATCTCCGCAGTTCTAGCACAGGAGCCCGGTCAGATTCGGGAATGCGCAAGCATCGCCGGAGGCATCACGATCCGCTCACCAGTCAGCACAACCTCAAATACGAGATCATCCACAAAACTGACTGTATGTGATCGGCACCACCCGCACTTATCTTTTTATCCAATCGCCGCCAACACCAGAGTTATGGGAATGACCATCGCTGAAAAGATCCTTGCAGCACACGCCGGCAAAGAGAGCGTATCGCCAAAAGAGATCGTGGACGCGAAGATCGATTATGTCATGGTAAACGACGTGACCGGACTTCCTGCGTTCGAGGTCTTCGAAGAGTTCGATACCAGACCAATCCTTGAGAAGTCGGTGCTGATACAGGATCATTACGTGCCAAACAAGGATGTGGCATCGGCAGAGCAAGCGAAGTCGATGCGCGAGTTTGCTAAAAGATTCGGGATCAATAACCATTTCGATGTCGGCAGGGGCGGCGTCTGTCACCAGATCATGATCGAAGAGGGATTTGCAGCGCCAGGACGGCTGATCGTGGGCGCAGATTCGCATACATGCAGTTACGGCGCACTCGGCGCACTCTCGACAGGTATCGGCTCATCAGAAGCTGCATCAGTAATGGCGACCGGAGAACTGTGGTTCAGGGTTCCTGAGACGCAGAAGTTCGTCGTTGACGGAGAACCTGGCAAATACGTGATGGGAAAGGACATCATCCTTCACATTATCGGAGATATCGGAGTTTCCGGTTCTCTTTATAGGTCGATGGAATTTTACGGATCTACAATCGAGTCGCTACATCTATCGGACAGGATCACGATCTCGAACATGGCGATAGAGGCAGGCGCAAAGTGCGGGATCATCCCGCCGGATGAGGCGGTATTCGAGTACCTCAAGAACCGTGTCATCGGAGAGTATTCACCGATTTGCGCAGACGAGGATGCGGAATATGAGGATACGTTCGAATACGATGCTTCCGAGATCGTGCCAGTGGTTGCGACGCCACATCTTCCTGAGAACGTGACCCCTGCATCAGAGATCGATGTGCAGATCGATCAGGCGTATCTCGGATCGTGCACCAATGGCCGGATCGAGGACATGCGTACGGCAGCAGCAGTTCTCAAAGGGGCTGGGAAGCGTGTACACCCTGATGTCAGGATGATCGTGGTTCCGGCAAGTAAAAGTGTTTTTGAGCAGGCTATGCGAGAGGGGCTTCTCAAGGTATTCATGGATGCGGACGCTTATGTCGCAGGTCCGACGTGTGGCGCATGTCTCGGCGGTTATATGGGCGTGCTTGCAGAGGGTGAGCGGTGCATCAGCAGCACGAACCGCAACTTCATCGGTAGGATGGGGCATCCTGATTCGGAGGTCTATCTTGCGAACCCGGCAGTGGTTGCAGCAAGTGCGATTACCGGACGGATAACCGATCCAAAAGATCTTTTGGAGGGGTGACTGCGATGGAAAAATATATCAAAGGCAGAGTATGGAGATTTTCAGAGAACGTGGACACCGATCAGATCATTCCAGCGATATATCTCGTGACTGGGGACAAGCAGGAACTTGCAAAGCATGCATTCGAGAACGTGAGACCTGACTTTGCAAAAGACGTATCGGATGGTGACATCATCGTTGCCGGACCCAATTTCGGCAGCGGGTCCTCAAGGGAACATGCGCCCCGAGCACTCCTCGGAGCCGGGATCAAGTGTGTGGTTGCGCCGAGTTTCGCACGGATATTTTACCGAAACAGCATCAACATCGGGCTGCCGCTTGTCGAGTGCGATGTCGATGCAGCAGATGGGGACGTTCTTGCTATCGATTTCGAGGACGGGGAGATCGTGAATACGAATACCAGCGCGGGATACACATTCCATTCGCTTCCTGATTTTCTGGTAGATCTGCTCGATGTCGGGCTTATTGAGAATACGAAGAGGAAACTTATGAGAACAGGATGAAAGACCCTGTCAACAACTTTGAAATCCCTTTGGAATGGATAAAGCGTGCTAAACTCCCTGAAGACGAACTGAGCGCAGGCATAGCAAGTGGGAGGCTTGTACTGCTTGCTGACGGATCGGTGTTGCGGCGCGGGTATACCACGGGAACGACTGCAACAGCAGCGGCAAAGGCGGCTGTACTCTCGCTCAAACGTGCAATCGACCACGTCACAGTCTTGACACCGGCTGGAATCGAGGTGACGCTGCCAGTCTCAGCATCAGGCGGCAGGGCGTCTGCGATCAAGGACTGCGGAGACCACGGGTTCGATGTCACAGGCGGGATCGAGATCGTGGCAGAAGCGCATGAACATGCTCAACATGGGGTGGTTTTGCGGAATAACCACCGAGAACGTGGAGATCACGGAGGATTGCCACAACTTATTGAGCAGGCACAAGCGCATGAATCGGACGGTGCAGATAATTCTGGGGATCGTATATCGATTACGGCAGGCAGTGGCATCGGGGTTAAGAGGGGTGTGCCTGCGATCAATCCGGTGCCGATGAAGCAGATACGCACCGCAATCGCAGAAGCTGTACGCGAGATTGGCATTTCCGGCGCAGACGTTTTGATCTCGATTCCGAGAGGTGAGGAAATTGGTCGCGAGACGCTGAACAGCAGGGTCGGGGTCATCGGAGGGATATCGATACTCGGAACCACGGGTTTTGTCGAGCCGTGGAACGAACACCTACTCGAGACGAAGCATGAACTGATACAGCAGGCAGAGCGGGTGGTGCTGACCACCGGACGCCTTGGCATGAGATACTCGAATATGTTGTTTCCGGATCACACGATTGTCATGGTGGGAAACCGGATTTCAGAGGGACTTGCTGCTGCAAAGGACAAAATCGAAGTAATCGTCTGCGGACTTCCCGGACTGATCCTGAAATGGATCGATCCTGATATATTGCGCGGATCCGGCAGTCTCACGACTCAGGAATTAATCGACAAAAACCCTGGTGATGCACGTATCGACCGGACGCTTGCCGCTGCAAAAGAAGATGCTCCAGGCGTGCGCATCGTCCTGTTAAACCGTGACGGCTCGATACTGCGAGATTATATACCCTAAAACCGGATATCAGCTTTCCTGCCTCCACCCTCGATATCGGTTGGTCTACGATCCGAATAGTACCATCGACCCCATAGAGTTCCTATTTTTGGATGGCATACCACGATGATGAATCGATGAGTATATAATCTTATGGGTGTATATGCCCATATTATGAAAGGAGCGCTTATATCGTTCACGGCACCTACCGGCAAAGACCGGACCAGAGCGAGCGCATTCGCAAAAGCGTTTTACGGACAGAAAACCAGTTCGCATCACGAGAAATACAGATACCGCAGGCGCGGTCTCATGGATGAAATTCCATATATACTCGACACCGCCATAAACTGCGATTTTTTATAGATAGAACCATAGCACATATTTAGTATACAGGTGACTACTTTTTAGTTTGAGATACAAATCTCAATAGGTGATCTACATGATTAAGATTGAGTTTACTGA
>JAYEGI010000259.1:0-8106 GCA_034659035.1 Methanobacteriota archaeon
AGAGTTTTGCAGATTTTGTAAAATGGTACAACACAGTACGGTATCATGAAAGCCTGGATACAAAGCATTATCTTCAGACCCCGGAGGATGCATTTTGGTCAAGACTTCCGGATGGGTGCAAGCTGAAACGTCTTCCTCAAGCGGATGGATGCCGGATTGCAAGAAAATTTAGAGAGTAGTGGGAGTATATAAAGTCAAAACATTTGGGACTATACATCCCAACCACAACCCTTATAAACCAGACTTGTTCTAAAGTCAACTAAACATAGGATGCACAATGAGTCTGATAAGCGTTGCAGTGATAGGCGTTCTGACAAGTATCGCAATATTTGGGATCAAGACCGGAGCCGGATGCGGGCTATCAAGCATCCGGAAGAGAGGTATCCTGTATGTTGCAGCAAGTTACCTCGTGATCTCGATCTTCATAGGCTACTTGATCACGCTATTCTCGATCGATTTAATGCAGGGGCTACTCAATCTTGGTCTTGTATTCCACACGATGCTCGCGCTTGCTCTGATCGCTGCGGGCGTGTACACGACACGGAAGTGGAACTCCGGATGTGATGTCTCGAAGCGCACCTTTGCGATCCTGTCGCTGCCGTGTCCGGTCTGTCTTGCCGCCATATTTATCGCATGCAGCATCCTTGCATCAAACATCGGTCTGGGCGGCATCGCAATCGGCATCATCGTCGGAGTAACATTCTCCGTATTCGTAATAGGATCATCACTCTTCTTCAGGCGGCTTGGCAAGACCCCGGCTGCACTTGGTGATGCGATGATCTTCATCGGGCTTTTCTATATTCTCGGAGCGCTTTTAATGCCTGCATACATGAAGACAAAACAATTAGAGATAACTCCCGGGAGCTTTGATCTCGTGGGAACTGTAGTACCGCTCATCGCACTGCTACTTATCATAGCGATCGGATTTGCTATCAACAGGGTAGAGGGGCAGTGAGGCACTAACATGGACACGTCAACAGTAATATTTGAGACGCTGTACTGGATATCGTATGCGCTTCTGTATCCGATAATCCTTCTCCTCATGGCATTTGTGGTCTGGTCGCTTGTGCTCGCTGGCGAGTTCATCTCCGAATACACAAGGAGATATCGAGATGTGAGAGGGCTGGACGAGTTGTGCATGAAAACAAATGTTTCCGACCTTCGAAACGGCAAACAAACATTCTTTGTATCTGCATTCATGCGCGATCTTGCAGATCAGATCGAGAGAAAGGTCTTTAATTTCGACAGACTGTTTGGTGATTGTGAGATTGCAATGGCAAAGAAACTCGAGACGACGAGGCTATTGGCCACAGTCGGTCCGATGTTAGGTCTCATGGGCACACTGATTCCGCTTGGTCCTGCGCTGATGGGGCTTGCAGAGGGAAATGTGGAGCAACTCGCAAGTAACTTGGTTATCGCATTCGCAACCACCGTACTCGGACTTTTTTCAGGTGCCATCGGATTTAGTCTCACAATGATCCGTCGAAGATGGTACCAGCAGGACATAAACGACATCGAATGCATTCTCGATGCTTTCGAGGAGAAATATGCCGAGAAGTAATCGCACACGGCGGAAGGGATTGCTGGATGGAGATTCCGAACAGAGTCCGCTCTCCGGCGTGGCAAATATCTTCGATGTTGCGATGGTCTTCTCGGTCGCGCTGATCGTAATGCTTGTAGTGTCCTACAATATGCCGCAACTGCTCGATCCTGATGCCGATCTCACTGTCGTCACAAACCCGGGACAGCCGGACATGCAGATCATCATAAAGGAAGGGAAGACGATCGAGGTGATGAACATGACCGACCAGATCGCTGGCGGCGAGGGTGACATACTCGGGACGGCATACAAGCTTGCCAACGGAAAGGTGATCTACGTGCCAAAGGACGGTAACGAATCATCATGATCAATTCCGCCGATGTCACTGCAAGCAGGGATTGGCTGGACATTACCAATTATCGGCTGATGCCCTGGTAGAATTGTTGATGTGAGACATCAGGGTCAGGCGGAATCGAGCACAACAGTCTCCATGTCCTGCCCGATCGTGACATCGCAACCGCAGTACTCGTGTAACGTTGCGACCATTTCCTCCTCAAATCCAATCGTGTGCGGATACAGGTGCGTCAGGATGATCCGCCCAACCGCTACACCTACCATCATGTCCCCAAGCATCCGCGGTGTCGTGTGATTGGTGACATCAGGCACCGAGTCAGGAAACGAACACTCATGGATCAGGAGGTCTGCGCCGCTTGCGAGCGCGGCAATGCTCTCTATGGGTTCGGTGTCGCCGGAGTACACGACCCGCACACGCCCCCCCTTGTCAGCGATGCCGTAGCCAAGTGACGGCATCCCGTGCGCGGTTCTAGCGCAGACGATCTCGTATCTTCCAATCGGGATGCGATCCTGATCAACCATCTCAAAGACCTCGACATTCATCTTACCTATCATATATGGATACGCATCAAAAACCCGCGAAAGCCACTCTTTGGTGCCGGATGGCCCGTATATTCGAAGATTATGGCTTCCGCATAGCCATTTCGCCTTTATAAGACTCATAACATCTGCAACATGATCAAGATGTAGATGTGTGAGGAATACATGCTCGATCGATGCATAGTCCAGAAGGCGCGGAAGAACCCCGCTTCCGCAGTCGAATAATACCGGCGAATCAAGATTTGCAAGGATGCCTGACTGCACCCGGTGCGGCTGAGGCATGGCAACTCCGGTCCCGATAAAGGTTATCTCAATAGTCATGGTTTACCAGAGGTGTACACGATTCAAAAGATTTCCGTAATGTTTGTATGTCAGTTGGATGCACAAACACCGCGACTGACATAAATGCCATCAGTAGAAGATACAATCCAGTGGCTTTCGCCTCTTGTGTTGGATTGATTCGACACAACAGATCTCCGTAATGTTGTGCAGTCTGTCCGGTTGCACAAGTTGCTTGGGTGTGTTAGTCACCTGGGTTTATTCTTGGCAGAAAGCCAGGTAATGTCTACCAATCCACAAACAACGAGGGCAACAGTTGCCGCAATCAGTGCCAGATGGACTGGCGGAAAGCCCACCAAACACCCCACCCCGGCCACAACGCCACCGCCAACACCACCTACGATTCCGGCGATCACGTCTCTTCGCCCATCCACTGATTGCTGCTTCGGTCCGGTCTGGTCGATTAATAAACTCATCGGATACTATGTATGCAACTAATAGTACTTAAATCATTCGATTAATCGAAAGATTTAATGATGAACTGTGAAATATCGGAATGTGTTAGCAAACCCGTTTGCAGCACGCAAGAGCGCGCGGAGTGAAAAATTCCAGGAGTAACGTAACCATAGTTATAGCACGATCACAAACGTACTCCCGCGTCCAACCTCGCTCTCAGCCCTGATGCTGCCGCCATGACCCTCAATGATTCCTCTACAAATTGCAAGCCCGAGGCCAGTACCGCCTGCCTCGCGCGTCAATCCGGAATCCACCTGATGGAATTTGTCAAAGATCCCGTCCAGTTCATCTGGTGGGATTCCTATTCCGGTATCGCTTACCCTGATCTCGGGGCGTCCTGCCACCATATGTACCTGAATACGAATCTCGCCGTTCTCAGTAAATTTAAGCGCATTTCCGATGAGATTTACAAAAACCTGTACCAGCCGGTCACGATCTCCAGTGATCGCAAGTGTTTCGCCTTCCAGATCGATGTGAATGGAAATACCCTTCCTCTCTGCTATATCTTTCATGCTTTTGACCGATTCCCTGATGATGTCATACAGATCTTCAGGTTCAAGATTGAATTTCAGAGTTCTGGTCTCGATTCTTGATATATCAAGGAGATCGGTTACAAGCCTGCTCTGCCTCTCAATATTACGGTCGACGATCTCTAACAACTCGTCTTTCGTGCGGATGTCCTTCTCCGATCCGGAAAGTGATCTCAGGACGTCCATTGAAAGTTTTATCGCTGTAAGCGGTGTCTTCAGTTCATGTGATACTATAGAGACGAACTCAGATTTTAGCCTGTCCAGTTCCTTTAATTTAGTGTTTGCAGACTCAAGTTCAGTATTTGACTTTTTAAAGTCCTCTGTCGTCTTTTGGACCTCGTTCTCCAGCTCCCTGTTCCATCTGGAGAAAATCAGAACGATGCTTCCGCCTCCGGCAAGGATGGTTGCGATGACGATTACGATGAACAGGATCTGCTTTCTGTAGACTGAATGCACCAGCGCGTCCACCTCGCTTGCAGGAACACTTGTGGCAACAGACCAGATGTGGTTATGCCAGACAATGGGCGTGTATGCAACGATCCGCCACTCTCCGGAAGATTCGTCAAAATAATAACCAGTCCCCTCTGTTTCCTGCATCTGCTCTGATAAGATTTCTGCGAAGGATGAATCATTGGTGCAAAAACTACCGATATACTTCTTGCCGATCATCTCCTTGTGCGCGCTATCGTACAGGGATCGCCCGATCATGGTGATCATATAGACTTGCCCGTGCCCTTCAGGAATTACATCGGCGAGGTACCGCTCAGAGAGCGTGGATATGTCGATGGTTGCAAAGACGACACCTTTGAATTCTCCGTCCGAATAGACCGGCACTCCGATGTGTGATCCGATCCCACCCTGAACCAGCAGCAGTGGGTTGGTAGTGTAGGTCTCTCCGGTATCTCTGGCACGGTCGAATGATATGTTCTTCTTTGTTGCGTAGAGATCGAGGCCGATTGCCACATCTTCTACCGGATAGCCAGTCACGATCACACCTTCGATGTTCGCAAACCCGATCGATGAAATGCCTCCGGATCTACTATAAACCCTCCTAAAATGCGCGGTCATGTTCTCTGGGGACTCATCTGCGATCTCATCTGCCAGTACCTCGATAAGAGCAGTCCTCTCTGCGAGAAAGCCCTCGATTCCGACAGCCGCCTGTCGTGTGAGCAGCAATTGTTGTTCAGTGAATTGCTGCTGCACAACCCCCTCCACCTCCTGATTGGTGACTTGCCCAAACCACACTACCACAACGATGAGGAGTGCGGCAACGGCAAGGGTGGTGAATTTTTTGTGGGACATGACAGGTACACCGGATACAGGCTGCTGGCTTTCGATGCCGTTTTGTAAGCTCCGCACTACCAGAGTGAGATCTACAGCTTAAATGGGCCCGCTGAGATTCGAACTCAGGACCTCCGCCATGTCAAGGCGACGTCATAACCGACTAGACCACGAGCCCATGAGCCGCAGTGAATGATAAGTGGATGGATAGCAATATAAACATTACGCGAACAAAACCAGACGATGGAATTCGAACTACGTGATGATGTGCTGACAGCAGGGAGTGAAGCGGTCGAAGAACTGTATGATCGTGGATTCTACGGGCGCGTAAAGGATGGAAAACTCGAGCTGTCCTTGATTGAGGGAGCATATCTGCTTTCCCGCGGAAAGATAGAGATATTTTCGGACATAAAAGCTCTCGACTTCAAAGCGTTCTTTGAGATCGCATCAGCGCGTGTCAAGGACTTCGAACTCGGGTACATCGTCTTTAAGGACCTGCGCGAGCGCGGATACTACACGAAGATGAGCCCAATCGGATTCCGGATCTACCCGAGGGGCGGGCATCCCGGAAAGACTCCAGCTCATATCTTCGTCTATGTGATCTCGGAGCGGGCACATCTTCCGCTGCAACGCATGATCTCGGAACTTAACAAGGCAGAGAATGCAAGAAAAAGGTTGATACTCGCGATAGTCGATGAAGAGAGTGATATAACATTTTATGAACTGAAGAAAATAATTATGTCAGGCGGGCAAGCCGAACCGGATGTCAGCGGCGCGGGAACGCCTGCGGCTGCAAGTCTGATCAACGACCGCACGATCGTCTGGGAGCCCGCGATTGCCGATTTTCTCCACCAGAATTACTTTTTTGGGAAGAAACTCGACGATCTACGCCTCCAATTATCACTCGTCGAGTCCGGATACCTTCTTTCCAGGCAGTGGATCACGATCGATCATAAGAATACAGCCGAGTTCAATGAATACGCGGAAAGGGTCGAACCCGGTTATGCGCTGAAATACCTGGTTTACTCGAACCTTCGGGACCGCGGATTCGTGGTCAAGACCGGATTTAAATTCGGGACTCATTTTCGTGTTTACAAGAAATTTAAAACCGATACGCACTCAGAATACCTTGTGCACACCATCACGTCGGAGAATACTTTCGCTCTGCCCGAACTCTCGCGCGCAGTACGTATCGCAAACACAGTCCACAAGCGGATGGTCTTTGGTTATCCCGATGATAGGGCAGAAACTGAAACCGGGGGGGTTGGATATGTCGAGATTGGCTGGATCAGATTGTGAGATGATGGGCATGGTAAACAGGCTCTCTGGTATCCGCGAGTGCATTCACTTTCCGCTCTTCCGGATGATTCGGTTATGGTGAGGAAGATTAAACCACAGAGATCACAGAGTGTTGTTATTTTTATCTTTCGCCACCTCTGTGCCCCTCGTATCCTCTGTGGTCAATCTTCTTCGCCATAATCAGAGTCCACCCAGAAAAAAATTAAAAAGTCCCGTTTTTGGTCGCCGCAACGAGGCACCAAAGACACGATATGCAAGATGGACACGATCGACATGACCAACATGACCAACATGACCGATATGATAGAAACGATTCAGAACCGGGCGAAGGCGTGCAGAGCGCGCGTCGGAATCGGCATCGCAGATGGCACAGTGAGCAAGTCCATGATTGTGGATATCGAGAGCGCACGCCGGTTCGCAGATGTTGTGCTGATCGGGGACGAGAAGGAGCTTTCCGCAACCGGCACTGATCTTGAGATCATCCATTCGGATAAGCCGGAAGTTGAACTGGTAGACCGACTCGTTAGCATGCGGATCGATGCCGCTGTCCGCGGCACGCTTGGTGCCACAAAGACCCTTGGCTACCTGAAAAGCGTGCTTGGGGTTTCGAGACTGGAGCGACTTGCGCTCCTCACAACCGCTGACGGTGTTTCGTTTTTCCTCGTTCCGGTCGGGATCGATGAAGGAAATTCGGTGGAAGACCGGGTCGATCTGGTTTGTAGAAGCGTAAATGCCATCAGGAGATTTGGGATAATAGAAAAGGTGGCTGTTCTCTCCGGAGGCAGATTTGAGGACAAGGGTAGGAGCGAGATCGTGGACCAGAGTCTTGCTGATGGCGAAGTCGTTGCAGAGCAACTCCGCAAACGCGAGATCGATGCAAAGCACTACGGAATCCTGATTGAAGATGCGACCCGGGCTGCAAATGTCATCGTTGCGCCTGACGGGATCACAGGAAACCTGATCTTTCGCACACTTGTGTTTCTTGGAGGTGGTGGTGGATTTGGTGCACCCGTGCTTGCGGATCCGGTCTTTGTGGACACATCACGAGTGAAGGTGAAGTTCTCAGATGCAATCATGCTTGCAAGCGCGCTTGTGTGGGATGTAGGGTTATAATTATTTATTGTACTGACGACACTTTTTAATTTTTTCTGGTCGAGTCGAAAAATGCCCAGAACCCGCATACACAACACAAATACCACACATCCCAGCCCCAAGCAGTGAATAATAACCCCACACATTCACAAACAACACCAAATCTCCATAAAAATTAGGTAGCTACCGCTGAGAGTCATCGCCTGCGAATAACGATCCGATCGTTATTCAAACTTAAGTTTAGCGCGATCCAGTGGAGAAAAACCTCTCCATTTACCTGTATTGAAACATCGTTTGTTTGTAGATGCAAATAGGTTGTAACAGAAGTTATATAGGAAGGATTTTGTTTTAAACGACCTTGCCTGCTCAATAAAACTGTTTACCAGTGAGAATATCTGTTCCATCGTATTATTGGTCTCTGGAGTTAATCCTGCCTTCAATAACTCAATATTCTTGAAATAAATGTTTTTTACATGCTTAATTATCTTTTTCGATGCTCGTGATGGTGTTATGCGCGAAGCTAGTATCTACAACCTCGTGGTAATATTCCGACGACTCGATCAGTGTTTCAGCGAATATCAACTCCTTGCCAAGTTCATACAACTCACGTTCGAGAAGTGGTATATTCTCAAG
This sequence comes from Methanobacteriota archaeon, assembly GCA_034659035.1. Classification (GTDB taxonomy): domain Archaea; phylum Halobacteriota; class Methanosarcinia; order Methanosarcinales; family Methanogasteraceae; genus Methanogaster_A. The sequence continues at coordinate 8,065 of JAYEGI010000259.1, forward strand.
ATCTCCGAAAACATCAAGATATTTGTCAGTAAGATTCTTCAA
>JAYEGI010000260.1:0-8078 GCA_034659035.1 Methanobacteriota archaeon
CCGATGCGACCGGCAGGATGTCTGGCAAGGTTCCTGAACTGCTCGGAATCGACATGAGTTCAGAACATCAACAACACTTCAAAGCGCGGCATGGAAATCTATTTTACCAGACAACGCTGACATAATAGCGATCATGCACCTCACACCGTCTGAAGAACTAATCTTAAACGGCGAGCAGGGCTATGTCCTGCAGAAGGCGATGGAGATACTCGCAGCGCTCGGTGATATCTACGACGCCGACCGGCTGATACCTGTGAAGAGCACCCAGATCGCGGGAGTGTCTTATAAGAACATAGGCGAAGCCGGGCTTGAATGGATATCCGGTCTCAGCGGCACGGTCAAGGTTCCATCGATACTCAATCCGGCAGGGCTTGACCGTGTGCGGTGGAGGGAACTATCGATATCAGAGGAGTTCGCCGCAAAACAGGAGGAGGTCATCCGCGCTTATGAGCGCCTGGGCATCCTTCCGTGGTGCACCTGCACGCCTTACGAGATACGGGCAGATCTCGCCATGCCAGGGGATCATCTTGCATGGAGCGAGTCGTCTGCTGTAGCTTACGCAAACTCGGTCATTGGAGCACGGACAAACCGAGAGGGCGGTCCCTCTGCGCTTGCCGCGGCATTGATCGGGAAGACGCCGAACTACGGCTACCACCTCGATCGTAACCGGCTGCCGTCCATCGCAATCCGTGTCGAGGGCGGACTTAGCGGCGCTGATTATGGCGCACTCGGCTACATCGCAGGCGCAATCGCAGGATCAGGGGTCCCGATCTTTTCGCTTGAGTCCGTGCCCACAAACGATGAACGAAAAGCCCTTGGTGCTGCGATGGCTGCATCAGGCGCTGTTGCGCTCCACTACATCGGGGGTTCGCCGCCCCTGCCACCTACACGGTCGCACCCACATCCGCAGCCAGATCAGGATGTGCAGGATATTGATGAGCAGGTCACCATCGAACATGCCGAGATCGAGGAGGTGTACCAGGCGCACCAGTGCGATCCCGACCTCATCGCGATCGGCTGTCCGCACTGTTCGGCGTCCGTTCTTGTGAGACTGCGGGATCTGCTTGCTGGTAAGACCGTGACAAAGGAGTTCTGGATCTTCACATCAGGAATACTGCGGGATCGGCACCCGGATCTTGTGGCAGGGATCGAATCAAGCGGTGCAAAGGTGATATGCGACACCTGCATGGTGGTCTCGCCGTTCTGCGAACGCTTCGGTTGCATAATGGTCACCTCCGGAAAGGCACTTTCTTATGTTCCGCAGATGTGCGGGTCAGATGCCGTGCTCGGAAGCATCGAGGACTGTGTGAGGTCAGCTGTTACACCCTGACCGGCCAGTGCCCAAAACACCCCCCCTCCGCCCCTGCCTGCCTCTATTCACCCGAACCTTCCGGTTATGTAATCCTCGGTACTCTTCTTCTCAGGAAGCTCGAAGATCTGCTTCGTCTTCCCGAACTCTACAAGCTCGCCAAGCAAAAAGAACGCAGTGTGATCTGACACCCGGGCAGCCTGCTGCATGTTGTGCGTCACTATAATGATCGTGTAGTCGTGCTTTAGCGTGTTGATCAGATCCTCTATCTTCGCAGTCGAGATCGGATCGAGTGCGCTGCACGGCTCATCGAACAGTATGACTTTTGGCTTCACCGCAAGCGTTCTGGCGATGCAGAGCCGCTGCTGCTGCCCGCCGCTTAAATCGACCGCAGACTGATTCAGAAGGTCACCAACCTCGTTCCAGAGCGCAGAGGCTTTCAAACTCTCTTCGACGATCCGGTCAAGTTCCTCCTTGTTCCTGAGACCATGTACGCGGGGTCCGTAAGCGATGTTGTCGTAGATCGACATCGGGAACGGATTTGGCTTCTGGAAGACCATTCCGATCTTCTTGCGGAGTTCGACCGCGTCCACGCCGTTGCCGTAGATATCCGCCCCCTCAAAGAGCAGTTCGCCTGTGATGCGACAGCTCTTGACCAGATCATTCATCCGGTTGATGCACCTGATGAACGTGGACTTGCCGCAACCGGATGGTCCGATTATCGCGGTCACCTTCTTTTCAGGCATCGCCATCGAGATGTTCTTTAGCGCCTGCGCGCTGCCATACCATAAATCCAGGTTTCTGCTTTCGATTTCAATTTCTGACATGATGCCTCCCGTAATGACGCTGAATCGCAACCGCTGCAAGATTGATCACAAGTACCATCACAAGCAGCACAACCGAACTGCCGTAAGCCATTGGATTCGAGATGCCCTCCGATGCAAGGATATAGAGGTGATACGGCAGCGCACGCACCGGATCGAAGAAGGAAGTCGGCATCAGAAGCGATGACCCGGCTGTAAACATAATAACCGCGGTCTCCCCAATCGCTTTCCCTACCCCAAGTATAACTCCTGTCGTGATGCCTGGAACTGCGCTTGGAAGCACTACCCGGCTCACGGTCTGCCACTTCGTTGCACCGAGCGCAAGACTGCCCTCGCGCAGACCGCCCGGCACTGCTTTGAGTGACTCCTCCGAGACCCTGACGACCCACGGCAGTATCATGAACATGAGTGCAAGCCCGCCTGAGATGATCGAAAAACCGAATCCGAGATAGATTACAAGGAATGCGTATCCGAAAAGCCCGATCACGATCGAGGGGATTCCTGCCAGACACTCGACACCGAATGAGATGATGCGGGTCACCGCGCCTTCCGGCGCGTACTCTGCGAGGTATATCGCAGCGCCGATGCCGATCGGGACCGCGGAAAGTAGCGCCACCAGCATGAGGCAGAACGTTCCCACGATCGCGGGGAGAATGCCACCTTCCGCCCCGCTTAACCTCGGTGATTCGAGCAGGAACGAGGGAGTCAACACAGAAATCCCCTGAACCACGATATAACTGAGAATAAACAGAAGTGTTATTAGGGCTATGGATGCGGAGATCCACAGCATCACCTTTGCTGCTTTGTCTGATGTTGCCGGTGAGAGTAATGAGGTCATCGTCTGGTACCCATCTTTGATTTCAGTGCTTTGTGCGATATTATATTCAGTATAGCAACCACGACGAAGAGCACGATTCCTGTCGCAAATAGCGCACTTGCGTGATCACCTGTCGCATAACTCATCTCAAGCACGATATTCGAGGTCATCGGTCTTACCGGATCGAGAATATCATAGATCGGAGCCGGGAGTATAGGGGTATTGCCGACAACCATCAAGACTGCCATCGTCTCACCGATGGAGGTAGCCATTGCAAGTATGACTGCTGCGACGATCCCTGACCGTGCGCTTGGCAGGATCACTTTCCTGATCGTGTGCCAGTGCGTTGCACCAAGCGCAAGCGATGCTTCCTTGTACTCACGCGGAACAGACCTGATCGCATCATCCGAGATGCTGATGATACGCGGAAGCGCCATTATCGCAAGGATGATCGATCCTGCGAGAATTGAGAATCCCCAGCCCCCGAAATGATCCCTGATAAACGGAACCAGCAGCACAAGCCCTACGAACCCGAGAATCACAGATGGAATTCCAACCAGAAGTTCGATTGCATGTTTGAGTATCGACCTTGCCCACGACGGCGCAATCTCGGCAAGAAAGACCGCACACGCAATCCCGAGCGGCACTGCTATGATAAGCGACCCTATCGCAACATAGAACGATGCCACAATCATCGGGAAAATTTCGTATGACGGTTCTCCTGCTATCGCTATGGGGTTCCAGTTCATTCCGAGACAGAAATTGGAAACCCCCACTTTTATGAGTACAGGTAGCCCTTCTTTTAGGAGAAAGATGATTATCAACGCAACGACCGTGACCGCAGTCGCTGCTGAGAGGAAGAGAAGGAGTTCGATGAGTCTCTCACTGGTTTTCATTCGCACATCCACACAGTTATCTTACAGGTATGCGGCACACGCTCGAAATCGAGCAAAGATGAATCGCCAATCAACACCCTCTGTGATGCACCGTTTCGTTTCTTCATTTTTGAGATCGCCACCACCGCGTAGGCGATCGGTGCACATATACTTTACCTTAATAAGTATATAGGATATCTGTATGCTATATATCTCTCAATTTTTTTCTGTTCGTGTTGTCCCGAATAACGTTCAGATCTGCAGGGTTTCCAGATCGGTTCTTATCCGATCCATCCGTGATTTTTGGGAAGCCTGAAATCGGAAACATCAAAACATCTTAAGTAGAACTGACTCATAACAACTAACATCAAAACGGGAGCGATCCGATGGGCATCAAAAGTCTCGACAAGATATTCAAACCAAAGAGCATTGCAGTGATCGGGGCAAGTAATACAAAGGGCTCTGTCGGCTACATGCTACTGCACAACTTAATCGGTGTGGGCTACGAGGGCGTTGTGTATCCCGTGAACAACAAACATCCAAGCGTTCAGGGAATACATGCTTATGGCAGCATCTCGCAGATCCCAGCGCGCATCGATCTTGTGATCATCGCGGTCCCTGCGACACAGGTACCCGATATTCTGGAGGCGTGCGGAGTTGCCGGGGTCGGCGGCGCCATCATAATCTCAGCGGGCTTTAAGGAAATTGGGAAAGAGGGAAGGAAACTTGAGGAACGGATCAGTAAAATCGCAAGAAGTTACGGCATTCGGATCATAGGACCGAACTGTCTTGGAATTATCATGCCGCGCCTTAACTTAAATGCGAGTTTCGCGCATCTGATGCCCGATCATGGAAGCGTTGCATTCATATCCCAGAGCGGCGCGCTCTGTACGGCAGTACTTGATATGTGCGCTCACCGCCATATCGGGTTTAGCGCGTTCGTATCGATCGGCTCGATGCTGGATGTTGACTTTGGCGACCTGATCGACTACTTCGGGATGGACCCGGAAACAGGCAGTATAATGCTCTACATCGAGTCTCTTAAAGACGTGCGCGAGTTCATGAGTGCGGCAAGGCACTTTGCAAAGAATAAACCGATCATCGTCGTCAAGTCAGGCAGGTTCGCAAGGTCTGCAAAAGCAGCAGCCTCGCACACAGGCGCGCTTGCCGGCGATGATAACTTCTACGACGCCGCATTTAAGCGTGCTGGCGCAATAAGAGTGCTTGAGATCGAGGACCTCTTTGACTGCTCGGCAGCACTTGCATTCCAGACAAGACCGCGTGGACCGCGTCTTGCCATCATCACAAACGCAGGCGGTCCCGGTGTTCTTGCGGCAGACCGGCTGATCGATAAGGGTGGCGTTATCGCAGAACTATCTGATGAGACTGTGGAAGCTCTTGATACGGTTCTTCCGCCGTTCTGGAGCCGAGAGAACCCTGTTGACATCCTTGGTGATGCAACGCCTGAGCGATACAGGGATGCGGTTACGTATCTACTTCAGGACAGGAACGTCGATGGTATCATTGTGCTTCTGACCCCGCAGGCGATGACCAATCCTGATGGTGCTGCAAAACTCGTTTCAGATGTCGCCAGTGGGAATATGTCACATTACAAGCCGCTTCTTACGTCATGGATGGGTGCGGACGCGGTGGAGTCTGGAAGAGACATCCTCGAACGAAACGGAATCCCGAACTTTGAGACGCCCGAGCAGGCTGTCGATGTCTACTTACAGATGTACCAGTACACCAAGAACATCGCATCCCTCTACGAGGCGCCCGGTGACATCGTGAGAACGTTCGCCCCACGGCAGGAGGAGGTGAAAAATCTCTTCAAATCGGTTGCCAGCGAGAAGAGAACCATCTTAACCGAGACCGAGGCAAAATCTGTGCTTGATGCGTACCACATCCCGGTCTCAAAGATGCTTGTCGCGAAAAGTAGAGAGGAGTGTGCCAGTCTTGCAAGTGAGATTGGGTTTCCAGTGGCTGTGAAGATCATTTCGCCGGACGTGACGCACAAGACCGATGTAGGTGGTGTGATCCTTGATGTGAAAACGCCAGAAGATGGAAAAATCGCGTTTGAGCACGTGGTTGCAAATACGAAAGCTAGCCAGCCCGATGCCCGGATCACCGGCGCAACAGTCCAGAAGATGATCGACAGGGACCAGGGTTATGAGATCATCATCGGCTCCAAGTTCGATCCCTTATTCGGTCCTGCGATCCTCTTTGGCGCGGGCGGAACCGCTGTCGAAATGTTCAAGGATATGACACTCGGCTTTCCGCCACTGAATCAGGTTCTTGCACGGCGCATGATAGAGGATACAAAAATCCATAGTCTCTTGAAGGGATTTCGCGATAAACCTCCTGCAAACATCCTTTTTATCGAGGAGACTCTTGTTAAAATATCGTATATGCTCATAGACTTCCCAGAAATCATCGAGATGGACATCAACCCGATATACGTGGACGACAAATCGATCATTGCACTCGATGCACGTATCATCATCGATCTGAAGAAGGTCGGTCCCATGATACCACCGGGAAAACACCTTATTATCAGCAGATACCCGACAAAATATCAGCAGAAGTGGGTCAACAATGAAGGAGTCGAGATCGTGCTCAGGGTGATCCGCCCGGAGGATGAGGAGCTCTGGATCGATCTCGTGAACTCGTTTTCCAGGGAGACTGTGCGGTACCGGTTCTTCGGACCGCAGTCCTTCGACCACAGCATGGCTGTGCGGTTCTGCAACATAGATTACGACCGCGAGATTGCGATTGCGGCGTTTGTGAAAGAGGATGGTGAGACCCGGATGGTCGGCGTTGGAAGACTGATCACCGAGCCTGACGAAGAGACTGCGGAGTTTGGGGAGGCAGTCACGGACAAGTGGCAGGGACGCGGGGTCGGCGGGAAACTGCTGGATATGGTGATCGATGTTGCAAGAGACTTCAGGCTACGGCGGATATGGGGCGAGGTGCTCTCTGATAACCAAAACATGCTCGGGTTGTGCGAAAGCCGCGGTTTTGAGATAGAGCCTGCACAGGAGCATGGAATGGTACGTGCTACGCTGGAGCTTTGAGGGACTGTCGCGACTTATGCTGCTTGCGATCTTTTTTGGCTCGCGGGTATCTCGCGTTGCAGTGACTAAAACATGAGACTTTCTGATATTTTCGAAATAAGATTTTGGAAAACCACAGAGCCGGAATAACTCACTCACGAGAGGTGTAAATAACCATCCGACCACAGGGATTGTAGAATTATGGACGGTGTCCCAATGGCTAACAAATGGAAGAAGAGAGCGAATCCGTGGGCGTATGTCAAGCGAAAATACAGGCTAAATGCTCGCCAGATAGCGATGGCTAAGGAACTCAGGATACCCCCCAAGAAGTTCGGGAGCATGGCTCCCAACAAGTTCGAGCAATGGAAGGGACCACTTGGAGAGTTCATCGAGGAATGCTACCATAAACGGTTCGGGGATAAGGGGCCTGAGATCTACAAACCAGAGGGCAAGAGCGCAGGAAAGAAACGGAAATTATTTGACTGAAGGTGGACGTGAGCACATCCTCTGATCCTCTGGTAAAGCAGAGTAAATGAAACCATATAGCACAAAGAATTATACGGGGTGGTGAAGCGGCATTTGCGTTCTTACCATACACATGCCCACCGATATCTGCCCGGTATGTCTCATTGTAACCACCGTCCATGCCGTGGCAGATTTCACTCCAAAACCACCTCAACACGTCTAATATCACCTAAATCCGGCGCATACTATTCCTTTGACTCAGGCACCCTGAGATGAGCTGGCAGCATATGGGAGAAGGCGCCTTCTGACGCATGGCTTTTGAACTTTGCAGTGGCAATCCTCTCCTTTGCCGGTTTCACATACAACCGCTCAAAGGACCCCCTGACGGTCCGCCAGACCCTTCCGCCGAGCACAAAGATCGGGTCTCTGGTATCTCGCGTTGCAGTGAGGTGACATTAAATTGATATGTTGCCATATATATTACACTACCCGTCAATCGATTTCGTAGTCAAGTGTGGAATAACGCGCAACACATAAACTGCACTTTTAGCAAATCCGAGGATTAATTATTTATACATCAAACCATTCACAATATATTCAATACATCTAAGGGGCACAATCGAATTATCTAGTGATAGAATAGGGTACCCCCTCCCAAAAGCTTTTTAACTCTGGGAGGGAATATGTACATTGGTTATACAATGACAATTCTAAACTGCACACTATTAAACTTTA
>JAYEGI010000261.1:0-1794 GCA_034659035.1 Methanobacteriota archaeon
GGATTCATATATTGAATCGCTTCTGGCGTGGTGGTGTGCGGGATCAGCTCGGCGTACACCTCGAGATTCCTGCACCGCCGCACGATCAGGTGGCTATACTGCCCGCCAAAATCCATGACTGCTACGATCTGCTTCTCCATGTCAAGACCTCTTGTTATGCATCAATCATGAGGTCGATTGGTTAATAAATGATTCACACTATGACTCAAATACGGGCATGATCGCAATAATCGACTAATGGATGTAAAACTTGCGGGGCGTTTGCAATGCGCGGATAAGTATGGGTGGCGAGAATTATGGAAATGGAACGTGCAAAGCGATACAGAGATAAAATAAATATCATTCTGAAAAGGAATAACGAAATAAATGACTGGATAGGTGGGTACGACTCAGAAGATTTTGTCCACGATGAAAAAACGAAATTGGCAACATACAAGGCTTTTCAGGAGATAGTAGAGGCGTCAATGGACTGTATTGCCATGGCATGCAAGGATGAGAAGACAGTTCCTAAGGATGATTATACAAATATCGAATCGCTTGGAGTAATCGAGGAAGGGATGAGGTCAATATTGATTGAGGCGAACGGTCTAAGGAACCGACTTGTGCATCGATACAACCATACTGATGATATTCTTGCATTCGAGAACATGTTATATCTGCTGCCAGGGGTTATGGAATTTGTTGATGTGGTCGAAACATGGATAAGGAAGAAGTTAAACGAAGAGTAAAGAAGGATTTTGAGCCATTGCATGATGATGTTCTGGGCATATTGCTCTATGGCTCTCTTGCCGCCGGGGAAGACAGTGAACGTAGTGACATCGACATAAGCATTGTTGCGCCTGCAATAGACGATATGATTGGATTTTCAAGACGGATTCTATCGAACGTACGTGATGCGCGGTATGATGTGAGGGTGTTTGAACTGATGCCGCTTTATCTCAAGGCGGAGGTGATAGAGAAAGGAGAGGTCATATACACAAAAAATATATTTAAACTTTATGAATATTTCTATTATTTCCGGAAGATCTGGGATGATCAGAAGCGCCGCCAGAAACTGAGCAAAAATGAAGTTTTGCAACTGTTTGGTTAGCGTGAAAGCCATCGATGAGCTGGAGAATACGCGATCGTTCAATTAATAAACAGCACGCAACGTAGGTTGATCATGATTGCAATAATCGACTATGGCATGGGAAATCTCCGTAGCATCCACAATGCGCTTGAGAAGGTGGGTGGAAATCCGGTTATCGTATCGGATAGCAATGCTCTTTTGGATGCAGACGCAGACGCTGTTGTTATCCCGGGCGTTGGAGCGTTTGGCGACGCGATGCGCAACTTAGACCCGTTTTCAGATGGATTATTCGATCTGGTAGACTCTGGCACACCTCTCCTGGGAATCTGCATCGGGATGCAGGTGTTGTTCGAGAGGGGTGAGGAGAGCAATGCTGCCGGGTTCGGGCTTCTTGCAGGGGATGTTATCCGTCTTCCGGACGGGGTTAAAATCCCGCAGATGGGTTGGAACGAGCTTACAATACGTCGGGACAATCAGGACCCGGATATGCTCGCAGGGATCGATGACGGTGATTTCTTCTACTTTGTGCATTCCTACTACTGCGTTCCGGAGGACGAGCGCGTGATCGCCGCAACGACCGATTACGGCGTGGATATGGCGGCGGTTGTTGAGAAAGATAATATCTATGCGGTTCAGTTCCATCCGGAGAAATCAAGCAAAAAAGGACTTTTGATTCTGAAGAACTTCGTGGAGATGGTCAAATGTTAGCAAAACGAATCATCCCG
>JAYEGI010000262.1:0-8029 GCA_034659035.1 Methanobacteriota archaeon
TAACCATCCCTTAGATGTATTGAATATATTGTGAATGGTTTGATGTATAAATAATTAATCCTCGGATTTGCTAAAAGTGCAGTTTATATGTTGCGCGTTATTCCACACTTGACTACGAAATCGATTGACGGGTAGTGTAATATATATGGCAACATATCAATTTAATGTCACCTCACTGCAACGCGAGATACCAGAGACCCGAGAATGTATACCGATTGTTTGCAAACAATATTTATGAACTGCACTCTATTTAACTTTTTGTGGCGCCCGCTCAAATCATGCCAGACGTCAGGAACACCCCCAGCACAACCAGAATTATTCCGGTCACCAACCGTATCATGGCTCTCTTCTCCTTCCTGAACCGGTCCACCTTTGTCGGACTTAACCCGACGACGATAGCAGTTCCGATTATCAGTATTGGGAGGATCACACCAAAATTATAAACACACAAATATACGATCCCTTCGAGTTTCGCTTTCTGTATCGCGATGAGGTTTAGTATCGTCAGGTATATCGCGCCCACACACGGTGCCTTCACAAGCGAGAATAGCGCGCCCAGACCCAGTGCGGAGAGGACACTATTCTCATTGACCATCCGTTCCATCACGCCTTTCATAAACCTGGAACTCTCGAAGAGTGATTTCGCCTTTATCTTTATGTAAAAGTAATCGTAGATGTGAATGATGCCCAGTGCTATGGTGATCGCGCCGAGAACAAGGTTTAATGAACCAAGATCACTTGCAAATGACAAAAGCCCGATTCCGGTCAGAAGATACACCAAAAAGATCCCGAAGGAGAAGAAAACAATGAATTTGATTACCTCGAGCTTCTTTTCGGTATTCGATAGTATCATCGCCGCCATGAAAGCCATCACTGCAAAGAGGCAGGGATTTGCCCCTGCTACCAATCCTGCCAGAAACACCGTGAACAATGTCAATGCTACTGCTATACGGATGATTACCGTATTTGAAACTGCACTTTTCTCTACATCCTCGCTTCGGTAGTATATCTGCGCTCCTTCTATCTTATGATTTCCCGAGTGCGCTTTCGGATCGACACGAGCCACATAAGTTATGTTTCTCACATCCCCCGTAGATAGTGTACCGTTCCATACAGTTTCTCCATCTATTATGCTGAAAAAACCGGGATAATTGTCTATCAGGACAACATCCGTAGTTATATTCTTCCTGTTTGCCATAGAAACCGTTACCGTAACGTTCTCACCGGGATTTAACTTGACAGGACTGATCTCCTTATACACCCCGATCTCCGGATCATAAAGCGCGTTATTTATCGAACTTATAAGAAGACTTTCCAGTTTTGAAAGGTTGTTTCCGTAATCGCTGTATAGTATGATCTCCCTCTCCTGCACCACCATCGAGGGAACCTCAACGATCCCGTGTCCATCCATCATCTCAATTCCGGTAGCTGTGTTGGAATCATATTTGCTGATGAGTATCCGATCCCCAAACTCCCCTCCGATCTGATCCAGTACCTTCTCAGCAGCTTCACAGTGCGAACACTCCGAATCGAAGAAAAGTATTATGCTCACTTGCCCGCCTGCGTCACCTGCTGTAGCTGTAAGTATTACTACTAAAAATGCAGCGATGATCACCGCCGCAGCAATCCTCTTATGCTCATATCCAGCCATGTATCTACTGTTTCAGGACAACACTACAGGTCGAGTTTCCTACCGTAACATTACCGTAAACCACCGATGCGTTGAAATAATATGTTCCCCCTGATATACCTGAGCAGGATGAGCACGCAGGCATCTTGTATGCGAACGTCACATTATTAAGCCCGCGGGTGAGGTTTGTCGTGGTCTCCTTAAAGAGCGCGTTCTTGCCCCGCTTGTTCGTGATCCCTGATACATTGGTGTAGACCCCACTCACGTCTGTTGCGGATTTGAGCAGCACTGTAATGTTCATGATCTCCCCTGAGTGGTACGTGTCTTCATCTGTAGTCACGTTCTCTATCTCCACCGAATCGGTGATGGGTGTGGTTACGCATCCGGTAAGCATCACTACTATACAGATCAAAACTCATGCGGTTGCCAGCCGTTTTATTTGTTTCATCTGTTCACATCTATCATATGCAACCATAATTAATATATCTCCCTTGCTTATACGGCGAGCCGATTCTTGATGTAAATATGCCTCATCAAACGATTGCCCATAATTAACAACGCGAGATTTCACTGATCTGAATGTTCCTGGTCTCTGTAAAACCTGACATATTCCCGGACCAATGCTTCTGCATACGCCTCGACCGCATCCGGCGGGATATAATTGTAAAACGATGCCAAATCTACGATCTCTTCACCATCAACATCATTAAGGCTTCTTCCAGAGTTATACATCTGTTCAAATACCCGGTCCAGCTTTGCAAGACCGATGGTGGCATCCCCGACCTTGACAAGCGTCCGTTTCACATCAGGGGATGCACAGCAACTATAGTCGTTTGCCACCAGAGTCACCTCAGCCCGCGTCACATCTTCGATCTGATGATCTCTTCCAGTTTCTTCTCAGATGGTGCCTTCCCAACGACCGCGATCTCATCGTTGACGACAACAGTCGGAGTCATCATGATTCCGTACTTATCGCCTTCTTCACTAAGAGCGCTGTGCTTTTCAACAACAACACTGTCTCCGATCCTCTCCGAAACTTTCTTTGCGATGTTATGAGCCACCTTGCATTTGGCGCAAGGGGGATCTGATCCAAATACCTTTACAATTATATCCATATTCTTATCTCCATATAGTAGTTCCAGCCACGAATCCGGCTATGGTAGCAAGGATTACAGTGAGTGTGATATAGACTGACGCCTTCCTGACACCCATCACACGGCTGATCACGATCATGTTCGGAAGCGATAGCGCAGGTCCTGCAAGAAGCATTGCAAGAACAGGCCCCTCGCCCATTCCGAGCCGGGTGAGCGAGTCGATGATAGGGACCTCGGTGAGTGTTGCAAAGTACATCAGTGCCGCGGCAACCGCTGCGATCAGATTACTCCGTACCGAGTTTCCTCCGACAAATCGCACAACAAGGTCTGATGGTATCAGTTCAACGATTATGCCTGCAAAGAATACGCCCACCAGTAAGAGCGGGAATATCTTCTTTGTAAGATCCCATGTCTCATACATCCAGTCGTGGATCTGCTCATCATCAAACCACTTTCTTGAGACATAGACCGCAAGAAGCACCAGCGGTCCGATGATCAGACCCCGCCACAACCACGCCTCGATGACGCCGCCGAACACAAGGATGGCGAGAAGCAACCCGAAGATACTGGTCTGGTGCAGCGGGTTAATCTCGCTCTCGCCAGCAGCCGAAATCATCCGGCTCTTCGCGTTATCCTCGCTTCGGAAGACCGTAGCCATGATGAGCCCTATAACGATTGAGATGCCAACCGCCGCCACCGCACGGGCAGCACCGAGCTCAAAGCCGAGTATCTGTGCAGTGTAGACAATTGCGAGAAGGTTTATTGCGGGCGCTGCGAACAGGAACGTTGACGCAGGACCGATGCCAGCGCCCCGTTTGTAGATTCCGGCAAAGAGAGGCAGCACCGTGCAGGAGCAGACCGCAAGAAGCACGCCGCTTACCGATGCCACGCTGTATGAGAGGTGTTTGGGCGCATCAGCACCGAAGTAGCGCAACACAGACTCTTTCGAAAATAGTGAGGCGATGGCTCCCGCAAGGAAGAACGCGGGCACGAGACACATCAGTACATGCAGCGCAAGATACTCTTCCAGGGTTTCGATGCCAGCCAGCAGCAACGTTTCGATGGTCATGATATTTTGGTCTCCCAAATCCGATTGCACGAATGGCAAACGTTATTTATGGTGCCTGCCATTATTTCAATAATGTTTGTAATACCACTTAAATGGTGTGGTTTCAAATAGGTTTGAAATAGGTTTGAAATAGGTTTGATAACATGGGCGAGATTGAGATACCGGATTCGATCCGGTGTGACCTAGAAGGGAAAGGCGGGATCGCGGGAATTGCGGGATCGCTGCCTGACGACCAGACGATAGAAGATATCGTCTCGGTCACACGTGCGCTATCTGATCCTGTGCGGGTCAGGGTGCTCTTTGCGCTCTTCATGCAGCCGATGTGCGTCTGTCTTCTCGTTGCGATGACCGGGTATGCGTACTCAAAGATGTCATACCATCTCTCGGTGCTCAAGGATGGCGGTCTCGTGTGCGCACGGCAGGAAGGGAATTACCTGATCTATTATCCGACCGATCTTGGCAGAAGAGTTGTTATGTGGATCGGGTGACCACTCATCCGAACCGGTGTTGGTGATCTCAGGCAGCCCTCATATAGGCAGCCACCCAAACACCCCGACCATCTTTAGCCCCATATACACCATCACAGTGATGAAGAGGTACTTCAGTCCCTTGGCAGGCAGTCTGTGTGCAGCCATGACGCCGACCTGCGCCATCGGTACGCTCGTTACCGCAAGTGAAAGACATGATACGAGATTCACATACCCGATCGAGTACGCAGGCAGCCCCTCGGCCCCAAGCCCGTTTACGACATAACCGATCACGCCGCCGATGCTCGTTGCTATCATCACCGCATTCGAGGTTCCAACTGCAAGATGCATCCTGAACTTGAGCAGAAGCACCATCACAGGGATCATCAATACGCCGCCACCGATCCCAACGGTACCTGACACGATTCCGATCGGAAAGCCACAAGCCACCCAGAGAAGCGGGCGATCCTTCGGCTCTTGCGTAATCGCTGGCGTATTCGCGGTGAGCATCCTGATGGCCCCAGCAAGAACCACTATACCAAATGAAACCGTCAGCACCTCGGCAGGCAGATGCGCCGCGATCGTAGCGCCGATCACTGCCCCAACCGCACTCGCAATGCCAAGAAAGATGCCAGCCCGCCACCAGACCACACCCCTCTTGCTATGCCCCACTGCGCTGCTCGCAACGGTTGGCAGCACGACAAGGAGGTTCGTCCCAAACGCAAGCAAGATCGCGATATCCGGAGAAACGCCCATCGCCTGGAATACCCAGAACTGCACCGGAACCATGATGAAACACCCGCCGACTCCGAGCAGCCCGCTTGCAAGCCCGACCGCGATGCCGGTGATTGCGAGTATAATTATTGATGTTATCAGCTCCGTCTTCTCACCTCTGACTCCAATCGTGGTGCGCTGCGGGCTTACATGGACGTTCGAATGCGGGCGTGTAACACAGCGAGTGAAATAGGGGTGCAATTATAGGTCTTTGGTATCTCGCGTTGCGGTGATCAAAACCCCGGAGACTTTTTGATATTTTCAAAATAAAGTTTCGGAAAACCACAGAGGACACTGATGGCATAGAGTGGCACAGAAGGGTCGAAAGATGCAAATAACAACTCTCTGTGATCCCATGTGCTCTCCGTGGTTTAACCTTCCTCGCCATAACCGGATCCATAGAAGGGCGAAAAAGTGCATGCACTCGCGAATTACCGGAGAGCCGCAATTAGTTCCACCTCATCATCACTAAATAGGCCACAGCGAGCAGCCCCACAATAACGGATATGGCTTCGAATCCCGGCGATGCCGCCGCTGCTGTAGTCGGCGAATGTTCCGGCAAAGCTAATTGTGTGAGCGTTGCGGTCGGAGGGGGTGTGGGTGCCGGCGTTGACTTCGAAGCTATGAAGATGAAAACCCACTGAAATCGCTGTCGAGGCTACCAAACCTATTTCTCTGATCATACTTTCCATGATTTACCCTATTTTATATAAGGCGGAGTCACATTTAAAGTTATCGATGTGTGAGGGCTCCGGCGGCAGGGCTGTCAACCTGACCTGCTGACCAAAACTCGTTAATACTATTCGCCGCAATAGTTTCCACGATGAAGATCGTAGGCGTTGGCGCAGGCAGGAATCTGTTGACTGTAGAGGCGGCGGATGCCATCGAGAATGCATCCGTAGTCTATGGATCGAAGCGTGCGATAGAACTTGCGAAGGATCATATCAGGTGCGATTGCCATGAGATCAAGGACTACAAGAGGATTTCAGAACTGCCTGATGGTGCCGTGGTACTCTCGACAGGCGACCCAATGCTCTCCGGCCTCGGACGGTTTGCAAAAGCGGACGATGCGATCGTGTCCGGGATCTCATCGATGCAGGTCGTGGCTGCAAGACTCAAGATCGAGCAGACCGAGCTTGCAGCGGTGACGGCACATGCCCGCGATATCAACCGCGCAAAGGAACTGATCCTATCCGAACTGGAACTTGGAAAGACCGTCTTCGTCCTTCCTGATGCACGCTTTGATCTGCAGGAGGTCTCGAAGTTCCTGCTGGGTCATGGATTCTCGATCCCTATTGCAGTATGCGAGCAGGTAGCGTACCCTGATGAGCGGATCACGGTTGGTACGACCGAGAATCCCCCCGAAGCTCTGGCAGATCTCTTCTCTGTCGTGATCGGCAGCGCAATAAACCGCGGCGACCGAAAGATAACGATCGGGGTACTTGGACCTGCAGGCACATTCAGCGAACAAGCAGCGAAGAGATGGAGTACCGAGCCGCTTGAGTTTGTGTACTTCAGTGACGTCGGCGAGATTGCGGCTTCTGTTGGAAACAGGATAGATCTCGGGGTTGTTCCGGTAGAAAATTCTCTCGAGGGGTCAGTAAGGGAAACGCTCGATGCGCTGCTGAAGTACAATGTAACGATCGTCGGCGAGATCATCCTTCCGATACAGCACGCCCTGCTTGCAAAAAGCAAGACCGCACCTATCAAAACGATCATCTCGCATCCGCAAGCTACCGCGCAGTGCGGGCGGTTTTTGCGGAGGAATTTTGGAGATGCAGAGATTCAGGTGGCTGCAAGCACAGCACACGCCGCGGAACTCGCATCGGCGCAGGAGGGGGTCGCGGCGATCGCATCCGCGGATACCGCGCTGAGATACGGGCTTAAAATACTTTTTGAAGATATTCAGGACGTAGATGAGAATCATACTAGATTTATCGTGCTAGGAACCACTGTCCCGCAACCGTCAGGGCAGGACAAGACCTCGATCCTCGTGGATCTGCACAAAGACCGCCCAGGCGCACTTCACGAACTGCTTGGCAATTTTTCATCGCGGGATATCAACCTCACGAAGATCGAGTCACGCCCGACCAGGAAGGCACTTGGGGATTATCTGTTTTATATTGACTTTCAGGGGCACATCCACGACAGCAAGATCCATGATGCTGTGCAGTCGATCGAAGGGACGGTTGCGCGGTTAAAGGTGCTCGGGTCGTACCGGCAGGCGGTCTATTCGTAGAGTCCGCCCTCGGACATCCGCAAGCGACTCGAGATCGTCTCGCACCGTTATTGTGGAAGGATGATTATCTCCGAGAAACTTTCGGAATATCTCAAGCGCACGCTCACAGTGTTCCTTTACCGCCTCAAGGTCGCCAAGATATTGCAAAACTCTACCAAGGTTGTTGACGATGGTGCCTGTGCTGGGGGGGGTCTTTGGCACCTGCCTTTTCGTCGATATTCAACGCCCTTTTGAAGGTAGTGACATACTTAACGATACTAAATAGTTAAACGACATATATGGACTCAGGTGTTCACCAGGTCCCGTCCAAGAACTCCCAATAATGCTGTATGTCCAAATCCAGACTGCGAGTACCACCTGTTGGTGGAAGGTAAAGACATCCGAAAACAAGGCAAAAACTCTGCAAAGCACCAGCGATACTAGTGTATGCATTGCAAAGCGTTCTTTGCCCGAGACTGCCAATACGCCGATATACCGCAGGCACATTTCAGAAGAAGAGTTGACACTCATCGGCAAACTTACTGGTTGAAAAGGTAGGAAACCGAGCCCAGGTCCCGTATAACCGGATTAACTCCCATAACAATTTCAAGAGTTATAGATGCAATCACACTTCATGCAGCCGGGTTCAATGCTATGGCGTCAGAATGAGGTTGGATTTGTAGATCACTAAAACCCCCTCACATCGTATCATTTTACCAATATCGCTTGAATAGATGTTCTTTGTGAAAAACGGTAGTGTTATATAGTAGTGGAACG
>JAYEGI010000263.1:0-1779 GCA_034659035.1 Methanobacteriota archaeon
GTTGCGCACTCTATCTTCAAGGATGATATCTCTCTTTCGGATAGTGAGATCTCTATGACTGTAACCCATAATCACCCAATCTTTACAGGGCTTTTGCATGATATCTCGTTTAACGCGTCAGCATCACCTTATCCGGACTCTTTGACCCCGTCTGATGGGGGTGTTGAACTGGCTGAGTGGAGCACTGGCGACTCGGCAATCGTTGCGTATATTGGTAACGGCACGAAAACACTTTTCATCCCGTTCATGCTGGATGCACTGGACTCTCTGGAATGCCTGTTCATACGGAATGCTGTGGACTGGATGCTTACGGATGATACGAACGCTGACCTTATGATAGGCGACATAGCGCATGGTTATCTCGTTGAAGGGAGTAATCCCATCGACATCAAGGTTGAGAACACAGGGTTTTCCGATGCAACCGGTGTAAGGATCGATATCCTTGTGGACGGAGTCTCAGAGGAGATGATGAGCGTTGATGTGTCTTCTAATGGCGGCATCGATTTAGCTCCGACCCTTACGCTTGAATCTGGCATACATGAGCTGAAAGTCGAGTTGAACAGCGATTGCAGTGTTGTGGAACAAAACTATCTGAACAACATAGAAACGGAGGACGTCAGGGTAGCCACGCTTGCGCCTGACCTGATTCCCGCGGCGGTGTCATCTGATATCGGGGACGCTATCGTGGACATATCGGTCCAGATTGAGAATGTAGGTGGAAACGATGTTGATGGTCTGTCGCTCGAGTTCCGGATTGACGGTAACCTGCTTGGTCGAGAGACTGTTAATCTTGGATGTGGTCAGACCAGGAACGTTTCGATGGAATGGCAGAAAGAAGAAGGGACGTTTGATCTTCTCATAACGTTAAATCCCAACCGCGAGATTGTTGAGTCGAATTACTCAAACAACAACATCAGCCAAACACTGTACGTCTGCAGCAAATCCAGTATCCTGATCATTGATGACTGTGACACTGATGACTATTCCACTGATGAACCGGGTAGCGCTGATGAGTTTGAGGCGGTACTTCTGAAGAATGGCTACTGCACAGCCGTCTGGAATGAAACAGAGAAGGGTGTGCCGACCATCGAGTATCTGAACCGGTTTGATGCGGTCATCTGGTCTGCAGGCGACTACTGGAACACAGTGATAAACGAGAGCGACGCTGCCCTACTCGAACAATACAATGGCGGAATCATATTCGAGGGCTCTGACCTGACCTCTGACCACCCGGATGACCCATTTATACAAAACCATCTGCATGCATGCCTGAACAGGGACATGATACGGGACGACGAAGCCGAAATAATACCGGGAACACACGAAATACTATCAGGCATATCAGACATACACCTGAACAGGTCCCGATGCCCGTACCCGGACTCATTAACGCCTACGAACGGCATTGGTGTTGCGAACTGGCAGGATGGCAGATCCGCGATAATTATCTATGATGGTGCAGGACCGAGAACGGTCTACTATGGTTTCTCTATTGACAGCATCACAGATCCGGAGGCGATGAGGAGGCTGGTTGTGAACTCGGTGGAATGGGTGCAAGATCAGGCATCCGTGAAAGGCGACCTCAACAACGACGGCATGATCACCACCATAGACGTATATATGGCGCTTCAAATCGCAGCCATTGGCGGGTGGGATCGATCAGCTGATATCAACGAAGATGGAATCATAACCTCTCTTGACGTGTTCATGATCCTTCAGGAGGTGACTTGAATGCGAGGCAGCAAAGAATCGGCAGCAATCCTCCTTATCCTCTTATTA
>JAYEGI010000264.1:0-1779 GCA_034659035.1 Methanobacteriota archaeon
GAATTTCATAAACGAGTTCAAAAGAAGAACTTCCCCTGCAATGTTGGAAGGATCGGCAGATCACCTGTGGACATGGCACGAATTTTTCTATTTCCGATTAACTATCTTAAATTAGGACATTACCGAAGTTCTCGATAGGTGCTCTCCGGGGTCACTTCAACGTCGTGGGATTCAACCAGATCGCACTACCTGTACGGTTACCCGTTCGGTCTAGACTTTGCACGGGGCTACCCGAGGTTTAATCCGGGCGAGTACACGACGGTGGACGTGCTGCGAGACCGCGATTGGGGATGCTGCGTTTGTGATGTGCGCTGATCTTGTCTGCCACATCCCGGCAGACTCTGCAAGCGTATCTCTGTGAGATACCGCTCGTCTGTCTCGATATTGCTCTGTTCCCGACGACGATTGCGTCTGATGTGGTGCTGCCTGGTGTTATTGATGCGATGGAGTGTTCGGGAACGTTCTATCGGCTGGATAACGTGCCGGTCTACTTTGAAGGGTTCACTGACTCGCCGTTTTCGTTTACGAAGAGTAACGAGGACACGATGGGGCAGTTGTTCGCGAAGATCAAGAAGATGGCTTGAAGCAGGATTGATGTGGACAAGTTCTAGAATCGTTCACATCGCCAACCTTTTTTTACATACAGGCGTCCGGGGTGTTCTAAGATGTATGCCGTGATAAGAGAGAAATTCGAGGGGATTGTGGCGGAAAACGATCTGCTGGACAAGACCGTGGTTATCAGAGCGAAGCCACTGACTCCGGAAGAGGCTACAAGGAATCCTGAGAGTGAGGACTTTCCGATACCGAAGGGTGTCGAGCGGTTGATGCAGGCGGAGTTTGCAGGCAGATTCGGTCAGGCATTCACAGACATGTATGGTGACTTTGAGGGGGCGCTTCAGGATGTCCTTGCTATGGAACTTAACAACAACTACAGGAGAGCGATCTTTGTTGCAACGCTGCAATGCGGTGATGCGGCATCGCGGGATGATCGAGGGGAGCGTTCACTGCAAGGACAAGGGTCCTGCTGAGTGCGGTCTAGATCTACTCGAGTTTCTTAAGGGGTACAGGGGGGCGAGGATTGCGCTGGTTGGATTTCAGCCGGTTCATGCACGGCGCTGTTCTGAGCGGGGTGAACTTAAGATACTGGATCTTGATGTGGAAAATGTTGGGCGGGAGAAGTTCGGTGTTGTGGTGCTGGATGGCGGAAAGGATACGGAAGAAGTGTTGCGGTGGTGCGATCTTGCGTTTGTTACAGGGACGACGGTTGTTAACGGGACACTTGAGGCGATACTGGAGGTCGCGGGGGCGAAGACGGTCTTTTATGGGATCAGCATCGCGGGGGTTGCGCAGATGCTCGGGCTCGAGCGGTTCTGTCCACGATCGACGTGATGGGGTGCTTTTTTGTTGAGTCTGATATTTTATAAAATTTGTACTAAGATAATCCATAAGCTTTATGTATAATTGCGTTTCAGGTTAGTGTGCATGGAGTGCAGAGAACCTCGTTATAATCGCCATACAGTTTCACGTTTGACTGACCGTATGGGGGTCTCGCCGAAGGTAAGGGGCGCGACGTGCAGGCTCCGTACTTAAGTGCGGGGTTTGGTGAATTCGGAGACCGGAACGATGCTTTCTCCTGTGTTGGGGGTCGGGTGCAGCAATTCCCGCTATGATTGTAAACGCATACAAGCGAGGGACTGTTTCTTTGCCGTTTCGTAAACATCTACATCATCTCTTCACAATATAAACCAGCCACAGGCGATAGTATAATCTCAAACAGTT
>JAYEGI010000265.1:0-1777 GCA_034659035.1 Methanobacteriota archaeon
GAGAATTTATCGAAGGCTTCTTTTACATCCATTTTTTTGTCTCCTATTTCATGCGGAAATAGTCATCACGCATTGATAAATAGAAGATGTTGGGATCTATTAACTTTATCTCTTTGAAAAACTATATGTTAGCTTAAGTTTACGAAAATGATCCCAGTACATACCCAGAAATTCTTTGAGTTTTTCACGGTGCACTGGCACCACAGGATGCAACTTCTTATAGTTTCGTCCGTCATGGACCCAGCATAGTGCCTGTTCGTAAGTAAGCCGCTTGAACTGGGGTGCATCATCAGTAAGAAGTATTGGGACTACTGGAAAGTCTGTTTGCTGGTGATAAGCTGCAATAGCGCCAGCTTCCATGATCCTTGTTCGATTATTTTTGCCCTTGTCAGAAGTAGGGTAGATCATATCAAGCAACTCCTGCATCTGTGATTCATCCAGTGTTTTACCAGAAGTTAGCTCGTGTAACCGACCAATTAACTTTTTAGAAAGTCTAAACTCAGCCATCATGCCAAAAGCTTCTTCATTAAAGCAATAACTCCTTAATTCTCCGTCCGGGTCACCCCGCAGTATATCAAGAACGGTCAGACGATCCTTTCGCGGAGTTGTAAAATAAGCGGTGTAATACGGGTTACAAACAATCTGAGCATAGTGGTTCTGTGAACGTACGTTGGAACTGGTATCATCCATCTGCTGATAACCAGTGGATAGCAGCCCTGCCCTGAAGATATCCGCTTTCTCCTGATGAAATAGTTCCTTATTCTTCGTAAGAATGCGGGAAATTGTAGATGGAGCAATATGGATATTGAAATTTCCCAAGAACTCGTGTATCTTTGATTCTGACACGTTGGCAACATGTTTAAGCGTGAGAATCACCGATTTCGCACCAGGGCCAAATTCTCCCTCGATTTCAGATGGTGTTTTCCCCATATATGTCTTGTTTTGAGACGGCGAGTAGTAGATCTCCTTTCTGTACTCGATATTGTCTGTAATGATTTTGATTTCCTGAACGACCACGTCTTCATACCCCTTGAACACCGCATCATCTGGCAGAATGTCTTTATCCACCTCACACACAACAACGCGGTCTATCTTTACCTTGTCTTTTTTCGTTTTCGATTTCTTATTTTTTGGGGTGTTTTTGGGTTTTCTTTCTTCTTCTGAAGAGATGTCAACGTTTGGCTTCTTCCCGGAAGGTTTAATGTCTGGTTTTGGCTGCTCTCCTTTCATCAGACTGATTTCATCTCGCAACTTCTGATTTTCTGCTTTTAATTTCTCGACGTGCCCATTCAACTCTTCGATTAGCTGGAGAAGGATGCGAAAGGCTTCTGACAGTTGTTCATCATGAATTTCATCCGGGCGGATATTTATCGTTTCTAATGTTTGCGCGATCCCTGATGAATTCATGAGACAGCCTTTACTCTTCTGTTATATATAGTATTCTATCAGATGGGGTGATGTGATAAAACAATTGGTATGACTACTCAGTGATTGCCAGATGACAATAATGACATGGTCATTGAGGATTCTGTATATTTGTACTTCTTCGAGTTACCCTCTGATTTGGAGGGGATACGTTATGTGCTTCTAGCGTTCCTCTGCGCCCTCCGCGGTTATTTTTCTTGCCAGAAAATACAGGATCGCAATCGAGAGACCAATCAACATACCTGAGTAGTTACAAATTGATGCCAATTGCCGAGAGTTTGCCATATTTGTGGAAAGATTTTGAGTTTGAGATGTATGCATTTATAAATTCATTTGGGAATGAATCTTCTTC
>JAYEGI010000266.1:0-7999 GCA_034659035.1 Methanobacteriota archaeon
ATAATAATGGCATTGTGGGTTCTGACAAACAGCATCGATTTTTCCTCTTGGTCGTGCCATGGTGTTCACCAAGAGAATAGTTCTATTGCACACTATAATAAACTATCGTATATTAGGACACTACCGAAATTACAGTCGATTTTCTCTGCACGACACTATACAGAGGTGAATCAGAATCCAATAGTACTTGCGAGAGAAAAAAATACGTTATTGATCCTCGACGACGGCGATGGCAGGCGGATTGCAAGATCACTCGGAATCGAGATAACCGAAACGATTGGTCTATTGTTACTGGCGGCAGAGGGCGGAAAACTCAATTTAAAGTGGTTGATCGACAATCTCATGTCTGTCAGCTCCAGGCTAAGCAAAAAGGAGTATGAGACGATTATTTCTTGCGCGAAGGATAGGTGAACTCGGTCTTTTCCCAAACCATACCCGCACTCAGTACCCGGGTTTACTTCGCCAGATACTCCTCAATCGCAGCGTGAAGCGCATCAGCAGCAAGATTGGAGCAATGCATCTTCACTTCAGGAAGCCCGTCGAGCGCGTCAGCAACATCGTTCCGGCTCATGGCAAGCGCCTCGTCAAGTGTCATTCCGAGCGCAAGTTCGGTTGTCATGCTCGCTGTTGCGATCGCTGCGGCGCATCCGAAGGTCTTGAACTTGATGTCAGTGATCCTGCCATCCGCGACCCTGATGTAAACCGTGGTCATGTCTCCACAGGTCAGATTGCCCACTGTCCCAACCCCGTCGGCATCGGGAATCTCGCCGATGTTTCGCGGATTTGCGAAATGATCCATCACCTTCTCGCTGTAGTCCATTCTCTCGTCACTTCCCTGCAAGCGGCGACATGGCACGCAGTTTTCCAACGATCTCTGGCAGCACTTCGAGCACATACTTAATCTCGCTTTCAGTGTTCCCCCTGCCAAGCGTGAACCGGATAGACCCGTGGATATCCTCAGGCGCGATCCCGAGCGCAAGCAGCACATGAGACGGGTCAAGTGATGCCGAAGAGCACGCAGATCCTGTGGATACCGCAATCCCTTTTATATCGAGATGCATCAGGAGTGATTCACCCTCCACAAACGCAAACCGGAGATTCGCATTGTTGGGGAGTCGCTTTGTCGGATGACCGTTTAAGATTACGTCATCGATAGAATCCATCACGCCTGCAATCAGCATATCCTTAAGCTTTGTCAGATGCCTGGTATCGGATTCGAACCGCTCGACGGCAAACGATGCTGCCTTTGCAAAGCCGACGATTCCGGGAATGTTCTCGGTACTTGCGCGCATACCCATCTCGTGTCCGCCTCCGTGCATAAGAGGTTTAATCTCGACGCCTTTCCTGATATAGAGGGCGCCAACCCCCTTCGGCCCGTAGATCTTGTGTGATGAGACTGACAAGAGGTCGATATTCATCTTCTGCACATCGATCTCTGTTTTACCAAACGACTGGACTGCATCGGTGTGGAACAGAATTCCGTGATCCTTTGCGATAGAACCGATCTCATTAACTGGCTGGATCGTGCCGATCTCGTTGTTCGCATGCATCACCGAGATCAACACCGTGTCGCCGGTGATCGCGGATTCAACGTCGCCCGGATCGACTATTCCTTCTGAATCGACTGGCACGTACGTGACCTCGCAACCAAGACCTTTTAGATACTTGCATGTGTTTAGTATCGCGGGATGCTCGATTGAACTGGTGATGATGTGCCCCTTCCCGACTCCTTTCAGTGCAAGATTATCGGATTCGGTGCCGCCCGATGTAAAAATGATCTCGTTCGCCTGTGCGCCCAGTGCGTCCGCAACGGTCTGCCTTCCGGCATCGAGCGCGTTTTTGGCATCCCGGCCAAATGAATGCAGACTTGACGCGTTGCCATACGTCTCTTTGAAATAGAGCATCATCGTCTGCACGACCTCGCGATCCACCGCGGTGGTGGCAGCGTGGTCCAGATAGATTCGTTTCATGTTGGGATGTTATGTTAGGTTATATTTTAATCTGACTGGCTGAAAAACCCCGATCTATCAATATATCCTTTATACGGTCTTTGTGATTGCCCTGCAGTTCTATGGTCTCGTTTTTCACAGTCCCGCCACATGCAAACCTGGATTTCAGGTAGGTCGAGAGTTCATTCAGATCGATCTCATGTGAGTCGATCCCGTCGATTACCGTGACCTCTTTTCCGTATCTTCGTCGCCTTACCTTGACCGTGATCCATTGCTGTTCCTTCGCCACTTCTTCGCAGATGCAGAGTTCCTTGGGAAGTCCGCATACGATGCACATTTCTGAGCTCATTGTCTTGTTGTTACCTCCGAGTGGTACGTTACTAAGCGGATGTTAAAATCAACTTTGGCATGATGCTATTAAAACATGGTGGTGTGCCGGTCAGAGCCAGCATTAAATCCACCGTAGCGACGTAGCCATTGACAGGGATTGCACCAGTCGCAATAAGCAGCGACCGCCGCGATGATCCGCAAACCTTAATACTACTGTCAACCCCTATCATAAAACAGGTTAACAACCGGATCGATACCATGCATGAGCAGACCAGCGTAAGACCGATGATCTATGCATCCATGTTTGCAGCCCTGACAGCGATCGGCGCATTCATAAGAATCCCGATCCCGGCAAGCCCTGTGCCGATCACACTCCAGGTCTTCTTTGTACTGCTTGCGGGGCTGCTGCTTGGAAGCAAGTGGGCGGGGATGAGTATGATTGTGTATGTGATGCTCGGGATCATTGGTTTTCCGGTCTTTTCAGGTGGTTTATCAGGCATTGGAGTCCTTCTTGGACCGACAGGTGGATACCTCATCGGATTTATCCCTGCTGCGTTCGTCACGGGATTGGTTACTGAAACGTTTGGCAGAAGCACGTTTTCCGCTATCTGCGCTATGATCACAGGCATTGCAGCGATCTATCTCCTGGGAGCCTTCCAATTATCCGTTGTCTCAGGTTTATCCATCCCGCAATCGGTTGTGATCGGCGTCATCCCCTTCCTGATCGGGGACTCTATCAAACTGGTTGCCGCGTTGATCGTATCAAGACTGACAGGTCTGGTGATCCGGTGATTGAACTTGCCGACATAAGCTTCTCGTATCCGAAAAGGCCGGTTTTAATGGATGTAAACCTCCGCATCAGACGAGGTGAGTACCTTGGCATCACAGGAGACAACGGCTCTGGAAAGACGACGCTTGTAAAACTCCTAAACGGTCTGCTGCTGCCACATGGGGGGCGTGTCATGGTAAATGGCGCATCCACGAGCGACCGTGAGAACCTGCTTGCGATCAGGCAGTCTGTGGGCATCGTGTTCCAGGACCCGGATGCGCAGGCGGTCGGCGAAACCGTGGAAGAGGATATCGTCTTCGGGCTTGAGAATATCAGAGTCCCCTCATCTGAGATTGACCGCCGGATCGAGAGATATCTGGGGATGCTTGGAATACCGGAACTTCGTGACCGGAATATCAGTCTTTTAAGCGGCGGTCAGAAGCAACTGGTGAACATCGCAGCGGTCATGGCGATGGAGCCTGCATGTATCGTTTTTGACGAGGCACTCTCGATGCTGGATGACAGCAACCGGAGAAATGTGCTTCTGAGGATGTCTGAGCTGAACGGGCGCGGCACCTCGATCATACAGATCACACATAACCCGGAGGATCTCGGAAACTGCCACAGGGTGACTGCGATCTCGGAAGGCAGGATATCGGGCACCGTCGGTTTTCCCAGTGGACTCGTCATGCCATCAGATTCTAACGCCAGCGTCGACGGCAGAGCTGTTACCGCAGAGTGTGCAAACGAAACAAACGAAACAAACGAAGGAAATGAAGAAAAAAGTGCAGTGGTCAGCTGGATGCATAACACCTCGACTGACATGGATGACATCAATAGGGGATACAATCCGGTAAATTTTACAGCTTGTATGAGATCAATTCGACCACAACAAAGGAAAGAAAAGAGAGACAAAGACTTTAGAGACCATAGAACCTGTCCCCGATCAGGGATTTCCCGAGAGAGTGGCGGGATCGAGATACAGCACTTATCCCACACATACAATCCGGACACGGAATGGGCGGTTCCTGCTATCAGGGATATCAGTCTCACCATCGGAAAGAGCGGGATAACAGGCATCGTCGGCGGGATCGGTTCAGGGAAGTCAACGCTTGCCTGCCTCATCGCGGGACTTGACGCCCCCACTTCCGGCAGTATCGCAATTGATGGAAGATCCCCAAAACCGGGTGAGAACGTGAGAATTCTTTTCCAGCACCCGGAAGAGTTCTTCTTCGAGAGAACCATCCGGGAAGCGGTGGCTTTCGGACTTTCGAAGGCGGGATTGCCGGAAGAGGCGGTAGAGACAAAGGTTCTCTCTGCGATAGATGAGGTCGGTCTTAGCAGGAGTATCCTCGAAAAGTCTCCGTTTAAGCTCAGTTCAGGTGAGCAGAGACTCGCTGCCTTCGCAATCTCGATTGCCACGAAGCCCGGATACGTGATCCTCGACGAGCCCACCGCGGGACTCGACCAGAGATCGCGGAGACTGGTCCTGGACGCCATCAGGCGGATAACCTGTGTGGACGGGGCTGGCGGCGGCGTGACGATCCTCTACATATCTCACCAGATCGGGGAGGTTCTTGGGATCGCAGATCGGATCGTGGTGATGGACGCCGGAAACCTGGCATTTGAGGGCACGAGCACCATGTACCGGGGCCGGATGTGAGTGCGATGTTTGCCACATACCGGAAAGGGAATTCGCTTCTCCACAGGATCGAGGCGCGGACGAAGTTGCTGCTGACCGCTGGAACCGGCATTCTCGTGTATCTGGTAGGCCCGCCGGGACTTGGGGGGCTATCGATCGTTGCAGTCTTGCTGATACTCGTCGCAGGCATCCCTGCCTCAAGTCTCGTAAAGGGGCTTCGACCGATGGCGGTATTCTTTGTTCTGATATTTCTGACTCATCTACTGATGCAGGGCGGCGGCGTCGTTGCTGCCGCGATTCCGGTCACAAGGTTCGTTCTCCTGATACTCTTCACCACAGTACTGCTCCATACGACCTCGCAATCGGAGCTAAAGACCGCTCTCGTCTCTCTTATGAAGCCGCTCGGGGGTTTTGGCAGGGAACTGGCATTCATGGTTGGCGTGACGATGGCGCTCATACCAGGACTGGTGCGTGATAAAGAGACGATTGCGAGAGCGCAGGCAGCGAGGGGATGCAAACCTGCCGGACTATGGGGTTTTGTCGCGCTGATCGTCCCGCTGTTGCGCAGATCATTTAAGAAAGCAGATGAACTCTCTGATGCGCTGGAGTCGAGATGCTACCATCGGGACCGGGAGTACTATTATTACGGCGGTGCGCTGGCGAGGAAGGATTATCTTCTGCTCGGGGGATTTGGGGTGGTTCTTGTTCTGATTCTATGGGTCTCGGTTTAGGAAAAGTCCGGTCGATCAAGTGTACCTGCTCGGGCAACTTGTAGTAGGAACCACAAGATTACACGGATTCCCACAATATTTGTTGTGTGATCAAATAGATCGCATACAAGCAGTAAAAGTCACTGGATTTAGCCACAGAGGGAATAGATAGCACAGAGTTTTTAAACCTATCCTCTGTGTCCCTCTATGCTCTCTGTAGCTGTATTTCCAGGAATTTTCACGCAACTAACTATAGCCCAGATCTTCACGAAAATCAGCGTAAATCGCATACATTAGCCTACTACACACCTCAATGAAGTAACTAATTTTATGTCACTAACATCCGATCATGGCCTAACTGTAATGGTCAATCTGATCAAGAACACAGATATTGTTACCTTATGGGGTATGACCACCTTGTTTTTGTGTTCTTTGTGCTGTTGCATATCCGTCTGACCATTACATTTTTTATTTGATCACATTTAACGATTGCCACACCGCAGGTACACGCGGAAAGGATTTTAAAGTAGTATCCACAAGAGGAGATTTAATGAATGATGTAGGGAACGGTGCGAACCCGGAAAAGGATTTTGAGATATTTAAGGATGATGCTCTTGGAATACTGCTGTTCGGATCCCGTGCCCGGCTGGAGGATGTTGAGAGATCAGATACCTATATCTGCATCGTCCGACCGTGAGCGATCGTGTTTTGACCGGAATCGAGAGGACGTTTGGTGGGACGTACGATATCAAAGTTTTTTAGAACCTGCCCCTTTACATACCGATAGAGATAATTCGTGATCATAGAACCCTGCATGGCGATGAAATCCAACTTTCAGAACATTTCTATAGGTTCAGACGACTCTGGGCGGATATGGCATTACGCGTTGATTACAATCGGTTCAGTAGCATAGAGGGGCGGATGATTCTTCGGAAAAGGTGGTTACATGAGAAAAGAATGATACTTGGAAAAATTGGATCTTTTTGAGGGTGAATTGGAGTTTATAGCACCTCATACCATCTGCGATGACGTTACCGAGAGGGCGCTACTTCACTCGTTACAGACCTGTGTCCGAGATCTACATGGGTATTGCTGCCATGCTTACAAAGGGTGCGGGGCTGGTTTTTGAGGATGATTATACCAACATAGAAAAGTTATCGAGGGAATGCATCATCGAAACGAAAGAAGAGGGGATTTTGAAGGAATACAATGGACTGAGAAACAGTATCGTCCAGGGATATGGCAACCTTGATATGGGGCGCGTTGTGGAAGCGATGGATAAAATTGACAGACTCTACCAAGTTGCTGCAAAGCTCGCTTTGATCTACGAAAGTATACCTGAAAGCGACACTGACACAGCCATGGGCGCGTGAAATAATTAAACTGACGGCACATAAGCACCGCCAGTATCGCAATTCTTTTCACAATCCGATCTTTCCAGCCACCGCCTGCAGGAGTGTGAGCGCGTCTACCGATGTGAGCCGGTCATCGCTGTTCATGTCACCCCACATTCGCCCGATGCCTTCTGAGTTCACCAGGTAGCCCTGAGGGGTGTCCGGTTCTTCGTCCCGGAGATCAGGTACTCCGTCGCCGTCGGAGTCTAATAGCTCTTCTTGGGGTTCTTCCGATGTTGGTGGTACAGCACCTCTGATTGTGCGCTCAACGAATGGGTAGAATCTCAGCACGTCGTCGTCTGCAATCCTGAAGTAGATGTTATCCGTGATCTGTTCGGTGGTTCCGGCATCCAGATCGATGGTTTCATCGTTTATGAGGGTGATCCCAGCAGAGCATGCGGTCACGACCTTCATGTGTCCACTCTCGTCACCAGTATCGATCGTCAACATAGTATCATCGATCAGGAAGACGTACATGACCTGCACGATGTTGGAGTTTCCCCTAAAGATTGCGTCCATGTAGCACGAGAATACCGGGATATCTTCTTCCCAACCGATGTCTGCGGTGTATGTATATACGCGATCCTGATGATTATCTCCGCTGCCGCATGAGATCACCTCACTGTCGAGTTCCTTACCATCCTTGTAAAGCGAGAACCATACCTTACCTCCTTCGGGGTCGATCTGGTTTAGAACAAGAACAAATCCACCGCCGAGATACCATTCCTCACCGGTTGCAAGTATCTTCCTATCATCATCCTTGAACTCTACCAGGAGTTTGCAGAGTTTATTGGCATTGTTATCGATTGCCACATACTCATCTGCCATAAATCCTTCGATGAAGTAGCCACTGTCGCCGCCGGGGTAATCACTCTCGACGGTCAAGCCTAAATTCTTATGGAGTTCATATTCCTGATAGACCGGATAGGTTTCGTACACCACGGTACCTTCGTCGAGTACTCGATCGGACGGGTAGCTCAGTGCAGATCTGTTGATCGTTAGCGTCTCTGTTGCCAGATCATCATCCAGCCCATACCAGAAACCAGCGAAGTTGCTGTAATCCCATACCTGATCCATATCGGGTTGGGGGTTGGTAGCATCCAGTTCCACAACGGTACCGCGAACCTCGTAGATGCCTGGTTCTGAGTACTCAGCCATCGGATAGAACCGGATCGCAGAACTATCATCCGCAGTTACGAAGTACA
>JAYEGI010000267.1:0-1770 GCA_034659035.1 Methanobacteriota archaeon
CGGCAGGAAATATTGTGGCGGTAACGGGGCTTAAGAATGCGATCGTCGGAAGCACTGCAACGACGCTTCGGGATATGTATCCGTTCGAGACGATCACACATGCAAGCGAGCCAGTGGTCACGGTTGCGGTCGAGGCAAAGCACATGCGGGACCTCCCGAAACTGGTCGAGGTTTTAAGGCAGGTCTCAAAGGAGGATCCGACGCTACAGGTCAAGATCGACGAGGAGACCGGCGAACACTTGCTTGCCGGGATGGGCGAACTGCATCTTGAGATCATAGCCCACCGGATCGAGCGTGACAAGGGCGTCGAGATCACCACGTCCGAGCCGATCGTGGCGTACCGCGAGACTATTATGGGCAAAGCAGGGCCGGTCGAAGGGAAGTCACCGAACCGGCATAACAGATTCTACATCGAGGTTTCACCTCTCGAACCGGAGATCGTCGATCTGATCAAATCAGGCGAGATCAGCATGAGGATGGACAAGATTGAGCGACGAGATAAGCTGATGGAGCTTGGTATGAACAAGGATGAGGCAAAGAGCTTCTCTGCAATCTCGCAATCAAACGTCCTTCTCGATATGACCAAAGGTGTCCAGTATCTCCGCGAGACGATGGAATTGATCATCGAGGGATTTGAGGAAGCGACCACTGCCGGACCGATGTCGAGAGAGCCGTGTCAGGGCCTCAAGTTAAGGCTGGTCGATGTCAAGCTCCATGAGGATGCCGTACACCGCGGTCCCGCGCAGGTGATCCCGGCAGTCAGGCAGGCAATTCAGGCAGCGATCCTGATGGCAAACGTAACACTGCTCGAACCGTTCCAGAAGGTGTTCATCCAGGTGCCGCAGGACCACATGGGCGGCGCGATATCAGAGATTCAGGGACGGAGAGGCGCGATACTGGACATGACACAGGAAGGCGATGTTACAGATATCGAAGCAAAGGCTCCGGTCGCAGAGTTGTTCGGGTTTGCAGGCGATATCAGGTCTGCAACCGAAGGGAGAGCACTCTGGAGCACCGAGTTTGCAGGCTTTGAGCCGCTTCCAAAGAACCTGCTTCCTGATATTGTTTCGCAGATCAGGACGCGGAAGGGTCTGAAGCCAGGGATTCCAAAGGCATCCGACTTTGTGAGTGAGTAGAGGTTAGAGATAGCTTAGGTTTGTGGACGCTCCGGGTGTCAGGATCGGTTAAGGCCGAGGAAGGCATCCGGTGGTGTCCTTGGGTGTGTGGTTGGTGCGTTGTGGGTCGGATCGATTTTATTCTGGTGTGGTGCGAATCGTGATTATGTTTTGTGAGATTGTGCGCTTCGTCACGCGATCACAGTAGTTAGGGGCATCACGACGCAAACGAGATTGCGGCGCAGCTTTCTGTGCTGTCTGATATGGTGGATATGGCAGAGAGTATTCTTCAGGATTACCGGCATGGGTTTGAGCGGGTGGATGATGGGGGAGTATGGGGATTGTGGGATCGGCTATATTGCGGATGAATGGGGTTGTTCGGGCCACATATCTGCTACCCTCACGAATATCCAGAAAAATTAGAGTTGCGGCATAACGCCACGTCAAGTTGACAGTAATATCAAGCAGAATGTTTAATGTGCCATGTTGATGATAGGATAAGATGGGGGATAGAAGTAGATAGATAAAACAAGAAAGCACCCTACGGGTGCAAATCAGTTGTAGCTTGGGCTAAGCATCGGATGATTCCAATCAGATAATTTGCATCCAAAAACTTCGTTTTCCTTTGGTGGACCCTTCTCATAGTACATAAATA
>JAYEGI010000268.1:0-1766 GCA_034659035.1 Methanobacteriota archaeon
ATCGCGTACACCTCAAGTGCATGTTAGGTCCATAACATCGCGTACACTTTTCGCGTTCAGAACTTCTCTTCGAATCTTTTTACATTTTCACCAATCTTGTACTCATAAATCTTGATAAGTCCCGCCTTTTCTGCGTCCTTCTCTCGATAGTAGACCATTAACTGGCCATCTTTTGTGTCGATAGTAGCCCAGACATATTCATAAGCCAACGATTCACCGACATCAAAGTCCTCATTCAGCACACTGATTGTTCCATCTCCCTTCACCTGTCGGATAAAGTGCACTTTGCCCTCTGTGATTGGCAGACTATCCGCACCGATCTCGAAATCCTGCGGAAGTTTGCGGTGCGGTATAGCCTCTAAATCAGTCTTCCGATACTTCCAGTCCTGGCGATTATTGTGCCGCATCAGGAAAGTTTTCGCCCCTCTCCGAATGTGTTCCAGATCTGTCCATTGTTCTCGTTCCCATAACTTCCCCCCAAAGTCCCCATTAAAGTCTTCTATTTTACCGTTCATCCATGGCTTGCTTGGTGCGATAAACACGGGCTCGACGCCGAGATGGAAGCACAACCTCACGACACGGCTGAAATGCCTTGAATGTATTAAATCACCGCTAAAAGCGGCGCCATTATCCATTTGAAGATAATTCGGAATCGCATTTTTAGTCCAGCAATCGAGCAAGAACTCGATCACGTTGTCCATTGTCTGGCCTGCGTACTGCCGGATGTGTGCCTTGCTGCTAACAACATCAATCAAATTCAGGGACGCTGGTCCGCCCGTAGCCTTTGATGTGTCGCGGTCCAACAAAGTCCATCTGATGGACCTCATTAGCTTTAGTAGGGTTCAACAGAGTGTACCGCTTCTTGGATTTGCATCTGATGTACCGCTTCTTGTTTTGGACTATCAGACCGTTCCTTTTGATGATGCGTTTGATTGTTGACAGGCATGGCATCTCATCTTCTGAGTAACCAAGCTCGTGCATATGCAATTGTATCTCAACGGCTCCGATACAGCGATACTTTGTGTCTTCTGTTCCCCCCTCCATCAACGACTTCCGCACGGTCACCACAAGTTGTTCTATCTCCGAATCCGTTTTCCTGTGAACATTCTTCGGTGCTCTGGACTCTTCCTTGAACCACCTCTTCTCACTGTTTTTATTGAGGCTGTTGTATCTCCCAACCCATTTTTGCAACCATGATCCGGACCTGCCAAGATTTTTGCAGATTTCGGAGGGTTGTTCGCCCCTCTGACGTCGATTGACTGCATCAATACGCTCATGTTCCTCTTCTGTATATGTTTCGTTTAATTCTGCCATAACGCATCATCGGATGCGCCATGTTTTTACGCTTGAAATTTCACAACTGTACGCGATGTGTTGAGCCTTTCCAGGTAGCAAAAAACACGGGCTTATATTATCTTTCATGACCGTGAACCCGATCTCCACCAGAGTACCAATCTACTCATCCTCTCGATACCGGTTTTGCAGAGTTCTTCCGGTCAGTTGAAAATATAATGGACTGCTGGTAAACGCAGATGAATGCGGATTTGTTAGTTGGGTATCTGCGTCTATCTGCGGTTAATAGAACTGATAGAGGAGAAGGGTAATCAGGAATTAGTGAAAATACAGAGAACCTCCCAATAATCGGTAGTGTCCTAATATACGATAGTTTATTATAGTGTGCAATAGAACTATTCTCTTGGTGAACACCATGGCACGACCAAGAGGAAAAATCGATGCTGTTTGTCAGAACCCACAATGCCATTATT
>JAYEGI010000269.1:0-7772 GCA_034659035.1 Methanobacteriota archaeon
CTGTTATATCAGCAACCCTTACTATGCCAGCCGCCGCCATCTTCGGCTCGATACGGGAGAGCGTCTCCTCCGGAGGAACTGCTCTATGTGTGTCTTTTTTATATTTTTGATGCATGGTTTTAGTCTCACCAGATCACCTCATTTACTTCAAACGACGCCTACTATTATATGCAAGTATCACCAACATAACAATCGTTAAGCATATAAAGGTTGTGATCAATAGTATGAAAGCTCCTTGTGAAAATGTGGTATGGTATGTGCTCCCCGCCATCAGATCCGAACTGGCGAAAGAACTCGCGAAGGTAAGATCTCAGAAAGAGATATCGGAAATACTCGGAATCACGCAGGCAGCAGTTTCGCAGTATGTATCCAACAAAAGAGGATCCAAGATCGAACTATCAGATGAGGTCAGAGCTGCCATAGCTGACCTTGCAGACGATATCGCCAGAGTTGGTACTGGTGATCCGACGCTTGCGATATGTGAGATATGCAAGAAGATCAGGGAGGATGAACACTGCGAGATCTGCCCGTGATGATCCAATCGGAAATAGAATCCATTATTTTGTAACTACTCAGGTATGTTGATTGGTCTCCCGATTGCGATCCTATATCTTCTGGCAAGAAAAATAACCGCGGAGGGCGCAGAGAAACGCGGAGTACTCAACCGTTTATTTCCCCTCTGCGCCCCTCTGCTCACTCTGCGGTTAAATTCCCTGTTGGTTGCGGTATGCTCTATATCTCGGAGAGTTCCTGCATAGTGAAGTCCCCTGAATAGTGGTTTTGAGTACCTGAGTAGTTACGTTATTTTTTAGATTTTCCCCGAAACACCGGAGTCTTTTTATTATTTTCTGTGAACGTCGGATTGTCCTACGCAACCACAACTGTCATAATGGCGAACTATCGATCTGAAAAGTCGTTTACACCGATGATCCATGTCCATCTGAGTTAATCTGTGGCTGATACTATGTTAGACACAGATTAACACCGGTTTCACTTATTACACCCATCTAATCATATCTGTATTTGCCGGTTTGGCGCCATGTTTTCAACCGGCCAGAACAAATTAAAAAGTCTCAAACACCGCAACCAAAACAACTCCTTTTTGCGCTGTGTCAGTCGGTTAACTTTTTGAACGGGAGCACAGAGACCCAAGCATAACGTATCAAGGAGAAGGAGCAGATGAGAAAAGCACTACTGGTTCTCTTGATAGTAGTTGCGTTAATAGCATCCGCTTGCATCGGCGACGAAAAGTCCCAAAATGACATAGACACGCCTGCAACAGGAGAAACGGATGAGATGACACATCAGGAGAACTGCACCCACATTATCCCGCGCGAGGTTCTCTTCGGCAACCCGGACAAGGAATCCCCCCTCTTAAGCCCTGACGGGACGCGGATCAGTTATCTTGCTCCAGTGGATGGTGTAATGAATATCTGGGTGGGACCTGCCGATAACCCGGGCGCATCCGAACCGATCACAGACGACACCGACCACGGCATCCGGTATTACGCATGGGCTTACACAAGCAAGCATATCCTGTATATCCGGGACTGGGCTGGCGATGAGAACTGGCGGGCGTACAGCGTGAACCCCTCAACATGCGAGACTGTTGACTTAACCCCCTTCGAGGACATGCAAGCCATCATCTATGGAATAAGCCCGAAATGCCCGGGCGAGATCGTGGTCGCCATGAACGACCGCGATCCGAAACTTCACGACTTCTATCGCGTCAACATCACAACCGGCGAGAGGATTCTGATTCAGGTGAACGAGGGGTTCCTGTGCTTTGTCACCGATGACGACTACACAGTCCGATTTGCGGTACGGATGACTGCTGACGGCGGGATTGAGCTTCTCAGCCCGTCCGAAACCGGGGGATGGGAGCTGTTCACCACGATTCCGATGGCAGATACGCTCACCACGGACTCTCGTGGATTTGACCGGACTGGTGCGATTATGTACATGATCGACAGCCGTGGCCGGGACACCGCCGCGCTCTTCGCAGTCGACACCGGGAGTGGGGAGCGGACCCTGATCGCCACGAACGCACTCACCGATGTCAGCGATGTCATGATCCATCCGACCAAGAAGAATGTTCAAGCAGTCGCATTCACCTACGCGCGCAAGAACTGGCAGATCATCGACAAGTCCATCGTGGACGATTACGTCTATTTAAGCGTGGTTGCGGACGGCGATTTTGAGATCGTGAGCCGGACACTCGATGATCGGTACTGGATGGTCGCATACGAGATGGATGATGGTCCTGTGCGGTACTATCGCTACGACCGCACGAAACGAAACGCAGAGTTCCTGTTCACGAACCGTGTGGCGCTTGAGGATCTGCCGCTTTCGAAGATACGCCCGGTCGTTATCAAGTCGCGTGATGGGCTGGACATAGTTAGTTACTACACGCTGCCCGCGGGAAGCGATGACGACGGTAACCGCGACGGTTATCCCGATGAACCGCTGCCGATGGTGCTTCTTGTGCATGACGGTCCCTGGGCGCGTGACGACTGGGGCTACAGTGCCGAGAGCCAGTGGCTTGCCAACCGCGGCTATGCGGTCCTGAATGTCAACTTCCGCGGCTCCACCGGTTTTGGCAAGGTGGTTACCAACGCTGGCGATCTGGAGTGGGGTGGTAAGATGCATGACGATCTCATCGATGCGGTCGATCGGGCGGTTCATGAAGGGATCGCTGATCCTGATCGGGTGGCGATCATGGGACACTGCTACGGCGGATATGCAGCGCTCTGGGGCATGACCAGCACACCAGAGACATTTGCCTGCGGCGTAGACATCTCTGGTCCGTCGAATCTGGTAACGCTCCTCGAGACGGTGCCGCCGTACTGGCAGCCCATGATCGAAGTCCTGACGAGGCGCATAGGGGATCATCGAACAGAAGAAGGTAGAGCGTTTCTTTCGGAGCGATCCCCGCTAACGCATGTGGATCGGATCAAAAATCCGCTCCTGATCGCTCACGGCGCAAATGATCCCCGCGTAAAACAGGCAGAGTCCAGTCAGATCGTCCATGCGATGCAGGAGCGAAATATCTCTGTGACATACCTGCTCTACCCGGACGAGGGACAGGAGTTCACCAGACCTGAGAATGAACTCTCATTCTATGCCGTAACCGAGGCGTTCCTTGCCGAACATCTGGGCGGTCGGTATGAGCCGATCGGCGACGATTTGGAGGGATCGAGCATTACGGTTCCAGTCGGAGCAGAAGAGGTTGCGGGTCTTGCTGAGGCGGTGGCTACTTATAATCTCGCAGGGTAGCAAATTCGGGAGTTATCGATAGCAAATTCCTGATTCTGACGGATTTTCATCGGTGTTCGGTTAAGGTGCCACTAAACCATCACTACTATTATATACAATAAATACAATTGTGATAGTCTGAGGGTGATAACATCGATGGCCATAATAAAGAAGCAAATCCAACCGCCGAACGTGTATGTGATGGTCGAGGTCAAATTCAAAAGGCGGAAATACAAGGGGAAACGAACCACTGTAATCAAACTATTTCGAGTTGTTGCGGTTCTCAACAAGGAAACTGGTGATTATCATATCTATATGACCAATATTCCAGTTGAAAAAACTGTCTGAGGGGGATATTACCAGTTTGTATGGCGCAAGATTGGAAATCGATATGGTATTCAATGAATTGACGAGTTATTATCGTATGGACCAGATTGACAGCGCAAATCCATACACAATAAAGTCGTATCCACTCCAAAAAGGAGGGTAAGAGGTGTGCGGCTTCAATTTACCTAAATCTTGTGTTATGATCTGCTTTGATTTCTAAAGATTGTCTGTTATAGATTTAGTAGCATTTTATTATACTTTTAAGATTTAAATTAACACTTATTACATGATTTAAAACATCATTTGCATAAATACGTAACAACAAGTTGTTGATTTGTACGTAATACCCCCATTTACACTCTAATTTGGAGGGGATACATAAAGTCTTTGATATGGGTTTCGATTTTAACGCTGATGTGCTCGCGCAAGAGTGCTCCAATTGATCAGAAATGCCAATCCCAAAAAAAAGCGAACCGCTTTTACGCACCTGCGATGGGCAAGGACATTCGGAGAGAACGCACGCAGGTTACTAAAGGAGGTGCTCGAGTCGATGGGAATACATCCGGATATGTAGCTATTATATAATATATATTTAAATCATGGATGTGATCCGAATATCAAACAGGAACGTTTGATAGATGGCTGGGTTGCTTAACCGAACACACATGCAGTCGGATGCGCCGCCGGGGGTGCGTGGAAGGGCAGAGGTGTGCGTGCAGGCGGCGGGCGGCTGTTGACCGGAAATGCGCCTTCCCAAGCGATTCGCAGATGGGGAGCGGTGGCACCCACAATGAGTATCCCCTTAAATTTTTGGCTTATGCAATTACACCTTCATAAGCATAAGTCTGACCAATCGGCTTAAACAATTCCAGAGTCCTCTGTTTAAGCTCAGATCTGATCTCTTCTATCTTTTTGTGGACTTCTTTTGTATAAAGCCGTTCACCACACTTCTCACATACGCCAGCTTTAACTCTCAAGATTGCCACATCGTTGCCTCCTTTGACAATCTTCTCCACATTTCTCTCTACTACTTCCCCCCCGCAGATGGGGCAGATTGGTGTTAACATTTTAGCCTCCTTGTTCTATATTCTATCTATCTGTTCGTCTCCGGGATATATCCCGTTATGGCAATTGCAATGTCATGCTTATCCGAATATGCCCAGACACTATGTATTGGTCTTCCTTTTAGATCTCTACCATACACGAGACAACTGGGAAAAGGTCTATCGTCCGCATAATCTTCAATCACTTCACCGTACAAGACTGAACGAAACAAATCTTCATCCAATATCTCATCGCATGCCAGCTCCTCGTCTGCGTGATCTGTTATATTGATTCGTCCTTTTGTTATCGCTGATTTTATCTTTTCTAGCATAGCCAAGTATTCTCTGTTGAAACGGTTTGGATCTCAATCGCCCAATATCATCTACACGAGTTGTTTGTGCTTGTCATGACATAGAGTTTGCGGTCTTGGCAGAACGAGTCTTCGCCACCTATTCGTGCTTCGTAGCAGGCGAGCCGGGCGGCGTGGGCATCGTGGTGCCACAGGCAGATGCGCTGCCGGTGGGTGTGTAGAAGCGAGGACCGGAGGGGGGCGGGCTGTCCGCGTGTACATGGGCGGCTGGTGGCTGTGGGGGTTGCGCTGCCTGGATAATTTGTAGGATGTAGGAGTGCACCATAGCAGTGACGGCGGGCACAAATGATGACGATGCGCAACTCCCTTGTTAAACGTTATGCATCTTCAAAACGGATCGTTCGGTTTTTCCTGAAACAGATTTCAAATTGGTCA
The DNA here is from genome assembly GCA_034659035.1 of Methanobacteriota archaeon. Taxonomy (GTDB): domain Archaea; phylum Halobacteriota; class Methanosarcinia; order Methanosarcinales; family Methanogasteraceae; genus Methanogaster_A. The sequence continues at coordinate 5,372 of JAYEGI010000269.1, forward strand.
AAGACGCCTTCTCTGCCCAAAAGGAATGGGACATCCTCTATCAATGCAATTGCAACTTCAGTATCGAACGTCTTTCCAGCGAGTCGCATTCTAACCCTATTTACGATTATCGGAAGTTTTCCGTCTCCAATTCCCCGTATATCCTTGATATCTTCTTCTTCAATATGAATATCCAGTGCTGTTATAAAGGACATCGGAAGCAGTGTGATATCCGCACCTGAATCGATGTATGCCAGTACCGACGTCCAACCAAGTTCAGTCTTCACTTCAAATTCTGCAACTGGTCTGCAAATATTGCCAAATAGTCTTGATTGCTCTTTCTGATACGGAAATTTCATCAGATCACCTGAAGTATCAGCGCATCTTCCTTTGGCACAAACGCCAGAACCGGGTTTTTAGTAGGAAATTTCTTTTTAGCATCCTTCAAGATGGCTATTGCGTTATCACCACTGGCAACAACTTCTGTTCCGATTATTGCGACGTGTTTTCCTCTGAATTTCTTTAGTTCATCTGGAAACGATGCAAACCAGTTCAGTTCTTCGTGCATTTCTCCACCTCTTTTGGCATTGTGTTCGCGGGTTGTTTGTGTTTGTGAAGATATATGGTTTGCGGCTCGAGCGTTGTGCCTCTTCGCCGCCGCCCATTCGTGCTGTGCGTGCGCAGTCGCAGGCGAGCCGGGCGGCGGGGCCTCTGCGTTGTGGTGTCGCGGGCAGATGCGCCGCCGGGGGGTGCGTGGGATTGCGAAAGAGGAGGGGGCGGGCAGGGGCGTGACGTGGCTACCATTCTGATGATGCACATAAACCCTGCACGTTTCAAAGCCAGTATATGACAGAACATGCACCCATGCCAAAGAGCAGAGACCATGAAAGACGCTTACTGATATATATGTTACTACCACGATCCCCCCTAACTCGGCTGTTTCTGCTCTGGCAGCACAGGAAGCGGCATCGTGTTGATCATCACCGGCGTTTCGATCTCCTTTGCCCGCTCGATTACGAGATCCTTCCCTACTTCTGTCAGCGCAAAGAGCGGGATCGCGGTTCCGACCTGCGCCAGCGGTTTTACGAGATCGCGAACATGCGTTGATGCGCAACCGGTCACGATATCGACGAGATCCAGGAGATCCTGCACCTCTGCCCGTGAGAGCGCTGTGATATGCGCAGCGATGATGATCGCCTTTATGCCGAGTTCGGACTCGATCCGCCTGATCAGAAGCGCGTTCGCAGGATCGATGACGGTGACCGCAATCCGCGTGTAGCCGAGTTTGACTGCATGGCAAACACCAACGGCAGGATCGATGCTCGCAACATCCGGATCGACGACGGTTCCGCCGCGCTCCCTGATCCCATTGATGATCTCCTGTATCGGCTCGGTCTCGATGAGCCCCGAGATCTGTGCACCCATACCCTGAACAAGCCCGGGATTGTCTGTTATGACTGTTCCAGCGCCATCACAGGCTGTAACCGTTGTGTCGATCAGCCCGGTGCGAAGCCCGGTCATCATCACCTCTGATGCGCCGAAGTTCACGAAGACGTCCACATCGAGGTTGCGAGCTTTCGTAAACATCCCGAGTTCTGCTATCCGAAACTCCATATTCGCTCGAACTGCGTCCTCTGTGATCTCCTTGATGCCGTGAACCTTGTCAAAGAGCGGGCACCACTTGATACGAGACTTGCCGACATCGACGACCTTTCCATCCTCAACCGTGACCCGCGATGTTCCAAGCATCTCCATTATGTGTGGCATGATGGGTATGTTTGAGCTTCTGGGGTTGTAAACGCTTTGGAGCGATCTTTTCCCGGGCGCATGATGTTGCAATAAAGTATGCAGCGTCTTGAGTTCTGCCCTCACGCCACTCGGATCAATAAAAATCATCGAACGGTTGTCCATGTAGGCTGTTTGAGTTGCGCTTATGCAAACTCGTTGAGTGTGGTTTGCGCATCGACCGCAAAAAACTGTTCGGGGCGCGGGTTAGAGCGTATTGGATTATATATGAAATTGACTATGATGGTTCAATTTGTTCTAGCAGATATTTCTCAAAATCGTCACACAACTTATCCACCAAATCGTCAATTTCTTTGAAGAAATAATCCCCAACATTCTGACGATTTAGCGCTTTGTATCGCCTATATATTTTAGCAAAATCATCATAGATTTCTGCTTCTGATACATGCGAGTTAATTTTTACGATCAAACGCTCGCCTTCATGGGCATTTTGCACATAGTCAAAAAAATCTTTGATTTTGGTTTCAAAATCCTGAATTAACGAACCGATTATAGCCTCTTGCTCATTACGCGCCTCAATGATGGCGAGGATGTCAAACTGATGGCTGCCGTTAGATTCGGGTCCTTTTGCTAATTTGAGGGGTTTCTTTTTCCTTTCCTCCGGCGGATGAGTCTC
>JAYEGI010000270.1:0-15472 GCA_034659035.1 Methanobacteriota archaeon
GAATTTCATAAACGAGTTCAAAAGAAGAACTTCCCCTGCAATGTTGGAAGGATCGGCAGATCACCTGTGGACATGGCACGAATTTTTCTATTTCCGATTAACTATCTTAAATTAGGACATTACCCAAAAAATGTCCGAGAAAAAAGGGGCGTTCAATCTTTTTGCTTTGTTTATGCGTGAAGATGCCAAGAATAAGTGGGATTTACTAGTTTCTTCCGATTAGGAACCCCACATATCAGTCTAATTTTTTCACGGTGCAAGAAAAACCAGTAGCAACCGATTCAATCTGCTTAGAAATATACTTTTGCTCCAGTACTAAAATGGAACAAAAATAGGACTGATTCAGTCTGAGGTACACACATCTTTTCATCACCCTACCTCTCACCCCATCCTCTTCCGCATCCCCTGCAAGAGCCGCTTCACAGCATCAGGAAGCTGCCCCCGCTGGAGCGCTTTCATCTGCGCAGGCGTAATCATATTCATAACAGCAGTCATCATCGGATCAGACCGCATCATCCCGTCCATCAACTTCCGCACATAGACAGACGTTGCTATCTGCATCCCGATCTCGCGCTTCCATCTCGCTTCGTAATCCTCGACTGCGCATCTGCCATTCACAGCGTCCGCCGCGGTCTCGCCAGCGATTTTTCCTGCGACCATCGCAGTCGGTATCCCGCCGCCGTTGGTTGCGATCAGGTGCCCCGCGGCGTCGCCCGCGATCATAACGTTTCCTGCACACGTCTTCTGGTGTGCGCCGCCGACCGGAACGATGCCCGCGATAAAGGACGTGATCTTGCCTCCTTTTAGTTTCTCGGATGCTATCGGATGCTCGTTGATGAACCTGTGCAGATAGTCCCGAAACGTTACGCCCGGCTCACACATCGCTTCCCTGATCCCCATCCCAACATTCGCAGAGTCCTTCCCGTGCGGCACAATCCATGCATACCCGCCCGGCACAAAGTTCCTGCCAAAGTACATCTCGATAGCCTCTTCGTCGATCTCGACGCCGGTCATATCGTATGCCACCGCATGAGCGACCCCCATCGGATCGCCCTCGACCGCAGAAAGCCCGGCAGACCTTGCCACAATCGAACCCGGACCGTCCGCACCGATGATCACATCAGCAGTGATGGTGTAGCTGCCCCACATCCCTGAAATCTCAATTGACCTGCCGTCGATAGCGGTAACTCTCGTTCCGATAGCAAGGTCTGCGCCTACCCCGACTGATTTCTCTGCAAGGTAGAGGTCGAAGCGCTTCCGGTCGAGCACATTGGCATCGACATCGAACTCTTTGGAGTCGCCAGTCGGCGCAATGAACCGCTGGTACTTCGTCTCTGCATATACGCAACTCGCAGGATAGCGGAAGGTGTCAGGGAGATCGGAATCCGGCATCAGCTCCTCAAGTTCGCCATACTTCGGGAGGAAGCCTGCGCACTGCACAGGAACGCCGATCACCTTCTTCTTCTCGATAAGAAGCACGTTTGCATCTTCTGCCGCATACCTTGCCGCGGTTGCGCCGCATGGTCCTGCGCCGATGATTGCGACGTCATAGTGGGAGTCAATGCCATGGTTCATTTCGGGTCACCTCACGTTTTAGTCTATTATATCGCATTGTCACACCTCCGCTCGTGCGTTTGTTTCCGGATCAATTCGCCTCATGATTCGTCCCCCGTATTCGTAACCAAAACTCAACAATTTCCTGATGCCACACCAGTATCGCCCAGATTATCCACACGACCGCCAACGCAATTCCAAGCAGCACCCCAATAATGTTGTTGTGGCTGAAATGATACGCGTTCAGCGTTTGGGCGATAGCACACAATATTCCAAGAACAAATACGACAATTGCCCACTTCGATGGTCTTTTGTTCATTCCGCTCATCAGCTCCTCAAGTTCGCCATACTTCGGGAGGAAGCCTGCGCACTGCACAGGAACGCCGATCACCTTCTTCTTCTCGATAAGAAGCACGTTTGCATCTTCTGCCGCATACCTTGCCGCGGTTGCGCCGCATGGTCCTGCGCCGATTATTGCAACGTCGTAGTGGGGGTCAAGGTTCATCTGCGCAGAACCTCACGCAACGCAAGCAGATTCAGGCGTGACTGTGGCTTTATGGTTCCCTGTGCAGGATCAAGGAACAATATATTATCCTTAATTAAAAAGTACTTTGCCGGTCTGTTCAATCCTTCGTCGTTGATACATTCCGCATCTACAAACCTGCTGATGATGCCTATAACGTCTTCTTTTTCAACCCTATATTCATCTTCCCCAATCGTTATTCTCGGCTTGGTGTAATCCAGATAGTCAAGTAAATCCTTGAGCTGGATTACTCGTATCCTCAGCATATCCTTTGTAATCTGTTCCCTGTTATCCGCATAGATCATCTCCACCAAACACGCAGGCTTTCCGCCGCAGTATTCCCATGCAACCGCGGTCTCGTTATCAGAAAACTCATATCCCTCCAGAAGCGCGGTTGCCGCCTCATGATCAAAATCATCCACCAGCAGATACCTGCAACGCCCATCGAGCATCGCCTCGCTGTAGACGTTCTCAATGAAGAGTGAATCGGATGTTGCCGCGAAGATGTGGCAGAGATGCAACTCCTTTGTCAACCGTATGAAAAAGTTAAATAATTTATACATCAACAACCCATCAATCTTCAGATCTCCGACCACCTGCAATTCATCGATGATGAGTACAGGTCTCTTATCTTTGGCGATTGTTGTGAAGTACTCCTCAAGAAATTCAAATACGTCTTCGTAAGATTTTTCCTTGAAAAGCGCATTTATAACGCTTTCAGCAACCGGGATTCCGCTGAATTTCAACGTCTCTCTGGATATTTCCGAGATTGTTTTCAGAACTTCCTTGTAACTTTTTTCCTTCTCAATTTTGAATAGAACCTTGATAAAATCCCGGTAATCCAAAATAAATCTCCCCCTCAGGTTAATATAGAATACCACGTATTCTTCAGGCAATCCTTCGATCAGATGGCTGACCAGTGTGGTTTTGCCAGAGTTTATCGGCCCATAGACGAAGGTGATCAAGGACGGTGCCACATCCAGTATCTTCGTGAGCTCTTTGAGTTCCTTATCCCTATTATGAAATTCGATTCTCCTCATGGTCGTATCCTCCTTAGACATGCCGCCAGCAGTCCGATGATCACAACCACCGCCGTAAATCCGGGCAACGGTTTTGGCGTTGGCACATGTGGCGAAGGATCACGCTCATCAACAACCAGCGTGAGCGTATCATATCGTGTCGGGGACTTTGGGCTACCCCTGAACTGGTAGTACACCTCGCTTTTGATCTCATGCGCTCCGACCTCATTACCTGTGAGGTGCACCTCGATCGACCGCAAATAATCGCCGGATTCTATGGTCTGGGTGCAGGTATAGATCCCGGATCCGGCTTTCGCGAATGAACTGCTGGTAACCGAGACGCCATTTGGTGGCTTTAAGATCAACTGAATCGTCATCGGGGGATTTCCGATCGGGTTGACTGCGGATAGCGTGAAGATTGCGTCTTCACCTTTCTTGATCGTAGTTCTTGTGGTTCCGAAGTACACGCTTGGTCCGGCTCGCTCAACTGTTATCGGGAGTTCTTCAAATCCTCTGTTTGATTTTGAGTCGATTGCTCTGACTCTGATCGTGTGCTCACCTACCGAGAGGGAATTCGTTGTTACGGTGTACGTTCCGGCTTGGTTTTGGGATTCGAGTGTTATTCCGTCGAGCATTATTTTTATCGAGGCGACTCCGCTGGGGTCGTTTGCCCCATAGGTTATCTCTACTTTTTCACCTTCTTCGAGGAGTCCGTTATCAGTGTATTCGATGATAGTTGGCTTATCGATGCGTATCGCAGGTGGAGAGACGTCCGTGGCGATCAGGTGCGCGGTTATCGAGCCTGTAACTCCTGATGTGACCTGTACCGATGTTAACCACTCGGCATAGCCATACTTTTCTAATTTAAGTGTGTGTGAGACAGGCGAAGCATCTATCGTTGAAGGGGTTGTGCCTTTGTATGCGCCGTCGAGATAGATGTCTGCTCCAGATGGTGAAGAAGAGATAGAAATTAGGCCTGCCTCTTTGGTCAATGTTGCTTCTATTGATCCTGTAGCTCCTGCTGAAATGTGGACTGTTGCCGTGTAATCTACGTATCTGGATTTTGTTAATTTTATCGTGCGTGATCCCGGCGGAACATCGCGTATCCAGAACCAATCCTGACATGTTACCCCTTGATAGACATTGCCGAGATAGATATCTGCCCCGAGTGGGTCAGACCATACGCGAATATAGCCAGTCGGAGGTGGTGTCGATGTTGCTGCTGCGGTTGGTGTGGGGGTTGTATTCAGGTATGCGGAAACCAATGCAGCATCTCCTGATAGAACGTAGACGGTTTCTGTGTAATCCGCATATCCGGATTTTTCCAACCGGATTGTATAGTAGCCCGTTGAAACATTGTACATGCGGAACCAATCCTGACCTGTTACCCCTTGATAAACATCATCGAGATAGATATCTGCCCCGGATGGGTCGGACCATACACCGATATGCCCCTTTGCCGGACTTATTGTGAATGGCGTATAATCGCTATCGTTAGTCTGCTCTGTGGTATTGCCTTCTATCGTACCTATGTCGTTGGATGCCGGTGCCAGAGCTATACTGGTTAGTAACAGCATCGTAATCAGGTATAAAACCAATCTCATCTTTGCACCAGTTCGGTCCATTGTTATTGCGGTTTCCATTCCAATCACATATATGCATTCCGTTACTTCCGGTCCAGGCAACCCCCCATCACCTCAAGCACACTGACCACTGAATGCGAGAGCGCATGGAGATCGTATCCCCCCTCAAGCGTAATCGCGAGCCTGCCCTCACAGCACCGATCAGCAATCGAGGACACAATAGACGCCATCTCCCGAAAACCCTCGGTCGTGACCGTCATTCCTGCCAGCGGCTCATCGATGTGTGCATCAAAGCCGGCAGATACTAGGACGATGTCAGGATTGAACCTGCTCGCTGCCGGCATCAGAATCTCTTTGAATACGCGGGTATACTCGGCATCGCCAGATCCTGCCGGAAGCGGCACGTTAAGCGTGTAACCCTGTCCTTCCCCTGTTCCGGTCTCGTCTGAGGATCCGGTTCCGGGATAGTACGGGTACTGGTGAACCGAGAAATAAAAGACCGACGGATCATCGTAGAATGTATATTGTGTACCGTTTCCGTGATGCACATCCCAGTCAACAACGAGCACGCGGCCATATCCGATCTTTTGGGCATGTCTCACCCCGATTGCAAGATTATTGAAGAGGCAGAACCCCCTCCCGCGATCCGGAAGTGCATGATGCCCTGGTGGGCGGACGAGCGCGAACGCGTTCTCGCCACCTGCTGCAAGATCGGTGGCGCGGATCATCCCGCCCGCGGCGAGTAGCGCGGCACGGTACGAGTCCTTGCAGAGAACGGTGTCGGGATCGAGCGGTATTTCACGCTCTGAGTATTCCCTAACTTTTGATATATAATCCGAATCGTGGACATACCGGATCTCTTCGATGGATGCCGGCTCTGGCTTGATCCTGCGCAGATCGATCCCGGTCTCTTCGATCAGTTGCATGATCGCGATCAACCGCTCTTTGCGCTCCGGATGGCGTCCGGTATCGTGCAGCAGGTAATCGGGATGGTAGACGATCGAAGTCATTCGGATGATGCCGCCGCTTTCAGAGTAGCAATTTCAGCATTTAGACGATCGATTTTATTTTTCAGACTTTCGATATCACCCTTGTAGCGGTCAACTTCGTGCGCCAGAGAAAGTCGCCCCATCTCTGCTTTCTTATATGCCTTATCCAGAGTCTCAACCTCGCTTTCCAGAGATTCTTTCTGCCTATTCAGCTTTTTAATAGCCGCATTTGCAGTTGCAAGGTCGGTCTGGAGTCCTACCTTCTCAGTCTCGACCTTCTGATACTTACCTCCGAGCGCCTCCTCCCGCTTCTCCGAAAGACTCAGGTTCTGAAGAGTGGCGTCTAAAATTATCTCCTTCGCCTGATAGTCCGTCATCGTCTTCTGCAAGGTATTGTTTGAAACTTCGTACTTTGATTGCAGGTCAGTGTAGGTGTACTGATAGTACACGCTGGCTGCTGCAATTCCCAGGCATAGCAGCACGATGAGTCCGAGCAGCGAGAAACTAACATCTCTTTTCATCGGTTATGCTTTTTGGTAAAACTCTTATAAATCACTTCGCATGGTCCGGCCCTGTCAGACTCCAACAAGGCAGAGTGTTAAACCCGTCACGCCTCAGAAGAGATTGCTAAGGCGCTTGCGGAGTTGATTAAAGAGTTTCTGATAGAACGAGGTCTGAAATTATCGGAGTAAAAGACTCATATCACCCATATAGATGATAGTTTTGACTTTTTTGGCTGTAACTTCCGTAAATATGGAGTAAAGCTTCTGATAAAGACATCTAAGAAATTGATTTTGAATATAACCCGTAAAATATGTGATGTGATGTGATCGAGCGAGCGAGCGAAGGCGCGGAGACAGGAAGACCTTATTAACGTACTAAAAACCCATCATAACTAGCTGGTCGAATTATCATAGATCAGCAGTATCCAAAGAGATATTCAGCAAATCAGATCATATTATCCGGGGTATGCTATTAAGATGGGCTAAGAGGATGCATCCGGATAAAAAATCCAGAACGTGGGTTGCTAATAGATATTGGCATTCAGCGGGAGCTCGGAACTTGGGTGTTTCTCCCGGCGAGTATGGATTGAGAATATTCTCGGATACGAAAATTATCCTGTGTGCCGGCCTGACGTTGGATAAGAATCCCTATATTGAATGCGGAGTAGCGCAGCAAAGCCGTTGGCACCAGGACTACTTTAACTTACGGAAATACTTGCCCGACACTGAAAGGGTTATGAGATGTTTGAAGCGTGTATGAGGTGAAAGTCTCACGTACCGTTCTATGATGCGGAGGGGGTAACGCCCCCATCTTAATCGGCGGTTAATCTTCTTGGTCCTACTCACACCCACCCGGAAGAAATTAAAGAGTGTCCAAATCACGTGGGGATACTTTTTGATGGTGAGGGTGACGCATGTTCGCGCTCCCCGCAATAATTAATTATTTCATTTAAAAATAGCTCCCCATATTTCTCCAACTTACTTTCACCAACGCCGATGATCGTCCGAAAGTCTGACCTACTTCGCGGGAAATATGTCGCCATCTCTATCAAACTTGAGTCATGGAAGATAACGTACGGCGGCATCCCGGAACCATCGGCAAGTTTCTTTCTCAAACTCCTTAAAATTTCAAATAAATCGTGATCGAAACTTCCATCAACGTCTTTTTGTATTATCTTAACTTCTTCTTCCGGTTTTGTCAACAAAACCCCTTTCGTTCCGGATAATAGATCATAGCCATCATGAGTCAGTTTTATGATCGGGTATCTGTCACCTTCCGACTTTAGATAACCCTGCTGAACAAGTTCTCTTGTAAAAGCCTGCCACTGCTTTTTTGAGTACTCCTTCCCAGTGCCATGAGCTGCTATAGTATCGTGTCGATTGCGGACTATCTTTTGAATTCTCGAACCGTACAAAATATCAGCTATGTAATTTACGCCAAATCTTTCATTGATCTGGGAAACGCATGACACGATCTTTTGAGCGATAATTGTTCCATCGGTCGTATCTTTTGGGTCCAAACAGTTATCACAATTGCCACAATTTGTTTCGTTGTATGTTTCGCCGAAATATTCCAATAAAATTTTCCTGCGGCAGGTTCCACTCTCGCAGAAATCGACCATACAACGTAATTTCTTATACGCATTCTGTTTTTCTGTTTCATCCTCTTTTTTCTCGATAAAATACGATATTTTCCCCATATCCGAACGACTGAAGAAGATTATGCAATCACTTTCTTCCCCATCTCTTCCAGCCCTGCCCGTTTCCTGATAATACGTTTCAAGGTTCTTCGGTAGGTCGTAATGGATCACAAAACGGACGTTGGATTTATCTATCCCCATCCCAAACGCTACTGTCGCCACGATTATCTCAACATCATCTTTAATAAATTTATCCTGTGTTTCAGTCCTTAATTCTGCTTTTAATCCTGCATGGTAAGGCAAAGCGCGGTAACCCCCTTTTTTAAGTTTGTTTGCTAGATCATCAGCAGATTTGCGGCTGTAACAATAAATTATTCCCGAATCATTCTTACGACCCTTTAGGTACTGAAGTAACTGACCGTATGCATTATCTTTTGGTTTAACCTGATAAAATAGATTTTTTCGGTTGAAGCTTGCTTTATAGGTCTTTGGATCGGACAGTCTTAGTTGTGTTGTGATATCCTCCTGCACTCGCGAGGTGGCGGTTGCGGTCAGCGCAACCAGAGGAACTTTTGGAAAATGTTCTTTAAGCACTTTCAATCGACGATATCCGGGTCTGAAATCGTGCCCCCATTCGGAGATGCAATGTGCTTCGTCAATAGCGATCAAATTGACATTCAAACGCTTCAAAGATGATAAGAAGTCAGGTATCATTAATCTTTCCGGAGCCACGTACAGAATACTGATCATATTCTCTGCCAGATCTAATTTTACGTTTTTCATCTCATCAAAACTAAGAGAGCTATTTATATGGGCTGCGGCAATCCCATTCGCTTTTAAAGCGTCAACCTGATCCTTCATTAAGGCGATGAGTGGAGACACCACAATCGTTACACCGTCGAGGAGGAGGGCTGGTAATTGATAGCATAGAGATTTGCCACCACCTGTTGGCATCAGGACGAAAACATCCTTTTTCAGCAGAATATCCTGGATAACATCCTCCTGGAGATTTAAAAATGTGGTGTAGCCAAAATATTTTTGTAGCGCCTGATATGCGGGCGCCATGTTGATTCCATTCTTTTCAAACTCGGTGCTGCTGTGCTCGGCGGTGTAAATACCGACATGATTCAGCGTCTTTCTTTGTTGCATGGTGCTATTAGATAATTTACCCGCCCATTCGCTCTCAGCTAATTTGTAATCGCATTCTTGTTATTATTCCATTATATAATTATTTAAATTGTGAATAAACTTTTCTTTGATCTTCAATCATGCCCATCCCCCCGTAAACACATTCATCTTTACATTTACCGACAAAGAAGAACTCGAAAAGAATTCACGAAATTTCATGATTGTTTCATCTTTATTTACATCTTCAAATTTCTCTATCATCATACTACCTCAGCTACAACGCCGCGCAACCTATCAGCAAATGTACCTTTGTACCAATCGCGATTGAGGCTTCTTTTCACATACACCATAACTCACACTTCATATTATAGCTTATCTCCAAGAGCAGGGCGAAAGTGAACGCAATCGCGCACACGAATCGCGGGAGATGCCAGAACCTGCATCCTGCGATCTCCGCGGGAATTGCTTCGCGATCGAGGAAAGCGTGAACATAGTTTCCCTAAATACGCGGGCATCTACATGATGTACGAGTGGCGATGTGGAGTTGCGCGGAAAAAGCGTGAATCGCGAAATACGAGTCCTGCACCCTGATGGGGTTTATAAGATCCCGTCACAAAACTCTCGATCATGCACAAAATCATGAACGGAAAAACCACGATAATATGTTCCGCGCCCGATCTGGCGAGCATGAACATCAAAGAAAACCTGCTTGCGATGCAGGACTGGGAACGCGTTGGGGACGTCTATGAGTCGGACCGGGTAAGGATCGTCGAGGTCGATAAACTCCACATCTTCTGCGATCACATCGATTCCGAACTGGAAAGACGCAGGCTTCCTACAAACCTGATCATCTTTGCATCGAAGCACAAAAGCAACAGCAGCAAGCAATTATTCTCCGCCCATTTCACAGGAAATGTCGCTGATGCGAAATTCGGAGGAAATCCCCGTGAACTTGCACCTGCCGCGCCACAGTTGCTGCGACCGGTTCTCCATTCGATGCGCGATCTTGCAACAGATGCTGATACTGGTTACGATGTGTCTATGGAATCGACCCACCACGGTCCGACCGCGCTTGCTGTGCCATCGATATACATCGAGATCGGCAGCACCGAAGCCGAATGGGTCGATCCGGGTGCAGGCAGGATCGCTGCCAGCGCGATTCTGGACCTGGATCTGAATTTGGATACAATTTTGGATTCGAAGTTGGATTCGAATTTCGATCCAAATTCAAACCATGATCCGGATGAGGCGGCGCGCACGTCCGGTTATCCGGTAGCGGTTGGCTTTGGCGGAGGTCATTATGCACACAGGCAGACAAAGTTGATCTTCGAGACAGAGATCACATTCGGGCACAACTTCCCGAAGTACCAGCTGGACAATCTCGACGACGGACTGATCCGGGATGCACTTCTGAAATCGAACGCAGATTTCGCATACTTCGACCGGAAGTCGATGAACGCCGCCCAGAGAAACCGCATCAGCGCAGTAATCGAGGATCTCGGGTACGAGGTCATGCGCGAGCGCGCGATAAGGGAGCAGTTCGGGCTGTGACGGTCGGAAAGGGGCGAGAATGCGGGGGAAGGGATTCGAACCCTCGAATGTCTGCACAACAGGAGCTTAAATCCTGCGCCGTTGACCTGGCTTGGCAACCCCCGCAGGGGTGTGATTATAGTTAGTATCTATCATCATCATCATCAGCAAAGAACTTTTTGATTACAGAGACCTGGGCTGCGCAACATTAGACTCCATCCGGTATCTACGCTGCACCACATAAACAGACACCAGGAACAATCCAGTCAGAAACACGCCGATGATCTTCGCCTCAACCGATGTTGCAAATCCGTGCTGTGACGCCCACAAGCCGCTCCTTGTGACAAAGGTTGCGAATATGACCAGAACGAACGAGAGCATCGCAAGCGCAGGTGCAAGCAGTCCGTATTCATGATTCCGCTTCATCCGAAACTGTGTATGCAGATACGCGGTCAGGACAACCCACGGGATAAGCGAAGACGTCTCCACCGGATCCCAGCTCCAGTACCACGCGCCCCATCCGAGAACCTCATAAGCCCAGAACCCGCCGATTCCGATTCCAAGTGTCATGAAGAGCCACGTAATCCGGCTCCATGGCTCCGCGATCTTCATCCACTGGCGGTCACCGGTCAGGAGATAGCCAGCAGCGGCACCAAATGGTATAACCGCGGCAGCGTATCCGAAGAAGACCACCGGCGGGTGGATTACCATCCACGGGTTTCTGAGCAGCGGGTTCATGCCCTGCGCATGGTAACTCTCGATCACTGAGTAGGGGGCAGCAAAGATGTCAGTATTCGTTGAAAGGAGGTTCCATGTCTGGTCATCGATACCATAGATAAGTGCAAACGGGCTTCTGATGGCGAGCAGTAGAAGGAAGAACGCTGCCACAAAAAGACCTGTGATCCTCACGATCTCGCTGACCCGGTTGTCAGCACGCATCCGCACCAGTGCCACGCACACAAGCGTAAACCACGCCCAGATAAATAGCGAACCCTCCTGTCCCGCCCAGAATGCGGATATCTTGTAGAGTATCGGGAAGGTCTCGCAGGAAAATCGATACACGTACAGGTAGTACGCCCTGACCTCCAGCAGATAGTACATAAGCAGCATGGCGGAAAGAGTACATGTAACAAGACTTATTATCTCGAATCTCCTGGATGCAAGGCGCATATTCGAATTTCTGCTGAAATAATACCATGCCCCATATATTACAGCGCCGAGGCAGCTTGCGAATGATATCCAGATCAGTAGCATTCCTATATTTAGTAGCATGGTGAATCCTTCTGATGTATGATGCGCGGCATGATATTTATTGGTTCGCCACAGCGGGGGTGGTCACTTTGTCTGGTGCTCTGGTTCTGGCTGGTCTGTTATTCAGATGTTTGGAGATTGGGTGGAAGAAATGAGATTCTGATATTAGCTCAGCTGTACCACCCTCGAGTGAATTCGGATGCATCCGCGGGGCTCTGAGGTTGGGTGGGTGGGATGAGCAACTGATGGAAGTAGAGGTGTTCGAATGAGCGCGAAGACTGATGTGGGATTCTGTGTGGGCGTATGTTTGTAAATGGGAAGGGCGTACCTTTTGGACACAAGTGTTGCATTTTCCGAAAACGTTATATAAGACGAAATTTTGACATAATAACCACGAAACAAAGGAGCAATGAAAAAAATGGCACAGATACAAGATGGTGACACCGTTATGGTTCACTACACCGGCAAATTGAGGGATGGCACGATATTTGATACGACAGCTAACTGCGAGCCCATTCAATTTACGATAGGTGCGGGTCAGATAATCCCTCTGTTTGAGCAAGCCCTGCTCGGGATGGAGCCAGGCGAATCGAAGGCATTTGAAATTTCGGCGGATGAAGCATACGGACCGCATTACGGCGAACTGGTGCTGACGGTGGGTCTGGAGGTCTTTTCCGATGGTACGCAACCGAAAGTCGGTCAGCAGTTAGAGGTTCGTCAGCCAGATAGTCGATCGATTATAGCCATGGTGACTGATGTCACTGAAACGAGTGCGACGCTGGATGTAAACCATCCGCTGGCTGGAAAAGACCTGCTATTTGATATCCTGCTATTGGATATCATTTAACCGTTTAGTTGCTGGGAGGTCGGGTGCCGAAGGGGGTGAGTGGAGCAATGTCCGTGCAATCGGATCCACAGATTAACATTGATTTCACTGATTACACCGATCCCACTAATCTAATCGCTTCCATGTTCAGTGCTGATTTACCACAACCTGAATGAACATGTTCGTTATTTCATACGATCTGTAAAATTCGTTCGATTTGTTATTTTTACCAGATTTGTATATACTATCCACTGAAATAAAATACGATTGGTATATTAATTTGGGGGATAGGGTGTTATCAAAAATAATAAAAATAACTTCGTACAATACCGAAACCTTTAATATAACTTAGGTAGCACATAGTAGATTATAGTGAAGTTGGGGTGTGTCATGTATATGAACCAGGTAATAAGAAAACGCACAGGACTGATTGTATTAGTGGTTATGCTGTTGACCTGCACCTGCCAGACCGTGGCGGCAACAGAAAGCACTGTGAGTATATCGCCCCAGACGGTGACCGTATCGCAAGGGGACACGTTCACATTGGACATTGTTGTAGATCCTGCTGGCAATGAAGTTTATCGCGCGGAATGCACCCTGCGTTTCGACAGTACGATGCTTAAGACGAACGATCAGAGTAATGGAACGTTCCTCAGTAGCGGTGGCGCGGAGACTGTCGAGATGCTAAACGGCATCAACAACGCAATCGGAAAGATCGAATATGGCGAGATCAGGCGAGGGGGTGTTGGCGGTGCGACCGAATCCGGAGTGCTGACATCGATCAGCTTCGACGCAATAGGGCCGGGGACCTGTGACATATCGTTAGAGGCGAGCTTATATGATCCGGACACTCACCAGATCGGTGCTGTTGTTGTTAACAGCGGAACATGCACTGTGGAAGAATCGACAGGAGTTACAACGACTACAACCACAGCCACAACTGCAACCGATGAACATCCGAAGCGCCCATCAACGAAGAATACGATTCCTGGTTTTGGGGCGTTCTGTTCGATAGTGGGATTGGCTGTTGCATTACTTCTAACGTCAAAAGGAAAATGAAAAATGGGTCGTGTTAGGGGGAGTGTGTGTAGCCACATATTCCGTATCAGTAGGCGACATACAGGTATATAAAAAAATCCATTATGCTCAGTAGGGTGACAAAAGCAATATAACACAAAAAAAAACAGACCTACTAGAGGAGGTGGGCGGAAAATAGGAAAAAATTCCGGAAGAAGAGGTGGATCCATTGTATCAATGATACAGTTATGGTGAAACGGTATAGGGGAGGGGGTCCCTTCCTGTAGTTCATTTGGAATGAGAACTACTCAAGAATAACTAAAGAGGGAATTAATGAACATGAATAGATCGTATTTGAGAGTCGCAATCATTGCAATCGTGGTAATGGTTGGAACAACATCTGCAGCTTATGCTGCACAGTTGTATATCAGTGGGACCGTTTTATATGAAAACAATAGTGCATGCAACGAGCCATCAGTCACCATAATAAACCAGGTCACTGATGAGTCGTGGGGAGTCGAGAAGAATGCAAGTTCGAACTACTACTGGAGGACGATAGACAGTAATAATATAACTATTGGCGTTACGTTGCGGTTCAAGTCTATGAGTCCGGATGAAAGCCAGTCACGTACTACAGACCACATAGTTACCCAGGAGGAACTAGATAATGACACCTTAGTACACAACATCAAACTTACAGACACGAAACCGCCGAAGATTCACTCAGTGGTACTTACTCCGACAGTGGTTGGACCGAACGGGTCGATCAGCGTAGCGGTCGTCGCGACCGATGGGGCAGGCGTAGCCAAAGTGACTGCTAATAACACTGAACTCGCGCTCGTTAACGACACCTGGGAAGGCACGATAACGGCTGAAAGCACGTCCGACACATACGGCGTAACCGTTGTTGCAACCGACATGTACGATAATGTGGGTGAGCACAACACAGAGACGTACGAGGTAGACGCGACCGCACCAGAGATAAACTCAGTCGAGCTCAATCCGACCGTGATTGCACCAAACGGGTCGATCATCGTGACAGTCAACGCGACCGATGGGACTGGCGTAGTCAGTGTGACTGCTAATGACAATGAACTCACGCTCGTTGACGGCACCTGGAAAGGCATGATAACGGCTGAAAGCACGTCCGGCGTACACAACGTAACCGTTGTTGCAACCGACATGTACGATAATGTGGGTGAGCACAACACAGAGACGTACGAGGTAGACGCGACCGCACCAGAGATAAACTCAGTCGAGCTCAATCCGACAGTGATTGCACCGAACAGGTCAATCATCGTGACAGTCAACGCGACCGATAGTGAGTCAGATGTAGCCAATGTGACTGCCAATGGCGTGATACTCGATCTCGTTAACGGCACATGGGAAGGCGCTATAACGGCTGAAAGCGCTGTAGGTGTACACAACGTAACTGTTGTTGCAACCGACGCGGCAGGCAATGAGGATGTGGACAACTCAAAGACGTACGAGGTAGACGCGACACCGCCAGAGATAAACTCAGTTGAGCTTGATCTGACTGATGTTGCATCGACCGGGTTGATCACCGTGACCGTCAACGCAACCGATGCGTCAGGCGTAGCCAACGTGACTGCTAACGGCGTGACACTCGATCTCGTTAACGACACCTGGGGAGGCACGATAACGGCTGAAAGCAATGCCGGCACATACAACGTAACCGTTGTTGCAACCGACATGGTTGGCAACGAAGCTGTGGACAACAAAACGACGTACACGGTAGAAGAGCCAACAGAGACGATACTACCAGAGATAAACTCAGTTGAGCTTGATCTGACTGATGTTGCATCGACCGGGTTGATCACCGTGACCGTCAACGCAACCGATGCGTCAGGCGTAGCCAACGTGACTGCTAACGGCGTGACACTCGATC
>JAYEGI010000270.1:15572-25666 GCA_034659035.1 Methanobacteriota archaeon
ACGATAACGGCTGAAAGCAATGCCGGCACATACAACGTAACCGTTGTTGCAACCGACATGGTTGGCAACGAAGCTGTGGACAACAAAACGACGTACACGGTAGAAGAGCCAACAGAGACGATACTACACATAGGGGATGTTACCGTATCACTGGGCAGGAGTGAGACTGTCCCTATCACGGTCTTTAACGTGACGGATATGAGCGGCTGCGAGATCAATTTCACGTATGATCAGACAGTCGTTTATGTGACCGATATCACAAGAGGGGATATGAACTTCTCGTTTATATACAACATCAACAATGGTTCCGGCTGGATGCGTGCAAACGCGCTTGACACCGAGGGTGTGGACGGAGACGTTATCTTTGCACACATCACCCTCACCGCTGTTGGCAACAAGGGCGATATGAGTGATCTGGAGTTTGAGGAGAGTCTATTGGTTGACCCATCCTACAATGAAATCGCCCACATCACGGATAATGGAACGTTTACCATAAGGGCAAACAGGCTGCCACAGGTGACAAACGTATCCGCAACTCCCGATACGATACTCTACGACAACGGCAGACCCAGAACACCCGGAACAAACCTCACTTCGTTGAGTGCTTATGTGATTGATGCGGACGGTAGCATCGACACGGTCACTATCGATCTCTCATCGATAGGTGGATTGCCTGCCCAGCCGATGGAAAACGTCTCAGGGAATCTATGGAGGGTAACCACGAACGCAACAGAGGTTGCTATTAATGCCCCGAACTTCACCCAACAGTTGACTATCACTGCAACCGATAACGAGGGAGGCATCAACAATTCGGTGAGCATCGATCTGACTGTCCGTAAGAGGGGCGATGTGAACGGTGATGGTATCGTCGACGCGGATGATTCGATCTACATATCCCGCTATCTGGCAGGTCTGGAAGCGGAAGTCTCGATACTGATCGGAGATGTCGTAGGCAAGGCTGGAGTCCCAGTGGGTGACGGCGTTGTGGATCTGAGGGACGCATTGTACATAGCAAGGTACTCGGACGACAAGATGGAAGCGGAGCCTTAACCTCCACTCCCTCTTTTTTTTTATTTCTGGTTACCATGACAAAATTTATACAAATAACCTGTTTGGGCATCCTTATGCTCATCTCAATCTCACTAGTAGCTGCATCTGAAACGACCATCGGCATCGATGATTACAGCGTTAAACCCACTGACACAATCGCAGTACCTATCAGAATTAACGATACTATGATGCTGGGTGGCTGCGAGATCAATTTCACGTACGATCCCGCAGTAGTTCGTGTAACTGGCATTACCCTAGGGGACATGCGTTTCTCGCTTATGTCGAGTGTCGACAACGGTTCCGGATGGGTGCAAGCAAACGCGCTTGACACGAAGGGACTGAGCGGAAACGTGACCTTTGCATATATCGACCTCACTGCAATAGGTGTGGTGGGCGACACGAGTCTGCTAAACCTAGCGGCCGCAAATCTCATTGACATAAATTACACCGAGATATCATACACTGTGAACGATGGATCATTTGCGATCATATCGACAAAAGACACAGAACCACCAAATATAACATCGGTGACGATTGATCCGAAGGTTGTTCTACCAAACGGGTCGATCAACGTGACTATTACCGCAACCGATAAGTCCGGCATAGCGAGTGTGACTGCTAACAACGTTGTACTTGCGCTCGTTGCTAAAGACACGTACGCTGGTACGGTAAAGGCTGTCGGCGATTTAGGCACATACAACGTAACCATTGTTGCAACCGACGCGTCAAACAACAGCAATGTGGCTACGAACAATAAAGCGACGTACGAGGTAAGACTTCCGGCAACCCTGTACATAGAAGATATTGTTGTAAGACCAGGGGAGAATGTAACTGTCCCGATCACAGTCTTTAACGTGACGGATATGGGTGTCTGCGAGCTTAATTTCACTTATGACCCCACAGTGGTTTGTGTGACTGATGTTGGCAAGGGCAATATGAGTTACTCATTTAAGTTTAATCTCAACAACGGTTCCGGATGGATGCGTGCAAACGCGATTGATGTGGAGGGGTTAAGCGGAAACGTGACCTTTGCATACCTCACCCTCACCGCTGTTGGCAACAAGGGCGATGCAAGCGGGATGGAGTTTGAGGATAGCCGGTTGCTTGACGTATCCTTCAAGGAAATCGTCCACAGCAGAAGGAATGGAACGTTTAGCATCCATGAAAACGTACCGCCAGAGGTGAAACACATATCTGCAACTCCTATTGCGATACTCTACGACAACGGCAGACCCAGAACACCCGGAACAAACATCAGTTTGCTGAGTGCTCATGTGACCGATATGGACGGTAGCATAACTACAGTCACTATCAATCTCTCAGCGATAGGCGGATCATCTGCCCATCCGATGGAACCCGTCTCAGGAGATCTATGGGAGGTGACCACAAACGCAACAGAGGTTGCTATTGATGCCCCGAACTTCACCCAACAGTTGAATATCACTGCAACCGATAACGATGGGGGCATCAATGATTCGGTGAGTGCCAATCTGACCGTCCTTAAGAGGGGTGATGCGAACGGTGATGGTCTCGTCGACGAGATGGATGTGGAGTATATATCCAATTATATGGTAGGTCTGGAGCCGGAAACCTCAAATCCACTAGGTGTGCTGGTCGGGGATGTCACAGGCGAAGCTGGAGACCCGGTGGGTGACGGTGTTGTGAATATGATGGATGCATTGTACATAGCGATGTACGCGATCGGCAGAGTGGAGGAACCTTAACCTCTGCTCCCTCTTTTTTTTTTATTCCTGACACCATGATTTCTGCACCATGGCGAGACTTATACAACTAACCGGTTTGGGCCTACTTATGCTCATCTCGATATCGCTGGTAGCTGCATCTGAAACTACCATCGGCATTGGTGATTACAGTGCCCGAACCTGGTAACACGGTCACATCACCTATCAGGATCAACGATACTGCGATGCTGGGCGGTGGCGTGATCAATTTCACATACAATCCCGCGGTAGTCCACGTGACCGAGGTCCTCCATGTCGATTTGCGTTTCTCGTTTAAGTACAGGATCAACAATGGTTCAGGATGGATGCGCGCAAATGCACTTGATGTGGGTGGACTGAGTGGAAACGTGACCTTTGCGTATATCGATCTCACCGCAGTAGGTGATGACGGAGATACAAGCCCGCTAAACATTGCATCCGCAGACCTCTTCGATACGGGCTACGTCACGATGGCATACACGGTGAACAATGGATCATTTACTATCCTATCCCGGACCTCATGGTTACCAAAAAGTCCGAATCGTGGGCCAGTATGTGGGGTAAGACCTACAACATCGCATATACTGTGGCAAACACCGGCTCTGGTGACGCAGGCGCAAGCACAACCTTGGTCACAATCGATGGAGTCAACGCTGCAACCGTGGCGGTTCCGGCATTATCAGTGGGTGAGAGTCATACGGCCACACTCGGACCCTTTACGATGACTGGTGACCGCGATATGATTGTGGTCTGTGCTGACAGGGACGATATTGTCTCCGAGAGCAATGAAGCGAATAACTGCAAGGAGAACAGATTCGAGTATCCGGACCCGGTTACCGTACTTACGCCGCCCGGACTGGTAGCACTGATCGGCTTACTTATGGTCGTTGCTGCGAGGCGTGTGAAGAAGGGTGGGTGATGCGGTCTATCGTTTGTCCATCATTCTATTCCCCTTCTTTTATTTATCATGGTACAGGCGGCTCAGCGGGTCGTCGATATGATCTCATCGAAAGCATCGATCACATAGCGCAGGTCATCCTCTGGCAATCCATAAGTGCTCAGTTTGAAATGCTTCGTGAGCCCTGACTTGATCCCGTGGATCTTTCGCTTTTTAAGTTCCTTGTACAGGAAGAACCTGCCTTTCTTTGCATGTTTTGAGATCTCGTATAGAACTGGCGCCTCAAAGAAGATAAGATCATGATTGTGCGGTTTATCGCCCATCTGGATCATGCCGAGCTGCTCCATCTTTGAAGCGAACCATCTAGCCTTTTCGACCTCGCGATCCCATTTTGCCACCCGTTCCAGAACCCTCGGAAATGATGCGATCAATGTCATGATCGTTGCGCCGCGGGCCGTGCACCCGAGAAGTTCGATCTCCTTATTCTTGTTATGCTTGGATCTCCTGAGCACGAGATCATGGTAGGGCTCGTTGATCCCGAGTACGCCGACAGGTCCACAGGCTGCCATCGATTTGTGGCCGCTCCCGACTACGAAATCAGCGTCGAGATCCTTTGCAACAACTGGCATGCGCCCGACTGAGTATGCGCCATTCAGTAACAAGGGCACGCCGTACTCGCGGCATATCGCGGATACTTTCTTCGCATCCACTATATTTCCGTAATTCCCGTCAGGATATGTCAGAACAGCAAGCACCACTTCTTCGCCAGACTTTTCTTCGAGCACGTCCCGGTACCCTTCAGGATCGATCCGGTATTCGGGGCGGTCAGAGACTGGCACCAGCGATATATCAAGCCCGGCGCGCTCTGCCGCGACAAAGGACGTGTAATGCGCATTCCCATCCAGCACCACAGACCCGCCTTTCCTGAAAAGCGCGTGCATCACAGCGAATATGCCCTCGCGCGCACCGTTCGTGACCCTTGCATGATCGGTGCCGAGAAATTCCGGCAGATCCTGGTATACGAAATCGTGGATCGGCGGCTTCTTGATATCTTCGAGTTTGCCCGGGCAGAAATCACAGATCGAGTATCCGTCGCCCCACTCTACGAGCGCCTGCCTCGCCTCGGGCGTCAGTATCCCGCCGCGCTGGAGCGGGTCGATGTTAATCATGCCGAGTGTGCTTCGTTTGGGGGTCGGGTGTTTGGACATATGTTCTCACATCTGTACTGCAAGCACACCGAATATAAAACCAGCGCGAACCGCCGCGCTCTGCCGCGACACGACCGCATGAAAAAAAATCATGGATGTGCTGATCTCTTCAGCACATCCTTACGCGGTCTCACCATATCTGAACGTATCTGACCAGTTCCCGCTTTGCCTGAAAATTGCTCTCGAGACGTTCGACCATCTTGTGATACAGCGCTGTGATCGATGGGAAACCCCACTCGTCCTCAAGACTGTGGATAGCCCATGCAGATGCCGCCCTCACATCCATTTTACCGCTGTTGATGAAGTCTACAGCGTCTTCTGCGATCTTGTCAATGCCTTCAAGGTCGAGTTCGGTCAGAGTCGCTTTTACCTCAACAGGTTCAACATGTTCCATGTTTAATGTACCTCCTTTCCATCTGGTAATACTTCATTAAATGTTAATGGTATGAAGTATTACTAAACTTAATAGACGTACTAATAGAAGATAAAGGTTTCTGTCCGGATGACTTCAGGGGTGTGCTATCCGACCGACTGGCACAGACGTTACAATCACACGGCACCCATAAGTTACTTATAATTGGCGTAGAGATGTATGGTACATAATCTATGGAGGAAACAAACGATTGAAACAGCCCTGTGTTAACATCGGCATGGTCGGGCATGTCGATCATGGAAAGACCACGCTTGTCAGCGCGCTGTCCGGAGTATGGGCGGATCAGCACAGCGAGGAACTGAAGCGAGGAATATCGATACGGCTCGGATATGCAGACGTCACATTCAGGCGCTGCCCGAACTGTGAAGAACCGCAGTGTTATACTGTTCTGAAGAAATGTCCGCATTGCGACGCTCCGACTGAAGAACTGCGTACCGTCTCGTTTGTCGATTCGCCGGGTCATGAGACACTGATGGCTACTATGCTCTCTGGAGCGGCGATCATGGATGGCGCGGTGCTCGTGATTGCAGCGAACGAACCTTGTCCGCAGCCGCAGACGAGCGAACATCTGATGGCGCTCGATGTCATTGGGATCAAGAATATTGTGATCGTCCACAATAAGCTCGATCTCGTCTCGAAACAGGATGCGGTCGAGCATCATAACGCTATAAAGGAGTTTGTTAAGGGTACGGTTGCAGAGAACGCCCCGATAGTCCCGATATCTGCACAGCAGAAGATAAACATCGATCTTTTGATCCAGGTGCTCGAAGATGTGATTCCGACACCAGAACCTGATCCGGATAAGCCATCCCGAATCACCGTTGCGAGATCGTTTGATGTCAACCGACCCGGGATACTTCCTGAGAAGTTGACCGGTGGCGTTATCGGTGGCACGATCTCGGGGGGCAGTTTGCATACTGGTGATGATATCGAGATCAGGCCCGGACGGCGTGTTGAGCAGATCGGCAGCGTCAACTGGGTGCCGATTACGACGCGTATCACAACCATCGTCGCAGGTGAAAAAAAGAAGAAGAGGGCAACATCCGGAGGACTGCTCGCAATCGGCACAACGCTGGATCCAGCGATGACCAAGAGCGATCAGCTCACAGGGCAGGTTGCAGGCGAACCCGGTACGCTGCCTCCGACATGGGAGGATTTCAGTATGCGCACCACGCTCCTCAAATGGGTTGTCGGATCGAGCGACAAGGCAGAGGTCGAGCCGATCTGCGCAACCGAGCCGCTTATGTTAAGCGTAGGAACTGCGACCACTGTAGGCATTGTGACCGGTGCACGCGGCGATTTGGTCAGGGTCAAGATGAAGCGCCCAGTATGTGCCGAGATCGGATCAGGGGTTGCGATATCGAGGCGGATCGGAGCCAGATGGCGTCTGATCGGGATGGGCGAACTGGTCGAATGAAAATAATCATCGACACCAATGCACTGATGGTGCCCGCGGAGTTTGGTGTCGATATCTTTTCAGAACTTGGTAGGCTTGGTTTTGATGAGTGGATCGTCCCGCCAGGGGTGGTGCGCGAACTCGAAGGAATCGCATCCCGCGGCAGAGGTAAGGGCAGGGACGCTGCCCGTGTTGCGTTATCACTTATGGACCGGTGCCGGACGGTCAAGGCGAATGGGACCGTGGGGAATGTGGACGATTCGATCGTGGAACTTGCGGTCGAGATGAAGGTTACTGTCTTTACCAACGATGCTGAACTAAAAGGGAGGTTACGGGATAGGGGCGTGAAGGTTGTGTATCTGCGGCAGCGGAGTTATCTTGTCTATGTTCCGTGAGTTTTTTAGCCTTTGAGGTCTTACTCTGGTTCCCTGGTTTTCTCGAGAAGTTGGTCTGTTTCTAACAGTTTTTATCGCCGACTAAGGACGAGGCGGTTACCTGCCTCCCTCGTCTCAGAACGGTACAAAAAAAAGTAACTACTCAGGTACCCAAAACCACCACCAGGAGACTTCACCATGCAGGAACTACTCGGGGCGCGGGGGCTACTGTAACCAAACCGGGAATTTAACCGCAGAGTGTGCAGAGAGACGCGGAGGGGAAATAAACGGATAAACACTTATAGCGTTCCTCTGCGCCCTCTGCAGTTATTTTTCTTGCCAGAAAGTACGGACTCGCAATCGTGCGACCAATCAACATATCTGAGTAGTTACGAATACGAGAATAGAACAGACCCGGTCGATCAGCGCAATCGTTCTACGTGCCGTAGTTATGATATGATTATCGAATCCAGATTTGCAGTTCCAGCCCGTGTCCAGTACCCGCATCTGATGCAGACCTGTATACGACCGCAATGATATAATTGACTTCCACATTTCGGACATTTGTTTAGTTGATACATTCCCCTGACCTCCCTATTATTGACTTCAGGTATGACATCATGTAACTATTTGTTAATAAGTCTTTCGGTTTTTTTCACACGGGGTTCATGGAGTCAGCAACCCCCAATACAATGTGTCGATGGGGTCTTGCGCGCTCTGTCAGAGGTGTCCGGTCGGCAGATTCAGATGAATTAGGTGGATTATTCCACTGCACCTGCCAGATCAAACGTCAGGTAGTCCACGATTTTATGTAACTTAGTCCTGACTTCCGTTTCAGTAAACGAATTTATGATCTGTTTTGAGCAATCGACGTGATGCTGAACCGCCTTTACCGAGAGGTCTATCGCATCGTGCTTTAAGATGTGCGGAAGCGTTGTTGCGGTGTTTTCAGACTTTTTCTCGTGCTGGAGTTCCTTATATTCGAGGATGTCATCGATGATCTGGTATGCCATGCCAAGATGCATCCCGAATTCGGTGCATCTGCTGACAGACTGTGCGCCCGCCCCACCGATTCGGCTTCCCATACGCGCCGACGCGGCAAAGAGCGATGCGGTCTTCTTGCTTATGCATTCAAAGTAATCGTTCTCGGAAAAATCGGTCTCGCTGCTGTTGACATCGAGCGCCTCGCCTTCGGACATGGACATGCCGGCGCGCCCGAAATCCTGAATCACTGCCCGGTCATATTTCGAGATCAGTTCGATCGACTTTGAGATCAGGAAATCGCCACAGAGGATCGCAGCAGCTAGCCCGAACTGGTTGTACACGCTGGGAACGCCCCTGCGCACAAGACCTACGTCCAGTATGTCATCGTGTATCAACGACGCTGAATGGATCAGTTCAATCGCGAGCGCGGCATCGACGCACTCGTCCGCATCGCCGCCAAAGAGTTCAGAGGAGAGAATTAGTATGATCGGACGGATTTTTTTGCCCCCCGAATCGAATACGTGGTGGATGATACGTTTAAGATTCGATTCATCGAGATCATCCACCATACTGACAATTGCGCCGTTTATAAGCCGGTATTCGTACCAGTCCGTGATCATCAAGATGCCTCGTTATTCTGTAGTCTCAAGCGCGGTCGCCTCGGTGCTGTACTTTGATGGACATTTGGTTATTATCTGGTTTGCGGATATGGTGTTGTTAGGGAGCAACATTCCGGTGACGGCAGCATGATTTCCTTCCACCAGATTTGGGGGCTGATGCTCTGCATAACTGACATTGACATCTTTGAGACTATCTGTAAGGGTAAATAGTATCGTTGAGCCGTTATCCCTGTAGTGAAGCGTCCCAACCGCAACGGTGCCGTTTACACGCACCAGCTTCCCGATATGCTCATCGGTAAGCTCCGAGACCGTGAGTTGTTTGTTCCCGAAAGGGATACCCCATAATCCAACCACCAGAACAACTACGATGATGGCGAATGTAAATATCAGTTTCCGTCTCCTATCCATGTTTGCTCCGATCCCCCCTCGTTCTTGATAATCGTGATCGTACGAGCAACAGGTGTAGGGTGTAGAGCCCGAGTCCTGTCCATACGATGCCAAATGCCCATAGCAGATAATTCATAGTCTTTATGGTTGTGGCGACTCTATTAAATATTTGCCGCCGCGGCAGTTCGTAATCGAAACGTTAATGTGCATTCGGTTACTGTATTATATGTCCCCACGCTCCGGTAGTGTAGTCCGGCCAATCATGGTGGCCTTTCGAGCCATTGACTCGGGTTCAAATCCCGGCCGGAGCATTGGATTTTAGCACAATTACTCTGTGTATTTCCGGTATTAGTCATTTCCAAGTACCCCAGTAGCTTGTAAATGAAATCAGTGTGGTTGGTGTTAATCACGTCCCCGGTATGAAATGGCCTGCGGATACTGTTTTTCGCAAGCACCCGATCTGGAAACACGTCTGGCGTAGAGACCTGCAACCGGCTCTTGGGAAGTTTTTTATAATATAGCTTGCAGGTTGGATATACGCAGCGCGGAGAATCTGGTAGGAAAGAATCACGTTTTTGCCAGAGGTGTCTGAAATGAAAGGTAATACACGACTTTCGGGTATACGAATTATAGCGACAAATTAAATTAGAGAAGCTTGAAGTTATACATACGTCCATTCAAATCTTCAATCCCCATATGATTAATTGAATCGAGTGCCGATTCTAATTGTTTCATAATATCCTGTTGCTTTAGATTTTTCTTTATAAATATATTTCGGCATCCATTTTCAATTCTTACTGTACCTTGAAGATCAAATATCACCTCAAAAAGCCGTTGTAGTGTCATTTTCTCACCGTTGAAACATTCATCCAGTAAGTAACAGCAGATATTCGCAGAAGAAATCTTGAAGCAGGTCATGATCTGGTCCAGCTCCACATCCACACTATATATCTTCTTCTTATCTACGATTCTTGCAAGTTCATCTCCCTTCTTCTTCAGTGATGTAAACTGTTTCGGGTGATT
>JAYEGI010000271.1:0-1703 GCA_034659035.1 Methanobacteriota archaeon
ACGACCTCTACAAGTGCATGTCCGAGCACGATCTCGGGGCCTGCAATCCAGCCCCGCCGGAGCGATGCATCGATCGTTGCAAAGAGCATGGGTCCTGGCACGATAGCGCCTGTGAGTCCAATTACGAACCCGAATGTGAGTGACTCGATTATCATGAACCGCGCAATATCGCTGCGTGCCGGACCCGCTTATCGAGCAGTGCCGCAGTGCCGATATCGGATCTCGCAACCAGATCGCCGTGTATTCCGGTAAGCCCGTGAGATGCGATCTTCTCTGCCTCCGCTATCGTCTGTGCCGCCCCAACAACGGCAATCGCGCGTGATCCGGTGGTGTACACGACCCCGTCCTGCTCGTACACGCTCGAATAGAAGAATGTAGCATCTCCGATATCGCCTATCTCAACAACCGTGTCTTTCACAGGATTTTCAGGATAACCTGCCGGAACTGCGTACTTGCAGACGGTTGCAAGGCGCGTAAATTTGACATCCAGATCAGAGAGTGTCTCATCTGCAACCGCTGAGAGGATGTCCACGAAATCGGTGCGGAGCAGCGGGAGGACGTTCATCACCTCAGGATCGCCGAACCGTGCGTTAAATTCAATTACCTTGATCCCTTTCGATGTTATCATGAACTGACCATACAGTATGCCTTTGTACGCACCGACATCCTCTTTGATGCCCTTTATGGTATCGCGCATGATCGCCTTTGCTTCCTCGTAATCCTCTTCGTGCATAAACGGAAGGATATCTCCTGCGTCGGTGTAAGAACCCATGCCGCCGGTATTTGGGCCCTTATCCCCGTCGTAAGCGCGTTTATGATCCTGTACAGCAGGCGCAAACGCAAGCGTCTTTCCATCTGAAAATGCCTGCACAGTAAACTCTTCGCCCTTCAAATTCTCCTCAATAACGACCGATCCGGTGCTTAGAAGTTCGGATGTGTATTCTTTTGCGCCCCCGATCTCGAAGTGATCGCCCATCACCTTGACACCCTTTCCGCCTGTAAGACCGGTTGGCTTTACAGCGACATCGCCGAGTTTATTGATAAACGCGTGCGCACCCTCGAAATCGCCCGCCTCGAAGACCTCGAACGCTGGACACCCGCTAATCTCGTGCCTACGCATAAACATCCGGGCCCATGCCTTGTCAAGTTCGATCTGTGCCGGAGCAAGTCGCGGTCCGAGACACGGGATACCCTCGTCTTCGAGCGTATCGGCAAGCCCGAGCGCAAGCGGCGCTTCAGGACCGATCACTGCAACATCGATTCCCTTCGATCTCGCGTACGGGAGGACAGCATCCACGCTCTCGTCTGCGATGAGGAAGTCCTTGCACAATCCCGCGGTTCCGGGATTCTTTCTGCTCATCACCGCATAGAGATCTGGATCTTGTCTGCTGCGTGCGACCGCCTCTGCGATCACATGTTCTCTTCCGCCACTGCCTATGAGTAGTATCTTCATGAGTGGGACTATGCGAAGACGAGTTACTAAAGAGTTTTGGCAGGCGAGGCGTCAGGTTGCGTGGTGCTTGAGTCAGCATGTGCCATTTCCTAACCGACCAGAAGAAGACAGAAACTCCCTCAACCAGATAATGGAAGGTGTCAATTTATCTGGTGCTTTGGTTTTGACTCGTCTGTTTTCAGATATCCGAAACTTGGTGTGGTAGATATGAGAACTTGGGAATCAGTAACAACTTCAAAACGACGTCAAC
>JAYEGI010000272.1:0-25649 GCA_034659035.1 Methanobacteriota archaeon
GTATGTGATAACCGATGTGCTCCACGTGCGGATCGCACTGCGTGGATCAGATTTCACGCGTCACAGGGTACATGCAGGCGGTATCCGGTTGGAATTCCGCGAAAAAACAGGAGTACGAAGACCGGCATCGGCATAGCATTCCCGGAGCGGAGATGCAGTGAAAAACGGTTTGGTACTGATGATACAGTGCTAAAATAACAATTTGGGTCTCTGGTGATCGAAAATGAGAACGCTAGTCGTATATTCAAGCAGGACAGGAAACACAAAGAAGATAGCAGATGCGATTTATGGGATCATGCCCGAAGTATCAAAGATTGCTCCTGTTAAAGATGATCCGGATTTCGAGGACTATGATTTCGTAGCACTGGGATTCTGGGTTGATAAGGGGCTGCCTGACAAGAAAGCTCAGGAATACATGAAAAAGATCAATGGGAAGAAGGTGGGATTGTTTATGACACTTGGTGCAGATCCGGACTCCGAACACGCAAATGACTGCATGAAACGTGCGGAAGAGATGGTTAGATCGGACAATGACCTGATCGGGCACTTCATAAGTCAGGGAAAGGTCGATCCAAAACTGATTAAGATCTTTGAGAAGATGCCGCCGGATCACCCCCATGCACTCACACCTGAACGGGTTGCCCTGCACGAAAGGGCAAGCACCCACCCGGATCAAGATGATCTGCGGAATGCCGGAGCTGCATTCAAAGAGATGCTTGTGAAGATGTGACTACTCAGGTACATAAACCACCATCATGAGACTTCACGGTATCAGGACTACATATGATCCGGGTGTATGGTCGCAGGAGCAGTCTACGCCTCTGGTATGGTCGAGGAGCCGCTTGGAAATATCATCGAGGTGCGCTCTGATGTGGCAGGATATCGCAAATTCGTGTCCATTACCGATCTTCTCTGCAACCACCTGCCTGAGGAGCCCGTGTCCAATTCACTGGATCACGGGGGTGCAGAGGGGATGCGGCTGGTTTTAAACGACGGAATCCTGCAACCCTGTGTGCACGGTGCGATTGCCAGGTCGATCTGCTCGTGGAAGGCGACGCCCATAACGGGACCGGACTACTTATGCAGCAGGGCACGATCACTGTCACTGGAGATGCCGGAATGAACACCGGCGCACATCTAAACGGCGGAACTGTGGTTGTCCGCGGAGTGGTAGGAGAGTTCGCAGGCGCATACATGAAGCGTGGCGTGCTGCTGGTCGGAGGCGGCATGGGCTATGCCGGAGCCGATATGAAAGGTGGTGCGATATATTCCCGGCGGAAGATTGCAACCAGTCCGCCTGCAGAGAAGACCCGGATCACTGGTGCTGACATGTCACTCATCCGAAAACTTGCCTCTGCCAGCCGGTTCGAATCGATGCGGTACAGCAAGTATGAGTTAGGTACATCGGAAAAGTATATGGCGGTTCCGATGAGAGACGGTTCTCTCATTATGCGCAAGGTTGACTGATCAGAGCTCCTGCCCATGCGGCTACTTTTTAGTATGAGTCGCAACATTTTCACAAATCTTCATACCCCCTCACCAATCATTGCACCGCTCCCTATCAATTTTCGTACATATCGTGCAATTTATTGACGATTTCCGCACCATAATGTTATATACTCGCAATACATATCACCCCAACCGTAAACTATTAAAGGTTTACGCGAACCATATACCAATGGTGGAGGTCTCTGTAATGACAACAAAAGACGAACTTGAAGCGAACTTTAAGGGCGAAACATCAGAAGTTGCACTCTATCTTGCAATGTCAAAGCAGGCGGAGCGCGAGGGACACCACACCGCAGCCATGTACTTCAGGCAGGTTGCGATGGATGAAGCATGGCATGGCGCAGAGGTTGCAGAACTTCTCGGCATGATCAAGGACACTAAGGCGAACATCGAGATGATGCTTTCAGGCGAGACCATGGCTGAAACTGAGAAAGCGGACGCTGCAAAAGCTGCCGAAGCGGAAGGCAACATCGATGCAGCTCGGTTCTTCGAGCGAGCATCCAAAGACGAAGCCCGTCACAAAGCAGGGCTGAAAGGGATTCTCATGCGATTTGATGCGCATGGGTGGTAATATCCGATAGGTGAATAGAAATGAAAGCAACAATTGAATATACAAAGTGTACAGTTCCTAAATTTGGGCAACAGAGGTGTTAAGAATGGCTGAAAAGAAGAACGACATACCAGAGAAGGGAGCAGTCGTGCAACGAGATAGAGAGACTTATGCAATAGCGCCGGACACTCCAGCAGGCGTAGTATCACCAGATGCCCTGCGAAAGATTGCGGATGTTTCCGAGAAGTACGGAGCAGCCGCGATAAAGATAACAAGCGCACAACGGATGGTTATTGTGGGCTTGAAGGAAGAAGACATCGATAGTGCATGGAAGGATCTCGAGATGAGTCCGGGTGCCGCGATCGGGCTATGTGTCAGAAGTGTCAAGATCTGCCCGGGAACAACCTTCTGCAAGAGAGGCATCTCAGACAGTCTCGGACTTGGAATGGCTCTGCATGATGCGTATCACGGCATGAGCCTCCCCGCAAAGTTCAAGATCGGCGTATCAGGCTGTCCGAACTGCTGTGGCGAGTCCTGGGTGAAGGACCTGGGTTTCTTTGGCTTTAAGAAAGGTTTCAAGGTGGTCGTCGGAGGTGAGGCTGGCAAGAAGCCGAGGGTCGGTAAGGAGCTGACCTACGTCGAGTCGAATGATGACGCGATGAAGGTTGCAAGAAGTGTATTTGACTACTATACCGCGAATGCGAAGCCAAAGGAACGGCTCGGTGACTTCATCGACCGGATTGGGTTTGAAGAGTTTGCGAAGGGTGTATTGGAGTAAAGATTGCGGACCAAGAACTCTACATAAGTCTCCACATGGTCTATGAGGTGAGAGCGATTCGGCATTCCAACTCCCCACTGCGACGGTTCCACTACCGAAGGAGTGTACGTGGCGGTTATGTTTGGGAATGTGAGTGTGAGTCCTGAAAGAATTTGCCAGGTGATACGTTGATGAACGAAGATAGAAATGATCTGCCAGAGAAGAGCGCAGTACTGCATAGAGACGCTGAGACATACGCCCTGACGATAGACCTGCCAGCAGGTTTGATCTCACCTGACAAACTGCGAACGATTGCAGATGTTTCCGAGAAGTATAGCGCAGCAGCGATAAAGATCACGAGCGCACAGCGGATGGTGATCATCGGAATAGGAGAAGAAGAGATCGATAACATCTGGAACGATCTCTCGATGGTTCCAGGTGAACACGGGCTCTGTGTACGCATTGTTAAGACATGTCCCGGGACCAATTTTTGCAAGAAAGCCGTTTCAGACAGCCTGGGTCTTGGATTAGCTATAAACGATGCGTATCGTGGAACAAAACTTCCAGCCAAGTTCAAGATCGGCGTATCGGGTTGCCCGAATTGCTGTGGCGAGTCCTGGGTGAAGGATCTTGGATTCTTTGGATTTAAAGACGGCTTCAAGGTAGTTGTTGGAGGGGAAGCCGGTAAAAATCCAAGAATAGCAGATGAGTTGACTTACATTGAGTCGATTGGTGATGCGAAGAAGATTACGCAGAGAGTGATTAACTACTACAGGACGAATGCCAAGCCAAAGGAACGGATCGGAGACACAATCGATAGAATCGGATTCGATGAGTTCAATAAAGGAGTATTATATAATGAAAATAGTTGATGCGAGGTCGGCTCCGGTCTCGCCAAACCCGCATGGTGTTCATGCGTCGATGATTCATGACACCGAGCATGTTCAGGCAGTGCACATTACGTTGCAGCCAGGGGAGGCGTTGAAACTCCACGCAACCCCGGTGGATGTCTTCTTCTACATACTCGAAGGACGCGGCGTCGTTGAGATCGGCGGTGAGCGAGAGGATATTACAGCAGATCAGCTCATTGAGAGCCCTGCACGAGTTCCACACCGTCTGCTGAATGAAAGCGACTCGGTGTTTCGTTTCCTCGTCGTGAAGACGCCAAGACCGAAAGAGAAGACGCGGGTGCTGTGAGATCATGCTTGAAACCGATATATATAAAGAGGAATGGACAATGAGTATACAAGATGCGACTGTCCCTCCCCTGTGTCGTACCGCAGTGGTGAGGTTCTCTGTTGTTCTGCTTTTCTGCCTGCTGATCTTGTCAACCGCAACGGCTGCAACGGCAGCTCCCGGATCGCACGCCGGGATCGGCGAATATACTGGTGCTGAGACCTGTCTCGCATGCCATCAAAAGGAAGGTGAAGACTTCTTGACCTCCATCCATAATACGTGGAGGGGCGAGGCGACACACGTCGTTGGGAAGGAGGGTAACATGACTGGTAAAGTCATGGGCGTGAACGAGTTCTGTGTGGGCACCCAATCAAATGAGGAACTCTGTGGCAAGTGTCACGCAGGAGCTGGTACCTGCTGCAAATGCGAATGCGATTGTTCAGCTAAGAAGATGGTCTGCCCAATCGAGAAGATCGACTGTCTGATCTGCCATGCGCCGAACTACAAGAAGACCATGTCAGGTCCCGACCCATCGATCGATGCGACGGAAGCAGCTCGAAGCGTCATGATACCCACGCGTGCGATGTGCCTGCGCTGTCATGCAACGGCAGGCGGCGGCGACAACAACAAACGGGGCGATCTTGAACTTTCTATGGGTGCAGCCGAGGTCTCGCGGGACCTTGATGTCCACATGAGTGCTAACATGACCTGCCAGGACTGTCACACGTTTAAGGATCATCATGTGTCTGGCAGAGGCATGGACCTGCGGGTCGATGACACCGACACCCCGACTACCTGCGACGACAGAAGATGTCACGGCAGTAAACCACATTCTGAGGGGTCGATGTACAACAAGCACGCGGACAGGATCTACTGCACAGCCTGCCATGTCACATCTTACGGCAAGGTGCAGACCGTTGAGATCTCCCGTAACTGGGAGATCCGGCATCTCGAACATCTGGGTGCGAAAGTCATGCATCACGAGATGATCGTGCGTGAGAGCAACCCTGCACCGATACATGTCTGGTGGAACCGGTGGTCTGAGATCATGGATCTAGCTGACCCTGCCGTGCTTGACGACGATGGAGTTGTTGTAATGGCAAAGCCAGTCGGGAGCATCAATGATTCCGCGTCAAAGATTTATGCGGCAAGACTGCATCTTGGAAGACAGCCATGGGATGGCATACATATGCTGCCGTTTAAGGTCATGACCGTTAAGACGACTGATAACATGACTCAGGCAATCTTTGATGCGACAGGCAGGATATTCGATCCGGTCCAGTATGTGGATGCCAAGCGGTACATGGGGTTATTCCATGGGGTCTCGCCGAAGGACGAAGCGTTGACCTGCGCGGACTGTCACAAAGATTATGCAGTCGACTTTGAGGCGCTCGGATATGATGTCGAGAGGGACGAATCAGGAAACTTGATCAGTGCAACAAAGCCGGGCGAGATTCTGAATCTTGCCGATTTCCGTGCGAATGGCGACACAGATACCTGTACGTGTCCTGAAGAAGCATGCACTCCAGGTTTCGGAATTATTCCTGCAATAGGCGGGCTTATGGCTGTAGCATATCTGCTGCGGAGGCGGAACTGAATCGATTGAGATGGAGAGATTGACGGCTTCATCCCTCCACTCTTTTTTTATTTCATTGATGTGATACCAGGAGAAAACATGGAATATAACATAACAAAAATAGCAATCATTGCTCTTGGTGGATTCGTTCTCGGCGTAATCATCGTGCTATTTGTAATGAAGATGGCAGCGCCCAGGATGATGGTCCACGAGGTGAAGGGTCCTTATGACTTCGACACGACCGTTGATACAGTCATCGCGAATGCAAAAAGCGAGGGATGGACAGTTCCCAAGGTATATAACTTCCAAAAGTCCATTCTGGACGCTGGCAGCGGAGATGTCGGCAGGATCAAGGTTATTGAGATGTGCCAGCCAGAATATGCATCAGGGTTACTCAAAGCTGATGATACCAAATTCGTTGCTGTGATGATGCCCTGCGCTGTTGCGGTTTATGAGAAGTCGAATGGCGGGACGTACGTTGCTTCGATGAATGTCGGTATTATGGGCAAGGTCTTCGGTGGCGCGGTCGATCAGACGATGTCGAAGGTTGCGGCTGACGACAAGAAGATACTCGGGTTTGCGCAGGCGGTTTGAGAGGCATGGTCTAATAATTCGTGTATTTCACTGAAGGATGGAGGTTGTGCCAGTTCGATAACAACTGGGCGACGTTCGTTCTTCTATTCGTATGTGTTTAGCTCCCCCACATAACTACCCATCCCACTATTCTTCCAGATCGATCTAAAACCCACTCTCGACCACAAAACTTCTATATTATTGTTGTACTAGTCTTCTAAGAGGACAATGGACAAGGACGCGATCATCAAGCAACTTACAGACGCGATTGACCAGTTCAGGCGTGAGACTAAGTTGCTTAAAGGACGTATAAAGGAGCTAGTTGCTAACTGGCCATGTATGAGAACGCACATACCCCACCAAGTCTGAAGCGTGGTGGCAAGCGCAAAAAGGATCAGAATAAAGGTAGCGGGGAGAATCCGGGGAAGAAGAAAGGACATAAGGGGGTGACGAGGCCTCCTGCAAAGCCGGATAGGCATGTGAACGTCACGAAAGATCGATGTCCGGTACTTTGGAACTGAGCTTGGTGACCCGTTCAGCGTGGAAACGAAGATTATCAGTAACTACTCAGGTACCTAAAACCACTATTCAGGGGACTTCACTATACAGGGACTACTTGGGAAATGGGGGATACTGTAACCAAACCGGGAATTTAACTGCAGAGTACGCAGAGGGGCGCAGAGGGAAAATAAACGGTTAAGTACTCTGCGTCCCTCTGCGCCCTCCGCGGTTATTTTTCTTGCCAGAAGATACAGGATCGCAATCGGGAGACCGATCAACATACCTGAGTAGTTACGATTATCGAAGAGATTCAAGGGGATGATCGTGTGTGATGGATGGAAACCGTATGCCAAATTTACAAACCGTATTCAGCGTTGCTGGGCACATCTACTTCGAGAATCAAAGGATCTCGCTGAAAAGATTGCGGAGGAGGTTCCTTTACACCAGGCACTCAATAGACTTCATGATAAATTGATTGGCGCGCTGGAGAGTGATCCCCCTTCTGAAACTCGGGAGAAGCTGTTATATAATGCGGAAGCAACGCTCAAACGATGGCTCAATAGAGGATACGGAAGCGAGAAGGTAGAAAAGCTCATCGGCAAGATCGAAAATGGATTTGATTACTGGTTCACGTTTGTCACTCATCCTGGCGTGGAGTCGACCAATAACAGAGCGGAAAGGGCTCTTCGCGAGCATGTCGTCCAGCCGCGGTCGCGCGATACGGCGGCTGGGGGAATTTGTTTGATTGGGCGGGTGCCACAGTTGCATGCCGCAGCAATAGACAGAAATGCGAGTAATAGGGCTATTTGGGAGCAAAGAGTCCATTAGACTCGATGGCAAAGGACTTGTATCTTGAAGATGTAGTTGAATGACATGGGGATTAACAGTCATCCGGAAGGCGGCATGTACGAAGTAAGTTTCGAACATCCTTCCAATCTAAATGGATATACGACGCTGATGCCGGATATAACAAAGTTATCAGACATTATGGGGATTGAGAGTTTTTAAATAAAATAGCCCTGAATATGAAAGACAGGAGGCTCACGTATTGGCACAACTTGAACACATCGAAGCGATTGAAAAGCGCCTCTGGGGCGCGGCGGACACACTGCGGGCAAACTCCAACTACGCCAGTAACGAGTACTTCCTGCCTGTGATGGGGCTGGTGTTTTTGAGGCACGCATATAGCCGCTACCTTGTGGTAAAGGGTGGCATCGAGGCGAACCTGCCCACCCGCGGCGGCAAGACGCGGGCGCTTTCGAAAGAGGATTTCTCCCGGCAGAGCGCTATCTTCCTCCGGCCCAATGCGCAGTTCGACCATCTTGTAGCCCTGCCTGACAGCGAAGACCGCGCCAGGGCTATTATATGGGCGATGGAGTCCATAGAGGGTGACTACAACAACCTGCGCGGCGTGCTGCCCAAAAGCGAATACCAGGAACTCGACAACGATGTACTCGGATAGCTCCTGCGTACCCTCAACCCAGACGAGCTCAAGCGAGTCTCGGGCGATGTCTTCGGTCGCATCTACGAGTACTTCTTAACCCAGTTCGCGGACCAGAAAGTCCATGACGGCGGCGAGTTCTTTACACCCGTCTCGCTGGTCTCGCTGATCGCCCATGTGCTCGACCCCGAGGGCGGCACGGTGCTGGACCCTGCCTGCGGCTCCGGCGGCAGGTTTGTGCAGAGTGCACGCATTGTTGCGGAGCACGGTCAGAACCCCACCGACCGGCTCACCTTCCGCGGTCTAGAGAAGAACGCCACCACCATCCGCCTGGCAAAGATGAACCTCGCAGTCCACGGTCTCGAAGGTGACATCCGGAAGGCGATCACATACTATGAAGACCCTCACGAGCTGGTTGGCAAGGCAGACTTCGTGATGGCAAATCCCCCGTTTAACGTTGATGAGATCGACGCGGACAAAGTCAAGACCGACCCGCGCCTGCCCTTCGGTCTTCCTGGCGTCAACAAGAAGGACAAAGTCTCAAACGGCAACTACGTCTGGATCAGCTACTTCTACAGCTACCTGGGCGAGAAAGGGCGGGCAGGCTTTGTCATGTCGTCGCAGGCATCCAGCGCCGGAGGCGGCGAGGCAAAGGTGCGCCAGAAGCTCGTGGAGACCGGCGACGTGGACTTGATGGTCGCCATTCGCTCGAACTTCTTCTACACCCGCACCGTGCCATGTGAGTTGTGGTTCCTGAACCGAGACAAGCCTGAAGCGCACCGCGACAAGGTGCTGATGATTGACGCACGGAACATCTACCGTAAGGTCACCCGCAAGATATACGACTTTAGCCCTGAGCAGCGGCAGAACCTGCTGGCAATCGTGTGGCTCTACCGCGGCCAGGTCGAGAAGTATCTCAACCTCGTCTCCGGATACTGCTGCCGCACACTCAATGAAGGCGCGGGCTGCTTCAGCACCGAGAACGAAAGCGGCGTAGCCATCCAGCCGCTGCCTGCCTTTGCAGCCGCGCTCGATGCCCTTAACGACACCCTGCAACCCTTCTTGGGCACGCTGCTCGCAGACGCCGCCCATGCCGGGGTGCAGAAGGAACTGGCTGGTGCGCTGCCCGCATTCCGTGCCGACGTCGGGGCGTTCCAGAATGCCCTTGCCGAACAGGAAGCGGCATGGAAACAGCAGAAGACTACCAACGGCGACCTCAAGCGAGCCGTCGATCGCCTCGCCCCGCTGAGTGAGGCGAGCCGCGACCTCATCAAACAGACCGACTTGCTCTACAAGCTCGCCTCGCGCCTCATCGAGACCTGCGAGAACGAGTGTGGCGCCAAAGCAAGCGACGCCTGGGTTGGCAGGGACATAACCCGCGCCCGCAAGGCTACCGACGATGCCCGCCAGCTTGCAGTCGAGCAGCTCAAGCAGGTGCGCTACTTCTGGCGGCAGGCGCACTGGCTCACCGAGCGCTTCCCGGGGGCGGAGCTGTGCGATGTGGGAGGGGTTGTTAAGCTGGTGGATCGTACCGAGATTGCGGCAAACGACTGGAGCCTGACTCCTGGGCGATACGTCGGTGTGACTCCCGAGGAGGTGGACGAGGACTTCGACTTTGAGGAAGCCTTGCGCGGGATCCACGTGGAGCTGGAAGACCTCAACAACGAGTCGGTGACGCTGGCTGCAACAATCAAGAAGAACTTTGAGGAGCTGGGGATATGAGCGAACTCTCGAAACGATTGCCTGATGACAACGAAAAAACTCGCACAACTGGTGCGAGAATTTGTGCAAGGATTGCTTGCACGAATTACTTGATACCCAACATTATGACAGGTAGCAAAGACAATCCGGAACGTGAGTTCTACTGCACCTACAGAAAACTTCCAAAAGTGCAACTACCCGTTGCACAAATTGAATGGCGCGGTAATCTTGCTTTACTTGACAAACCGGAAGACCCCAATATGGAAGTGGCAACACTCATGGCGACTATCAAAATGAACGTTGGGGGGCTTGGAATATGACCAAACTTTCGAAGCGATTACCTGACGATTACGCTGCGCTTCTGACTGAAGTGAAAGAGCGCGTTCGGTCAGCCCAATACGAAGCCCTCAAAGTGGTCAACAAGGAACTGGTCGCGCTTTACTGGGACATTGGTAGGCTGATTGTCGAGCGACAAGATAGAAAGGGTTGGGGCAAATCTGTTGTCGAGCGATTGGCAAATGATCTGCGAAATGAGTTTCCCGGAGTTAAGGGATTCTCGGTTCAGAATCTCTGGTATATGCGGCAGTTTTACCTGGAATATCGTGACAATGAAAAACTCCAACCATTGGTTGGAGAAATTGGCTGGAGCCATAATCTGATTATCTTCCAGCGCTGCAAAGACCAGCTGGGGCGTGAATTCTACATCCGCATGACCCGCAAATTCGGCTGGTCCAAGAACGTGCTTATACACCAGATCGAGAACCAGAGCTACGAAAAGACCTTACTCGGTCAGACCAACTTCGATAAGGCGTTGACGCCCGGTCAGCGTGCTCGGGCGTTGCTTGCCGTGAAAGATGAATACACCTTCGACTTTCTTGAAATGGGCGAAGAGCATTCCGAACGCGAACTGGAACGCGCCCTCATCGCACGGATCGAGGACTTTCTTCGCGCTATGGGTGGGTTGTTTGCGTTTGTTGGCAGCCAGTTCCGTCTTGCCGTGGACGATAAGGAATACTTCATCGATCTGCTGCTCTACCACCGCCGCCTCAAATGCCTTGTCGCCATCGAACTCAAGATTGGCGAGTTTCAACCGGAGTTCGTGGGCAAGATGCAGTTTTATCTGACTGCATTGGACCGGCAGGTGCGCGAGGAGGGTGAAAACCCGGCCATCGGTATTATCCTTTGCAAGGAGAAGAACCGCACGGTTGTCGAATATGCCCTGTACGATACCCGCAAGCCCATTGGTGTGGCGACTTATCGCATGGTTAAGCGCCTGCCCAAGGAACTCAAAGGGCAACTGCCTTCACCGGATGAGATTGCTAAATTGCTGGAGGGTGTGGAGATATGAATGGTTTTAAATCACGATGGGACATCTACGTCGAGCTGGAAGACTTCAACGCAGAAGCGGCGACAATCAAGAAGAACTTGGAGGGGCTTGGGGGTATGAGTTGGAGCGAAATTGCGTTCGGAGACTTCGCCGAAGTCCAACCTCAAGTGAAACTTGAGAAAGGCACCGCTTATTCATTCATTGAAATGTCTAATGTTGAGCCACACACAAAGAGTGTTGATCCAAGAAGCACACGCATTTGGAAGGGCAGTGGTGGTGCTAAGTTCGAGAACGGAGACGTAATCTTTGCTCGCATTACTCCATGCTTAGAGCATGGAAAGACGGCAAAAATTGACAACCTGACCGAGTCACGAGGTTTCGGGTCTACAGAGTTCTTTGTTTTTCGTGGTCGGGATGGCATCTCCGATCCTGACTACATCTACTACCTAGCTCGTTCACCTGTGATTCGCGAGCCAGCAATCAAGAGCATGATTGGAACATCCGGAAGGCAGCGGGCGCAAAAGACGGTAGTGGAGAACACGATCATCCGAGTGCCGGAAATCCAAGAGCAACGCCGCATCGCCTCCATCCTCTCCGCCTACGACGACCTGATCGAGAACAACCGACGGCGGATTCAGTTGCTGGAGCAGGCGGCGCGGCTGCTCTACAAGGAGTGGTTCGTCCACCTCCGCTTCCCGGGCCACGAACACGTCGCCATCACCGATGGCGTGCCGGAGGGGTGGGAGAAGAAGAAGATCGCAGATGTGTGTGAGACTGTTGGTGGGGGCACTCCTTCAACCAAAGTGGCAGAGTATTGGGAAGGCGATATCACATGGATTGTCCCTTCGGATATCACCAAAAACGACTGTCTGGCACTGCTCGACTCAGAACGCAAGATCACCGAGAGGGGGCTTCGTGAATCGTCTGCGAAGATGGTCCCCGCCGAGACCATTCTTATGACGAGCCGCGCATCCGTGGGCTTCTTTGCGTTGATGGATTTTGAGGTATGCACGAATCAGGGGTTCATCAGCATCATTCCTCATGAAGATGAGCTGCGGATGTATCTCCTGTTCAACCTCATGAGTCGGGTCACCGAAATTCGGAGTAATGCGAAGGGC
Organism: Methanobacteriota archaeon; assembly: GCA_034659035.1. Classification (GTDB taxonomy): domain Archaea; phylum Halobacteriota; class Methanosarcinia; order Methanosarcinales; family Methanogasteraceae; genus Methanogaster_A. The sequence continues at coordinate 12,230 of JAYEGI010000272.1, forward strand.
ACAACGTATCCCGAGATAAGCAAAGGACGGTTTCGCGGAATGGACGTTATCGTTCCTTCGAAGCCACTTGTCAGTGAGTTTATGAGGTTTGCGAGCGATATAATTCAGCAGGTGCGCTGTCTGAAACGATCAACGTTACAACTGAAAGCAGCCCGCGACATTCTCCTGCCGCGCTTGATGAACGGGGAGGTGGCGGTATGATAGAACCAGCCTTCGCAACCATCAACTACGAAGAACATGATCTACAGGTGTCCTGGCGTGGCGTCAGCATGGAAGACGGAGACGGATTTAATACGTTCCTGACCAACGATGTGGCATCGCGGCTCCACGACGAAGAAGGAATAACCGAATTTGAGACCCACCTCCGAGGGCTGGCTAACACTGGTTTCGCCCGCGACAGCCTCAACGCCATCCTGGCTGCCGAGATCCCTGAACAGCGAGATTGGGCGGTTGGCGAAGCCGTTGCCGAAGCCTACTTGTGCCATGAATACGAGATCATCTGGCCATGGAATATGGAGCGCGATAAGCGCAACCCCCACGCCAGCTTGCCAGGTGCGGACCTGGTGGGGTTCGAGATAAGCGGGACCGATGTACGCCTCGCGCTTGGCGAAGTTAAGACATCCACCGACGCGAAGACGCCACCAGGCGTGATGAACGGCCGAAGCGGCATGATCCACCAGATTGATAATCTGGCGAACAACTTGTCACTGATAAACCAGTTGCTTAAATGGTTGCTGCCTCGCTGCAAGGGCACGGAACACGAGGCGTCTTTCAATGCAGCGATTGGATTGTTCCTCGATTCCGGCAACAAAGCCATCGCGTTATTCGGGGTACTGGTCCGAGACACACAACCCAACGCTTTGGATTTGCAGGCAAGAGGCAAAACCCTTGCGAAATCCCTCCAAGACCTGACGACCTGTCAACTAATCGCGATCTATCTTCCCTGCACCATTTCTGACCTATCGGAGCGCGTAGCGGGAGGTGGATCATGAGCCATTGGCTGCTCGACAGATTGAATGACACGAGGCAACAGGCACTGAAGCAGGCAAGCCGTGCGCAAATCCATCACGAATTGCTCGATGCCCCATTTGGCGAAGATGCTGAATTGATCCGTCGATCCGCCGAGGCGCTGGAAATGGTCGTACTGGATCTGGTCATGGAAGACATTGCGGATGACGAAGAAAAGCAAAAAGAGTTGAAACTCAGCGCGGCAGATGCTTTCCGCCTGCTTAGAGTCCTTCCAAGGCCAGACGATGCCATGGACGCGGGCATGTTTCTACTGCGCGCCGGCGCGCTGGCAGTACTGGGCGATAAAGGATCGGATGCAGCCCGGTGGCTGCGTGAGGAAAGCTGGCCCGAGCTACCCCTGGAGTCGGAGGATTGGAGCAAGCGGACATGGGCAACCATCCTCGACATCTGGCTCCGGCTGATTCGCAAGAACGGATGGTCGGATCGCGACACCGTGTTGGAGCGTATTTCCTGTCTGCGCGATTCTCAAGCGTCGTTTGAAAAGGATTACTTTGAAGGTCAGGAGCCAGCGCACGCCAAAGCAACGGCTCTGGAGTTGATCGGGCTCTACCACCTAGCCAAAGCCGCCGAAGTATTTGCCTATTACATGACTGATGGCGTTGTGGATGGAAGGTATCAAATCCACAAATTGCTGGAAACGCACTTCGACCGCGTGCTGGCCGTGTGTAAGCAAGCGCAAATGGTGGAACTGGAGCCGTTGAGTTGGTTGCTTGCCGCCAGCGCTTCGCAGATGGCAGACAATTCCATCTGGACCGTTACCAGAGCCGTCAATTCGCGGGTGACGGAGTTCGTGAAGAATCTTGTAGACCGTGGCAGAGGGGACCGTACCATCTTTGATATGCTTCCGCCACAGCGTCGAACGCTGGCAGAAAAGGGTTTGCTTGGCTCTAGTCGCCGAGCGGTTGTCGTGAGCTTGCCCACCTCCAGCGGTAAGACACTGATTGCAGAGTTTCGGATACTTCAGGCACTGAACCAGTTCGATCACGAACGCGGATGGGTCGCCTACTTGGCACCTACACGCACTCTGGTGAATCAGATTGCGCGTCAACTGCGCCATGACTTCGAGCCGTTAAACATCATCGTCGAGAAGGTAAGTCCCGCACTGGAAATTAACAACATTGAGGCCGAGTTGTTGCACCAGCGCGACCCGGCGCAGGAGTTTCGCGTTCTCGTCACGACACCGGAAAAACTTGATCTGATGCTCAGGCAGGGGCGGGAAGAAGAGATCGGCCGTCCGTTGACGCTCGTTGTTGTGGACGAGGCTCACAACATTCAAAGCGTCCGCCGAGGACTTAAGCTCGAACTGCTGCTCGCAACGATCAACAGCGAATGTCAACACGCACAATTCCTCTTGCTTACGCCCTTCATCAACAACGCCCGAGAAGTCGCGCGATGGCTTGGCGGGCAGAGTTCAGAAGACATAAGTCTGGCTCTTGATTGGCAGCCGAATGATCGGGTCATTGGAATCGTTCAAGCCGAAAGAGGTGAAGCACTCAACCGTCGGAGCTATGACTACCAGCTCCGCATGGAAACAGTGCATACCACGAGACACACATTGGTTGTTGATGAATTGCTTACCATACCAAAGAATGAAGGCATTGCACCAACTTACAGCAAAGTTTCCAACCCGAGCGCCTTGGCCGCAGTTGCCGCCCAGAAGCTCCAAGAGCGCGGACCTGTAATCGTGATGCATACCCGACCGGACTGGGTATGGACGCTTGCCGAACGACTTAAGATTGAGGATAACCGAAGAGCTCCGTCACAGAACATTGAACTTGTTCAAGAATTTCTGGAGATGGAGTTCGGCTCCACATTTCCGCTTATTGATTTGTTATCATACGGGGTTGGGATACACCACGCGGGGCTTTCAGATGATGTCCGCACGCTGATGGAATGGCTTTTTGAGGCGGACGAGCTGAAGTTTCTGGTTGCAACCACCACCATAGCACAAGGCGTGAACTTCCCGGTTACTGGCGTAGTAATGGCATCGCATCAATACCCCTACGGCGTTGATATGCCGCCAGAAGACTTCTGGAATATCGCGGGGAGGGCGGGTCGTATCTCCCAGGGGAGTCTGGGAGTAGTTGCCCTTGTCGCGGATAACCAGTCCAAAGCCGAGGCACTCCGGACATTCATTCAAAACCAATCCGGTGAACTGAATTCCGCCTTAATAACGTTGGCTCGTGAAGCAGGCGATCTCATGAGTGATTTGGGGAGGATTGTTTACCGTCATCCCGAATGGTCCACATTTGTCCAATACCTAGTACATACTTACCGACAAATGGGGCAACCAGAAGGATTTGCCGACGAGATTGAGCAAGTGCTCCGTGGCACTTTTGGTTTTGAGAAGCTTCGAACCCAAGATTCAACACTGGCCAACCTGCTGCTAGAGGGGATACACTCGTACACCCAATACCTTCAACAACCCGGTCAACCTCTAAAGCTCGTAGATAGCACCGGATTTTCACTGCAAAGTATTCGCACGGTTTTGGGCGCAGCACAAGAGCAAGGAATTAATGAGAGCACATGGAACGCGGATTCACTATTTAGCCAAGATAACCACGACCTTCAGGGCATGATGGGAGTTTTGTTACAGGTTCCCGAGTTACGCGAAAACCTACAGGCTGCAACTGGAGGGCAAGAACCGGATGGTGATAAGCTTGCGCTTATTGTCAAAGATTGGGTGAATGGTGTACCAGTTCCGGACATCGCCAGCCGATATTTCATGAACGACGGAGACAGTTTGACTAAAGCAATGACTGTCTGCGGGAAAAATCTCTTTGGAAAGCTGACCCAGACAACTGCGTGGGGTATCGGCGCAATGTTGTCTATAACCGGAAGTGGCCTCTCTGAGGCACAGTTTCGCTCTCTGAACAATCTTCCATCGTGCGTGTACTATGGGGTCAATGATGGTGCAGCGACTGCTCTTAGACTGCTTGGGGTGCCGAGAGAGGCAGCAACCGAGCTCGCCAGAACAATGGACGATCTACTTGGACAGCCTCTGACCACCGTTAGAACGCGCCTGCGCGAGATGGATGAAGAGGGGTGGCGGGAGGCGCTCGGACAACGCGAAGGCAGAGTTTATCAGAAAGTTTGGCGTGTGCTAGAAGGCTTGGAGTAGGTCGAGGAAGAGTAAATGACACCATTTAATGAAGACACCCTCGTCCAGCAGACCACCGCCGATTACCTCCAGCACCAGCTCGGCTGGGAGTCGGTCTACGCCTACAACACCGAGGACTTCGGACCAGACAGCCTGCTGGGCAGAGCCTCCGACCGCGAAGTGGTGCTGACACGCACCCTGCGCAAGAAGCTCGTCGAACTGAACCCGGACCTGCCCGACGAAGCATACGACGACGCAGTACGCCAGATCACAGCCACCGTCGCGTCGCAGACCATCACCGCCACCAACCGCGAGAAGCATGACCTGATCCGTGACGGCGTGCAGGTCACATTCCGCAACGATAAGGGCGAGCGGGTGCGAGAGTGGGTACGGGTGTTCGACTACGCCGAACCTGCCAACAACCACTTCCTCTGCGTGCGCGAGCTGTGGGTGCAAGGCGACCTTTACCGCAAGCGGGCAGACATCGTGGGGTTTGTTAACGGCATGCCACTCCTGTTCATCGAGTGCAAGAACATCCACAGGAACTTAAAGACCGCCTTTGAGAAGAACTACTCCGACTACAGGGACACGATCCCGCACCTCTTCCACCACAACGCCATCGTTATGTTCGGCAACGGCGAGCAGGCGAAGATCGGTTCGATCACCAGCAAGTGGGAGCACTTCCACGACTGGAAGCGCCTGGCTGAACAGGAGCGCGTGGTGGACATGGAGACGCTGCTTGCAGGCGTCTGTGACAAGCGAAATTTCATGGATCTGGTGGAGAACTTCATCCTCTTCGACGAGTCATCAGGCGAGACAAAGAAGATCCTTGCCCGCAACCACCAGTTCCTCGGCGTCAACCTCGCCATCGAATCGGTGCGCGAGCGCAAGGAGCGCAATGGCAAGCTTGGTGTCTTCTGGCACACTCAGGGGGCTGGCAAGAGCTACTCGATGGTGATGTTCACCCGCAAGGTACACCGCAAGCTCGGCGGCAACTTCACATTCCTTGTGCTGACCGACCGCGAAGACCTCGACACGCAGATCTACAAGACCTTTGCCGGCTGCGGCGTGGTGGACAACGACCGTGACCCGTGCCGCGCCTCCGATGGCGATCACCTGAGCCGGATTCTGGCTGAACACAAGTCGCACATCTTCTCGCTGATCCAGAAGTTCAACCGGGACGTGGACACAGGCGGAGGCTACACCCAGCGCGATGACATCATCGTCATCACAGACGAGGCGCACCGCACCCAGTACGGCACGCTGGCGCTCAACATGCGTAACGCACTGCCCAATGCCAGTTTCATCGGTTTTACTGGCACTCCATTATTCAAAAACGAAGTCGAACCCACGCGGGACGTCTTCGGAGGCTATGTTTCCACTTATGATTTCCAGCCCGACGACATCGACGTCCAGCAGCGGCTGGAGCGGGAGCTCAGGCGCGACTACCATATCATAACTGCGAACAAGCGGCTCGATCAGGTGGCGCGGGACCTCGTTTGGCACTACTCGACCGCGTGGGAGACCGGCAAGGCGATGCTGGTCTGTATCGACAAGGTGACCTGCGTGCGGATGCATGATCTGATCGTGAAGTACTGGGACGAGCGCATCACCAGGTTGGAGGCGGTGTTGGAGTTGGATCAGACCTGGATAACTGGTGAACAGAAGGAGGTCTTGAAGCGGCAGATCGACTGGATGCGGGAGACCCGCGTCGAGGTGGTGGTCAGCGAGGAGCAAGGCGAGGTGGACAGGTTCCGCAAGTGGGACATCGACATCACCCCACACCGCAGGCGGATCAAGGAAGGCATTGACCTGCCCGAGTCGATGCGAAGCAAGCCCCAGTTCCGAAACATGCAGCGGATGGATCTGGACGAGGCGTTCAAGGAGGAGGAGCATCCTTTCCGCATCGCCATCGTCTGCGCTATGTGGCTGACCGGCTTTGACGTGCCGTTCCTGTCCACATTATACCTTGATAAATCACTCAAGGCGCACACCCTGATGCAGGCAATCGCCCGTGCCAACCGCGTGCACGAGGGCAAGAACAACGGTCTGATCGTCGATTACTGTGGCATTCTCAAACACCTGCGTAAGGCTCTTGCGACCTTCGCAGGTACACAGGCAGGCGGTCAGGGCGGTGAGATCGATCCGGCAAAGCCGGAGGCGGAGCTGCTGGCAGACCTCGCCGAGACCATCGCATTTGTGCGGGCGTTTCTCGACGAGCGGAGCGCAACACTCGACAACGTTATCGGAAAGACCGGCTTTGGGCGCAACGCCGCCATCGTGGCGTGCAAGGATGCAGCCAACAAAAACGACGAAACTCGCAAGCGCTTCGAGGTGATGTGCCGCGAGGTGTTCAAGAAGTTCAAGGCATGCATCAACGTCCGGGGTGTAAACGCGCACCGGGCTGACCGCGACGCGATCAACATCGTTTACAAGAGCCTTCAGCAGGACCGGGGACAAGCCGACATAACAGACATCATTCGCGAGCTGCACCAGATAGTGGATGGGGCGATTGAGACAACCGCCGACGGAGTGACCGATAGACATGCCCCTTATGACATCAGCAAGATAGACTTCGACAGGCTAAAGCGGGAGTTTGAACAGAGCCCAGGGAAAAATACCACGGTGCAGAACTTAAGACACGTCGTCGAGCAACGGCTGCAGCGGCTGTTGAAACAGAACCCACTACGAACCAACTTCCAGCATCACTACGAAGAGATTGTTGCAGAGTACAACAGCGAGAAAGATCAGGTGACAATCGAGCAGACCTTCGAGGCGTTGCTCAAACTGGTTCAGGAGCTGGACGAGGAAGGCAGCCGGGCATTACGCGAAGGACTGGACGAGGAGTCGCTGGCAATTTTCGATCTCTTAAAAAAGCAGAATCTCAGCGCATCCGACATCAAGCGGATCAAAGCTGTTGCTGTTGGTCTGCTGAAAAAGTTAAAGGCGAAGAAACTAAGGGTCGATCACTGGCGCGACAAGGAGGCGACACGTGACGCTGTGCGGGTGACCATTAGCAATTTCCTCTGGAGCGACAAAACGGGATTGCCAGTGGAGAGTTACACAGAGGCTGATGTGAAAACAATATCTAATGAAGTATTCGGGCACGTTTACCGGGCATATCCCACGGTTCCATCGCCGTGTTATGCAGAAGCTGCATGAAAAGGTCCGAAGTATTTACAGAACCGCCCCTCCCCCTCAATGATCCGATAACAGCGGATATGCGGCTCGAATCTCTGCGGTCACTTCGACCCGAATTGTTTCGTTTCCGTAAGTTCACTCCGCAACCGTGCATATCCGTCCGCCGCGTATCGATCCTGCTAAAAAAACAGCATCATAAAACACCTCTCCTGTAGTGTCCTGTTGTGTATTCCCCTGTTATGTCCTTACACCTACGTTGAATCTTGTCATCCCGCACAGAACATCCATCGAGCGCAGCCCGGTACAACCGCGTGATCGTCCCGGCACGTTCGGACTCAACCGCCCTCGCATCGATCCTGATGCTCGAAACGCCGGATCTTACAATAGCAGGGACGTAATCAAGCATACATAGTTCGCTTGAATTTAAGAGATGCATCCTGCAGTCCGTATCCATCATTAACGGGAACGCATACCCTTTCTCATCCACCAGTTCAAACCCACCATCATCGCACGGCGCAGTACAGGAACCGCTGCCACCAAGTATCCCGCCTACTACGCAGTGCTCTGATTCCATGAGCGTGATCCGCCCGTGCACGATGCACTCGACCGCACCGTACTTTGCAATCTTGCGAATCTCTGCAAGCGTAAGTTCAGGCGATAGCGTGACCAGTCCTGCACCATGTTCCGTCCAGAATTCAAGCGACATCCGGTTAAAGACATTAAGCGGACTGTCCACGATTATATCAAGACCCATCTCTTCCGCGAGTCTGAATACGCCGTGATTGGACACCAGCACCCCGTCTGCACGATATCTCATGGCTCCGGACATGGCATCCGCCACACCGCGCATCTGCGAGTCGTTGGCGATTTTAGGCGTGTTCAGGTAGATCCTGCGCCCGCTCTGGTGCACATACTTAATCGCAGTCTCGAGATCGAACGCTTCCGCATCTGTCCCCACTCCCTGATATCTCTCACCGCCTATATAGATCACCTCTGCGCCGCCAGCGATTGCGCTTCTCACACCGTCCATGCCACTCACACTGACCGCGAGCGATACGGCAGGCGGCGATCTTTTGGTGGTGCCTGCTGCCTGCGCCCGCGGCTCTGTGGCCCGTAGGATCCCGGAGGCATCCGCGGGACGGTCGTGCCGATGCCGGGCACGGGCGCCGCGCCTCCATCCGGCTATCCGTGCATCAGCAAGCCGAGATACAGCATCACTCCGAACGCGGTTTAACTGGCTGACCGGGATGAATATACCGCCATCACCTTCACCCCCGATCCGGAGATCGATATCAGATTCGGATGCTTCGAAGACTGTGTTACCGAGTTTTGCAAGCTGCCGTACGATCTCTCCCCTGGTCGTTGGTCTGCTGACCGCACGCTCGATTACGTACTCTGAGTACACATAGACTGCATTGTTGTCATTATCCTTGATCCGTAGTCCAAGCGGTGAACCGACCGCGACTTCTGCGGTGATGGTGATAGGAATCCTCCGCAAGGGGGAAGGGGATGTAAACGATCCCTTAAGAGAATCCATAAGCGGCTTATCGAGCGTCTTATATACGGTACTTCCGGCACGCACCTGTGCGTCTGATGAGGTTAGGGGTATATCGACAACCGTGCCGCTGCCAGCGTGATCCACCCGCCTGCCGCTCATATACATCTGGCGAACGATCATGCCAGAACCGTCGTCATCCGCACCCTCACCCGCTCCATCCCACCCAGCCCCCATCCCTGCCGCACCTGTGACACCAATCCCGTCCCCTGTACGAAGCGTGCCTGAGAGTCGTATACGCAGGCGATTCTGCTCGCATCCGATGACTGTTCCGATGGGGAGTCCACGATTGTACGGGCGCCTGCGGCTCATCAGGCAACCACGCGGGTTTCCGGTTAGGTATCCTGCCGTAAAGCCCCTGTTAAAGACCTGCGCAAGAGATCTTGCTTCGGTATCTGCTACGAAGTACCCGGACGGGTCTTTCACGTAACGATCGATCAAGCCGCGGTATATCCGGATCACGCAAGCCACATATTCGGGTCGCTTGAGGCGCCCCTCGATCTTGAACGAATCGATCCCTGCCTCAATTAGTTCCGGAAGAATCCGGCTCGTGTTCAGGTCTTTCGGGCTTAATAGGTACTCGCCGACGGTCTTCACCTCACGCCCACCGGGACGGGTTCGTAACCTGTACCGCTTGCGGCACGGCTGGGCGCAGACCCCCCTATTCCCGCTCCGTCTGCCGATCATGCTACTTGCGAGACACTGTCCCGAATGCGAGATGCAGAGCGCACCGTGCACGAATATCTCGATCTCGAGATCGGTATTCTGCCGCACTTGCTTGATCTCGTCAAGCGTCATCTCTCGTGCAAGCACGACTCTCTTGACACCCATATCTTGCAGAAACCCCGCGCCTTCGCTGTTGTGTATCGTCATCTGGGTGCTTGCATGGATCGGGAGGTCGGGCGCAAGCGACCGCGCCATCGAAAGCAGTCCGATGTCCTGCACGATCACAGCGTCCGCGCCCGATTCGTTGAGATGGAGCAGGAGGGCTGCCGCATCGTCAGTCTCGCTATCCTTTACAAGCGTGTTTACCGCGACGTACGCCTTAACGCCCCGGAGATGCGCATAATCGATTGCGTCTGCAAGTTCTGCGGGTGTGAAGTTGGCGGCAGACGCTCTTGCGGAGAGCGTAGTTGCTCCGAGGTAGACTGCGTCGCAGCCGTTTTCGACGGCGGCTATGAGGGATTCGTTATTGCCTGCCGGGGCGAGAAGTTCTGGTTTTGCCACCATATTGCCTATCTTGGATAAACATTCCCGCTTCCCATCATCACCCAGCTCTTACCGGTTCTACCTATCTCAAGACAGATCGTCCACCCGACCTTGCAGATCGAACTGATCTCATCAGAGACAATGACCGGACCCAGATCTTCTCCAGACCCCATATAGTCCCCAAGCCACAATTTACCGGTTTTAATCTTTGTAACCGTGAAATACCCATCTCTGGTTTCGGTAACATTTCCAGGATGATTATCTTCGATATAATTATAGATCAAATCAGATAGTTCCGTTACCTCTGGCAGTTCATATTTGAGTTCGTCAACAACATCAGCGGAACTCTCGTACTCTTCCTCATCCATATATCCCTTCTCCTTCATCCATTTCACAAATTTCCGCATGACCCTGCCGACCGTTTTCATAAAATCCTTGCTGCCTGCCACCTTCCGGATCATGAAGTCATCAAGGAAATCACCAATCTCATAAGATCCGATTTTGCCGGGTCCGAATATTTCACAAAACTCTTTATCCCCCTCCTCATAGAGTTTATCAAAGAGTTTGTTATCAGCTTTGTCCAGATATTGGTATGCATATCCGTCTAAATATGCCTCAAAGAGCTCTATCGCATACTCGTACCCGCTGTACGTTCTTGGTTTCAGGCGAGCTTTCTGTTCCTCCAGAAACTCTTCCATGACTTGTTTTATTGTTTTCATGTCTTATCTCTCCGTTTTTCGCACTCGTAATAATAATCAAGCATATATCAGCGATCCCACTCCGGTTGAAAAGTTTCCACGGATTTTATCGCCCGCTTCAAACTGGGAGAATTGTGCATAGCTCCATAAAGATTCCAGAACTCTTCGACAAAAGATATTAACCGCCCGTTGTAGTCCGGACCTTGTTTTGCCGTGCTTCCCTCGGTTGGAACGATATCTTCACGTAAATTCCGTTTGTGTGATTTCCTGGCAAGATTTATTAGGCATTTCTTGGGATCATCAATTGCATCGACATTTACGGGAACCAGAGTCTTCCCGATACTAAGGAACTTGGCGAAACGATCGTGATCTGCAAGAACCCATGATTCAACCTCCCGCACCGCCACACGAAAGAGCAGATTATGGTGAATAGGAACCGGCAACCATTTTTCAATTAGTGTCGGTGCGCACCCCCCCACATCAAGATCGGTCAATACTATGTAAGGCATCCCCTTTGAGGCATTGTTAAATCCATGGATCGTCTTTTTGAGATAACCAAATCCACCTTGTTTGTAACAGTCACCCACATCGTATCTGTCTTGAAGTATCTTTCTGAGAACTGCTTCGCTCAAATCATCTTCGACAGCAATGTTAATGGGGATGAGTGAATGCATTTAAAAAGCTCCAAGCTCCATCTGACGCGCCGTTCTTGGGAGAACTGCGTCAGCTACGCTCAAACCCCCTTCCAGCAAATCACGGATCTGTCGGATCGAGGAAGCCGCCTTAACATCAGTCCCTTCTGCACCAGGTAAAATGAGTGATACCTCCTCGCCACCGATCCCTTCATCTGACAACATGTCTGCACTGTGGGTGCTGAGTATCACTTGCCGTCTCTGCCGAGGTTTTTTTTGCCGCTGCAATAGATGCATCAGCACTGGCAACTTACTGACTATCCCGGAGTTAAACGATAGTTCCGGTTCCTCCAGCAGCAACAAGGAGTCCCCATCCAACAGATCCCAGAGTAACCCAATTAACCGCAAAGTCCCATCAGAAAACTGATCTTCGCGTTGCTTAGCTCCTTTGGGTCTCCAGTGTTCATAAGTTGCTTCCAGGTGTGGGGTGCCCGACTCATCCTTAATATCGGTGAGATGCTTAAGTTGTGGAACCACTGCACGCAACGCTCCTTTGATCTTTTCCAAGCGCGACCTACGAGTTCTCGCATTTGTTTTGGCAACACGCACCAGAAAGTTTTGTCCGTAAGGGTCTCCAGGAATCCCGGGTCCGGGAAATGCGCCGGGGTCTCGGACGAGTTGTGGAATGAGATGTAGATACTGAACAGATTCGAAAAATTTGGATATTTCTCTAAACTGCTGATTGAGGCTGATCTGCTCGAGATATGTCTGGGTAAGGCGTAACCGATCATGTTCATCATCGTGGTCGGGTCGATTGAGTATCAGTTCATCTCCTGCCCACACCTTCTCGTAAGTAAGATATGGATTGCGATGACCACGAACCTCCTGCTGGATCCCGATTGCATATTTCCATGACGGATCTTTAGTAGCGGTTTCTGTAAGGGAGACCTCTATTTCAACATCGGACTCATGGCGTGCTGCAAGACAGCGTATCTTGGGTATGCCTCCGCGATCACTGATGGCTTTCTGCAAACCCCCGCTCTGCTTGGTGATGTCTCGCATAAAACGAAACACGTCAAGGAAATTCGATTTGCCTGAAGCGTTGGGGCCAACCAGAAAAACACGGTTGCCCAGATCGACATCAACCGATTGGAAGTTACGCCAGTTTTTCAGGATGATATGTGAGACGATCATTGTTCCACCTCTGTCTCCACGGTATTTGGACTTTCGATGCGGTGGTTATCACCCACTTCGCATAATAAAGACTTTCTTTTGAATTGGTCATTTGCGCCACCTTCATGAATTTAGTTATGACTTTATACTGTTGAATGCTTTACGCAGTTCTCGCACGGTTTGGGCACAATATTCGGCATCATCTGGTGTTGCCGCCACACCGGGATAGCGGTACTCTACGCTGTACTGCGTGAGACCTGTAAGCAGGTCCCGGCATTGCTCAAGTTCGGGTACGTTATCGACTATCAGATCAAGCAGCGTCTCCAGTGAATGAGTCCGTGGTGGTTCGATGTTGCGGGATATAAGCAACGCCTTGAGATATTTTTCAGCACACTGCTGCGCATGAAAGCATATTATTGCAGCAAATCGCCTGACCGATATCTTGTAGAGTTCTTCAACCGCCAAACAATCTTCTTCTACTTTTTTTAGTCCACTCTTTCACCAGTTCTTTATTCATACAGCACCTCCCCGTGGTTCATAATCCTTTTGATGAATGGATCTCCAATCCCGATCCTGTGTTCTATTTCATCGGGCGTGCGCACAATAATGTCCATAGGCAGGAATCTGGGTCTTGCAATCCTGGAGATCTCGGCTGCTTTGCGGATGGGCGAGCCATCGACGTCTATCACGACCAGAATATCCAGATCGCTCTCTTCTGTTGGTTCTCCCCATGCCCTTGAGCCAAAGAGGATGATCTTTTGGCTCTTTAGTAATTCCCGTGAAATCGATCTTCGTGATTAGTCAAGTAAATAATGAGTATCCATTTAAATCAAGATGTATGCGCTGAAATAGATGTTTAACATTAAGAATTCCATAACAACGA
>JAYEGI010000273.1:0-25439 GCA_034659035.1 Methanobacteriota archaeon
ACCGCCAGAAAGAAGAGCGGATGTTGACCGGTCAATTCACCAAATATCCCGACCATCTGGTTCGGTAAAAAAATGAACAGTGCCAGGATTGTCCACGCCAAGCCGAAAGTAATAAGCAGAAATGGTATAAATGAAAGGATAGGGATCTGAAGTCTGTCTGTTTCTGATGAGCCTTTAATCATATTGGGTTCTCCTTTTGCTTATTGATCGCGCGCATCTCTGCTTCAAGAATCGGGTAAATTGCCCACAACTCGTTCATATACAACATTGACATCGTATATCCTACCAGTTTGGAGTTATATGCGAACTGTATGTCGTATATACTTTTCCCTCTGTCCGAACTCCTGCGATCTCAATCAATCTTCTTCTCCTTTTATCTGTAAGCTATCCAGTAGACTTTTAATCCTACCTATACTCGACACCGACATAAACTGCGGTTTTCGTTCTTTGCGTCTCTGCGTTCTCGATTTAACGCGAAGGCGCAAGGGCACAGAGACGCGAAGGGAATCATCTCTGTCGTCACGTCCTTCATGTTGTTGCCATCCAACCGAGCATCAAAAAAGCTCAATTTGTGGCGGTGCGAAGTATATATCCTTGTCACTCACATGCGTATATATCTCTGTCGTCTTCGAAGTCAGACCCTCTTCACCTTACACAACGACGACTTAAGCCCGGTAGATCCAGTAATCGGATCGATAGCCCCATTATCAGTCAGTACATTACAATTGCACTCAGCAAACCCATGATACAGACAGACAACCCGCGAATCGATCCGATCGGTCACATAAGCCTTGCACTCGACCCTGCCCCTCGGCGATTCAACCCCGATAGCACCACCATCCTCGATACCAAGCCCTGCTGCCGTCTCCGGGTTGATCTCGAGCAGATTCTCCGGAAACTGCTCATAGAGCCCTGGAATATTGCGCATCATCGAGTGGGTGTACATCTCCAGTTTTACGCCGGTCATCAACACCAGTGGATACTCTCTGGCTAAATCGGGTTGCGAAAGAGGGCTTTCAGCAGGTTCCCTGTACACTGGCAGCGGATCATATCCCAGTTCTTCCAATCGCTTTGAATAGAGATCCACTTTCTTAGACGGCGTCAAGAAACCTCCTAAGAAGCTATCATATTTCCTGTACATCTCGGGATAGTCTTTAAATTTCGTTATTTTAAGCACACCACGCACAATCCCGCCGAAAAACCCGCTGAATTTCTTGTACATCAGGGGAGGAGTTGTGATGATCATTCCTTCCGGATGAGCCCTCAACTTCGCACAGGTGATGCTGAGCGGTGCAAGCTCGTAGTCGATCGCTTCTTCTCTCGTCTTCCACGGGAAGTCCTCGGCATAACCCATCTTTCGCCCGAGTTCGCAGATTACCTCCCAGTCTGACCGTGATTCCCCGAGCGGTTCAACGACTTTCGGGCTGAGTACGATCCGTGAGCGGACGTTCCAGCTATGGTCCGCATGGGTGCTGTATGTCGCATATCTGGTCTTTTCAAGGAAGGTGCAGGCTGGAAGTACGATATCAGCAAGCTCTGCGGTTGGCGTCATAAATATGTCTGCGACTGCGAGGAAGTCGAGCTTTCTTAATGCCTCATCGACCAATCCCGAGTTTGCGCAGGTTACCACCGGATTTGCAGCCATGACATACATCGCTTTAACAGGATATGGTTTGCTATCGATTATGGCATCCCAGAGAGCTGGTGTGGACGCAGATGGAAATATATGAAAGATTCTGGAGAAGAGGCATTCGTCTACTCCTATCTTCTTTTCGAGAGTTTCGGGCGGTAACTTTTCGCCAAGGCTTACGTCATTCTGTCCCATCAGTACCGGCAGCGCGATGATGTTCCCGCCCGCAACATCTATGTTATCGGTTATAGCCATCAGGATATCGATGGCACGGATGGTGCATGAGGCGTTGGTATGCTGGTCAAGGGCATTTCTTGGACTGATACACGCCGGTTTTGTGGTGGCATACATCCGGGCAATCTCTCTTACGGTATCGGCAGGAATCCATGTTATCTCCTCCACTTTTTCCGGCGGATAATCCTTTACAAATTTCTTCAGCTCATCAAATCCGATCGTCCATTCTTCGACAAATTCGGTGTCATAGAGCTCTTCGTTTATGATCACGTGGAGCATGCCGAGAGCCAGAGCACCATCTGTGCCAGGTCTTAGCTGGGCGTGGATATCAGATTCCTCTGCGTATGGTGTGACCCGAGGGTCGATGACAATGAGTTTCGCGCCTCGTTCTCTTGCCTTATCGATCGCTATCTGCTGAGGCTTGTTTGTGACCCTGGGATTACCTCCCCAGATGATGATCAGGTTTGTGTTAACCACATCTGGCGGCACGACTGCTCCAAAGTCAAAATAGAACTGCAAAAAGACCCTTGGTACATGGCAGACATGGTTCGGGGTTGATATGTTGGGCGTCCCGATAAGGTTTGCAAGTCTGGAGAGATAAGAACTGATATCGCCACTATGGTAATGACCGTAATGGAAGTCTATCGCCTCTGCCCCGTATTCGTTCCTGATCTTGCCCAGCCTGTCAGCTATTGTTGTTAAGGCTTCATCCCATGTGATCCTTTCCCATTTGCCCTCACCCCTCTCGCCTGCTCGTTTCATCGGGTACTGCAGTCTATCCGGCGCGTAGAGTAGCTCCCTCGTATGCTTTCCACGTATGGTAAGCTCGCCGGCACCCTCGGGGTCTGTGGGATTGCCGCTGATCTCGGTGACCACGCCGTCTTCGACGCTAACGCGCATCATGCACTGTGAGTGACTATCCACGTCGCTTACTATTGTTACATCCCGTCCTGCTTCTTCAGCAAGAGCAGTCTCGATCAGATCAAATTGTTCAGTCAGGCTGAAATCATTCGGACTGGTATTCCTGCCTATTGCGTACCTGCCTATCGCTGCGGTTGCAACTGTGGCAGCCGTCGCTTTCAGAAAATCCCTTCTCGTGATTCTCATGATACACCTCCTCGAGAGCAAAGGATGATTGGTGCAGGGAGTAATTAAGTATTCCTCAATCAGATACGATCGACGCGAAATCGATGCTACCCATGTATCATCAACTCTACAGAGCATGACTGTATCAAATTTACTCTTCGAACTCTCGAGGCGCGACCAGAATCGAGATAGACGTTGTTACCTTCTTTGGCTCATCTGGAGAAGATCGGAAGAATAAAAAGAGTGGGAGAGGGATATGCGGTGAATGAAAAAATTTGATGGAGTTTGGGGAACGAAACTTCCCGGATAGTTTGCCACCCCTCTCATCTCAATACCTGCCTTCTCCCGCCACAAGATTCCCGGACGCAACACACCACCCGTCCTGCGCTCCTGTGAGCGTCACGCCGACATAGTCCCGGTACTTGTTGCCCGACCATCCGTAGACCCACCAGTTGTTCTCTCCGGTGAGTTCGACGTGAATCGAGACTTCCGCATCCGGGGATGCCGTGTAATTCGCATAGATGCGGCTCTCGTATTCGTAACATGCAGGAGGCGTCCGGTCCTCGGGATGCGGCATCCTGTAAACCGCGCGTGCAAGGTTGTACTTCGGAGAGAGCATCGGTTCGTTTCCAGCCGGGTTTTTTGTATTTATGTCGTGATCCGCCTGTACCCTTGACGAAACCCGTTCGGACGCGTGCGTCTGAGCCGGGCAGGAAAGTGCGTCCGGACCGCACTCTTCTTCTGGCAATGGCACAGGAGGTGCGTGAAGGTCAGGAATCATCCCCTCTGCGTGTATCTTTAGCATCGTCCCGTGCTCGGTTTCAACGATGTCGCAATCCCACCCCTCCGGCTGCGAGGCGTTTTTTGCTACGATCTCACAACCGATATTCGATCCATCTTCTGACACAGGCAGCGGTACGTAAAATGTTGCGTTGTGCAGGGCAAAATCCGTTCTTACTGTGACCCCATAGCGGTATTCACTTCTGTACGTATCCTCATACATGCTGTGGGTGTGATACATCCATGCGCAGGAGAGAAGTAGTATCACGGCAAGCATTCCGATCCCGAGTTTCGTGAGTGTTCTCATACTCTAAACCTCTTTTACTCATGCCGCAGCGCATCCACCGGATTCATCTTCGCAGCCTTGTATGCGGGAAACGCGCCTGCAATCAGACCGACTCCGACAGAGACACCGAATCCAACCATGATCAGCGAGACTGGAAATACGTTTGGTAAACCTATCATGCTCGTTGCGCCGTAAGCTCCGACAACTCCAAGTAGCGAGCCAAGAATTCCGCCAAAGAGTCCGACTACCGCCGACTCCACAACAAAGAGCGATAATATATCCCTGCTTGTGAATCCAAGCGACTTCATAAGCCCGATCTCGTTTGTTCGCTCGCTAACAGTTACAAGCATGATGTTTGCAATCCCTATAGAGCCAACGACAAGCGAGATCAGTGCAACAGCTGTCAGGAGTGCGCCGATTGCGTCAGCCCAGACACCGGTCATCTCCAGAAGTTCGGTCTGCGTCATTATCGCGTACGGTTTCGCATCATCATCGTCCATGTCACGCTTGGAGACCCCGAAGTTTCTGGCGAGCCGCTTATCCACCTCATCCGCGGTCTCTTCCACTGTGTCGAGACTGGCTGCTGATGCAAAGAATGCGCTGTAGTCGTTATCTCCTGTTAGCGCAATCATCGTATCAATCGGGATTAAGATGTCGTTATTCGGAGTTGCACTCGGATCACCGAAAAAATTAACCTCCCCAGTAATTCCTTTCACCTTAAATTTCTTGGTGACTGATGCCCCATCATCCAGCCGGAACGTTAGATCGATCGAGTTCTGCAGACCGATCTTCCGGTCAAACTTCTCGTTTGCAACATCGCATCCAAGAACTACCGCGTACCGATCTTTGTCTGTTAAAAAGGACCCCTCTGCGATCTTCATGTTGCGAACGTCATAACAATCTTCAGAAACTCCCTCGACAGTGGCAATCCTGGATTCGGACATGTATTTTACCTCAGCAGATTGCCCTATTATAGGAGACACACCTGCAATTCCCGGTGTATTCTTTATCAATTTCAGTTCGTTGTCAAAGAAGAGATTATCTTCCTTACCCTGAATGACGATGAAGTTCGTGCCGATCGATCCGATCTCGTCTGTGAAGTATTGATTGAAACTTGCACCAAGAGCGACATTGGCAACGACTGCTGCAACGCCGATAATGATCCCAAGAGCGGTCAGGCAAGATCGCATCTTGGAACTTGTGATGCTGCCGATTGCGATCCGCACCGATTGTACCGGGTTTATCATAGTGGTGGCCCTCATCCGGTTTTTGGATTACGCGCCCCGTCTCTTTCTGTAGTAGACGCCTGTGCCAACGACGACCACCAGAAGCAGCGCTGCACCGATCATAACGGTACTGGAATTGCCAGCAGGAACCACAGGCTCGATCTCGATCACCCGGTTGTTGACGACCCGCTCATGCTGGTTGTTGCCATTTCGGTACTCCGCATAGAGGTGGAGATCGGCATCATCTGATGAATTTCCTGTAACCTCATCAACCTCACAATCAAACTCTATTGTGAAGAGCTCGTCAGGCTCCATTGTTCCGATGAAGTACTCTGCAGGCGTAAACGTGATGCCCTCTGCCCGCGGTTCGATGCTCACGGACGTAAACATGCTTGAGTGCGTGTTTGCGACATCAAACTCGATCTTGCCTCCATCACAGGCAAGTTTCAGCGGCTTGGACGGAATGATCTTAATTCCTGCTGATTCGACCCTGACAGGAATGTTCCACTTTGCATTATATGTGTGGGAACTGCCAGTGAGCGCGAGGTTCAGATGTTCGGTTCCATCCGCCGCGTCATCGTTAACCTGCACGTTATATGAGATATCGATCGAGTCGTCGGGTCCGAGAACGCCCATATTTCGGTAGGAGTCAGTTGTAACAATTATTCCATCTGACCCTATGAGTTCTACCTCCTTTAACTGAGCATTGGTGTCATAATCCTTACCGTTAATCGTTACTGAGTACTGGGATGCGGTGTTTGTGAGTGTGATCGTCACAGTACCCTCATCTCCTGGAATCAGCACCTCAGGATCGGCCTTTATCGCTTCAAGCTTGAGCGTGCCTCTGCTGTCGAGAGTGTCCGCACCCACCTTGATCTCAAAGTCCTTCTCAGACCATGTCGTGCCTTCATCGCCCTGATATCTGATTGTGATATCGTGGGTTCCGGGTTTTGCGTCATCGGCCACGAAGAGACGGTATTCGTACATCGCAGAGGAGTCTATCCCAACGCTCCCCTTGCTCTGGCGGGCGTTGCTACTCGAGTCGAGTGTAAATGGATACTTCGGCATGAGTTCGATCGTCACATCCTCTGCTGTGCCGCCGCCCATGTTCTCGACGTTCACCCACAGATCCACGTACTTCCCGATCTCTGCCGGGTACGGCTCGTATTTCGTGATATCTACCTTGAGCGCGCCTCCTGCAGCAGAGGATGGTGTGATTATGATTGCTGATGCGAGTATTACGAGAATGAATAGATACCGTACCTGGTTTGCGGTGCTTCGGATCATGATGTTATGCCCCTGCGCTGGCCGCGCATTCCTGCCTGATCCGGATCGATCCGTGCTCGATCGTGATCCCGTACGCCGGGGTAGTTGATGATCGGTGCTGCGCGGTGTCGGTGATCTCGTCCTGCTGATGCTGATGCAGCAGTGCCCTCTCGATGAGCCCCTCGAATAGGTATTCGTTATATAGCGGTTCGTTGCGGTCGTGGTGGTTGTGGTTGTTCATGTTGTGTACCTCCTTTGTTCAGACTTGTCGATTAATCGACCTATCTGATTGTATAGATGCAAGTAATAGTACTTAAGCATTTCGATTAATCGAAATATTTGGTGATATAATATGAGACTGGTGCGCAAGCCGGGTCACGCACAACAATCACAATCATTTAAGAACATTCCCCCGCGTCAATTTCATGTGGTTAAAGTATAGCCACCTGCAATCACAGTATCGATCCATATGACCGAATCAGACAGATTCATCGGCATTGGAACCTTCTCGATGATAACGAGGCTGACCAGACGGGCACTCCGGTTGTACGATGAGAAAGGCTTGCTAACTCCTGCAAAAAGGGAGATTACAGGCTACAGGCAATACTCATGCCAGCAGATATGGCGGGGCATCCAACTGAAGTGTCTTTCCAATCTAGGTTTCGGCATCCGGGAGATGCGGGAGATTACAGCTGCCCTGGATGGACTTCGGGGCGAGGAGAAGCTTGATACAATCCTTGAGAAGCGGTTAAAAGAGGTCGATGTCGAGATATGCCGTCTTGAGAAGATCAGGGGGTCGCTACTGACCAGGAGTTTCCTGGAGGTGATTTACTTGGATAAGAATAGTGAAGTCCCCTGAATAGTGGTTTTGGGTACCTGAGTAGTTACGCCGATCTTTGCTTTTGCTTTCGTATCCATGAATTTCACCTCACGTGTTTCCATCCACAAGCAACCCATCTTTCACACGCACAACCCGATCCGCGTGCGCAGCGATCTCAGGGTCGTGAGTGATCATGATGATGGTGCGCCCATCCCTGTTCAAATCCTTGAATATCTTCATGATCTCCTCACCTGTCCGCGTGTCCAGATTTCCGGTCGGCTCGTCCGCGAGAATGATCGCGGGATCGTTTACGAGCGCTCTTGCGATCGCAACACGCTGGCGCTGCCCGCCTGAGAGCTCTGTCGGCTTGTGGTGCATCCGGTCAGACAGTCCGACCAGTTCAATGAGTTCTTTTGCGCGCTTTCCCGGATCGATGCCTGATTTCTGGTTTGCAAGCGTCGGGAGTTCGACATTCTTAAGCACACTCATTCTGGATACAAGATTGAAGGTCTGGAACACAAATCCGATCTCTTGTCCTCTGAGGTGTGCAAGTTCGGATTCGGAGAGTTTGCTCAAGTCCTTTCCTGATACATGGATCTCTCCTCCGGTTGGGAGGTCGAGGCATCCGATCAGGTTCATGAGCGTGCTCTTGCCTGATCCCGATGGACCCATGATCGCAAGGAACTCGCCGCGCTGGATGGCGAGATCGATGCCATGGAGTATCGGAACTTCCATCTTGCCGATGTAGTAGCTCTTTTCGACGTTTATGATATCCACAGCTGTTGGTTCATCCTGCCGCGGTTCGGTGTGGTCGTGGTTGTTCATCTTGTTCACCCAACTTTATTCAGACTTATCGATTGATCGACTTATCTGATTATATGAGTGTAAGTGATAGTACTTAAATATTTCGATTAATCGAAAGACTTTATGGTGAAGTGTAATATCTAACAATAAAACACAAATTATGGTAGGTGTGGAGGAATGCGTCCTGATAACAATCGGTCTTCTGTTCTAAAAAGGCGAGGCGCGGGTTTGCAGTGTTCAGACACAGAAAATCTTCCATCGACGGTTGGTTATGGGTGTGATATGTGCCCAAAGGGATGTGGTGTTGGGGATAAAATGGAATTGAGGTTGGGGAATGTTTTTAATGCGACAAAGTCAAGATAGACAGGAGTTTGAATATGGAACTATCAATTAAAAATCTCGGCCCATTAAAACAAGCTGAATTTGAACTTGGCGAACTGACTATTATTTGTGGATATAATAATACAGGCAAAACATATGCCACTTATGCTGTTTTCGGTTTTCTTTCCAAATGGAGACGTTTTTTTATCAATACAGATACCCGATAAAAATATCACGGAACTTCTTACAGAAGGTGTAAATGAACTGAACATTCAGACATTTGTAAATGATGCCCAGAAAATTCTCACAAATGGCTGTAAATCATATACGGAAATGCTTCCTGATATATTTGCCTCATCCCCAAAACATTTCATTGTATAGAATCATGGTACTGGGAATTTGGAGATGAAAGCGCATTCACAGAGCAGAATCCAATGTACCAATACGCCGACGGTGAAACGTACACGGTCAACCTGACCGTAGCAGACGCTGATGGCGTTACCAACACTACAACAAAGGATATTATTGTCAGTGCAGCTACAGATACCACCCCGCCGCTTCTGAACATCACATCCCCCGCCCCAAACAACAGCACCCACTCGCCCACAATCACTATCACCGGCACAGCCTCTGACGCATCTGGCATCACATCAGTCAGGGTGTATGATCTGCTCGCAAGCGGCACGATTGATTGGAGTACATGGAGCGCAGAGGTCGCATTGGCAAAAGGCGAGAATGTGATCACAATCATCGCAACAGACGGTACAGAGCTTACCACGAATGCGGTGGTCACGGTGCGCTACGAACCCTATAAGGGCGACCTCAACCATGACGGTAACGTCGCCTCCGCGGACGTCTTGATCGCGCTCCGGATCACAGTTAGTGGCGAATACGTTCCAGAAGCAGACATCGACAAGAACGACTGCGTAAACGCGCTCGATGCACGCATGATCATGCAGGAGGCAGCCAGGTGAATCGAGTTATAAGCTGTTTCACGTTCATAGCATCCGGGATCGGGAGTCCAGAAGCACCATACGATCAAAACCATGCAACCCAAACACTCCACCACATCCTCCTGCACGACCCAGAACCGCCCGTCATCGTCGGATTGGACCTCAACGCAAGCAAACCGCCTACGATCCCGAACCCGGACACCGTGGACAACGACCATGGACGTGGGTTTGTCGATCCGGTATCTCTCATTTAATCTACACGTTGTAGGCATTTCTCAAAAAAACCTAACTTTGTTAGGGTTAATTATTTGTAAACCTAACTGACATCATAGATGCACCTAAAAGGAGGTTTAATATGAAAGATATGAGATTTGAATCAATTAGAAGAACTGTATCAACAATCGTGATTGTAACAATCATGTTATCATTGATCACACCTGTTGTTGCTGGAAATTACGAGAATGATGAGAATATTGGGGTCCTTGTCGTAGCACATGGAAGCTCAAGCGAGAGCTGGTGTGACCCTGTGCGGAACGCGGTCGCTGAAGTGGATCTGCCGTATCCGGTCGAACTCGGGTTCCTCGAGCTTGTACCAAACGAGACAATCAATCTTGCAGTAGGGAGGCTCGATGATGCCGGCGTCACGAAGATCATCGCGGTCCCGCTCTTTGTCTCATCGAGCAGTAACCACATCAGTGAGATTGAGTACGTGCTCGGACTGGGAGATGCGATCCCTGGCGAGGATGATCTTGTTCAGGTCAATACCACGGCAAACATCACACTCACCAAAGCGATGGACGATCACTGGATAATCAGCAGTATTCTCGCTGATCACGCCGCAGATCTAAGCGAAGACCCCGGTGACGAGACAGTTGTTACCATTTCGAACGGTGTAAGCGACGACGAGGGGATATTTGTAGGATGGAATGAAAGTGGTGCGTCACTTGCGCAACAGACGCGTCTCAGGCTGAGATACCTACACGATCTTGATATCGAGGGGTCACGTTATTCCCTTGCAAGACTGAATGAGGCGCTCCACCCAGAGCTTGCAGCAAGAGTGGTCGTGGAAGACATATCAACTACATCGATGCCTGTTGTCCTGCCGCTGTTCCTGAGTCCGGGCTATAACACGAATACGAAGATTCCGGCACTGCTAGAGAATCTCACATACGTCTACGACAACGAGAAGACGCTTGCAGCGCACCCGGCTCTTGCGGAATGGATCGATATCACGGTTTACGAGGCGCTATCTGATCTATCCTTCCCAGTCTATGACAGTGGCGAGACCGTGAACATCACAATAAAGGGTGCTGCGGCGAGTTACGATGATGGCAAACTCCGCACAGGTATGGCGGTTGTGTTCAGAGCCTCGCAGTTCGTACTATCTGAGGAACTGGTCGGAACGGATCGAAACGACATTGGAATCGTGAGCGCGAATCCATCTGAAGCACAGGAGGCAGTATTCCTCTACATCCTCGGAAATCCGGCAGCAGACTTCATTGTCAAGATGCCAGAGGGAACAGACCCGATGAATACCGCGAAAGAGAACTTTATCTACACTTTCACGAGAAAATCTACAGGAGATTCTGTCACAGTCAGTGTGAAGGACGGTGTCCTCCCTGATGAGTTATTCGAACTTAGAAAGAAGTGTAAAGCAGGAACCGCAACACCGGACGAGAAAAAGGCGTTCAAACTGATCAAAGATGAACTCAAAGACAAATTCATGTATCTACCTATGGACGAGTTATTCGATGCGGAGGTCGAGCATCCCCAGTCGGATACAGGAGTGCTCTTAATTGCACACGGGAGTTCGAGCGAGTCATGGTGCGATCCGGTTCGGGCGGTAGCCGATAACGTGAGCCTGCCGTATCCGGTCGAACTCGGGTTCCTCGAGTTTGTACCAAATGAGACAATCAATCTTGCAGTAGAGAGGCTCGATGATGCCGGTGTCACGAAGATCATCGCGGTTCCGCTCTTTGTCTCATCGAGCAGTAACCACATCAGTGAGATTGAGTACGTGCTCGGACTGGGAGATGCGATCCCTGGCGAGGATGATCTTGTTCAGGTCAATACCACGGCAAACATCACACTCACCAAAGCGATGGACGATCACTGGATAATCAGCAGTATTCTCGCTGATCACGCCGCAGATCTAAGCGAAGACCCCGGTGACGAGACAGTTGTTACCATTTCGAACGGTGTAAGCGACGACGAGGGGATATTTGTAGGATGGAATGAAAGTGGTGCGTCACTTGCGCAACAGACGCGTCTCAGGCTGAGATACCTACACGATCTTGATATCGAGGGGTCACGTTATTCCCTTGCAAGACTGAATGAGGCGCTCCACCCAGAGCTTGCAGCAAGAGTGGTCGTGGAAGACATATCAACTACATCGATGCCTGTTGTCCTGCCGCTGTTCCTGAGTCCGGGCTATAACACGAATACGAAGATTCCGGCACTGCTAGAGAATCTCACATACGTCTACGACAACGAGAAGACGCTTGCAGCGCACCCGGCTCTTGCGGAATGGATCGATATCACGGTTTACGAGGCGCTATCTGATCTATCCTTCCCAGTCTATGACAGTGGCGAGACCGTGAACATCACAATAAAGGGTGCTGCGGCGAGTTACGATGATGGCAAACTCCGCACAGGTATGGCGGTTGTGTTCAGAGCCTCGCAGTTCGTACTATCTGAGGAACTGGTCGGAACGGATCGAAACGACATTGGAATCGTGAGCGCGAATCCATCTGAAGCACAGGAGGCAGTATTCCTCTACATCCTCGGAAATCCGGCAGCAGACTTCATTGTCAAGATGCCAGAGGGAACAGACCCGATGAATACCGCGAAAGAGAACTTTATCTACACTTTCACGAGAAAATCTACAGGAGATTCTGTCACAGTCAGTGTGAAGGACGGTGTCCTCCCTGATGAGTTATTCGAACTTAGAAAGAAGTGTAAAGCAGGAACCGCAACACCGGACGAGAAAAAGGCGTTCAAACTGATCAAAGATGAACTCAAAGACAAATTCAGGTATTTGCCAATGGATGAGATCTTCGAGACGCAATCGCCATCGCTTATAGGCGATGTGAATGGTGATGGTGTAGTCACAATGGCAGATGCCGTGATTGTGCTCGATATGGCTGCACGCGGCAAATGCAACGAAGTCGCAGATGTAAACGGAGATTACAGCGTAACCTCAATTGATGCGCTGATGGTCATGCAGGCTGCGGCTGGCAAGATCTAACTGTGAAGCAATAGAGGTAGATGCAGAGGGCAAGTTTTTTCGGTCTTCTGCATCGCCTGACTTTTTTTGGCGTCTTTAATGGACACAATTGGAATATTTTTAGTGAAAACACTACGGTTTTGTGGCAACCAAATTCGCGTAATTCGCGTCATTCGTTTATCTGCGCATTGTAGGTATTTCCTAAAAACCCTAACTTTAGTAGGGTTAACTATTTACAAACCTAACTGCCCACATAGACGCACCCAAAAGGAGGGATAATATGGAAGATACAAGATTTAAGGCAATTAGAAGGACTCTGTCAACAATAATGATGATAACGATCCTGTTATCGTTGATCGCACCTGTTGTTGCCGGAGCTTACGAGGATGGCGGGGCTGCTGAAAAGATCGGAGTCCTTGTCATAGCACATGGTAGCTCGAGCGAGAGCTGGTGCGACCCTGTGCGGAATGCAACAGATAAGATGGATCTGCCGTACCCGGTCGAACTCGGGTTCCTCGAGTTTGTACCAAATGAGACGATAAATATCGCAGTCGATAAACTCGATGACGCGGGCGTCACAAAGATCATCGCTGTACCGTTCTTTGTTTCATCACACAGCAGCCATATCCAGGAGATCGAGTATGTACTCGGGCTTCGGGATGCGCTTCCGCTGACGACTGAGCACGTTGTTGTCGATGGCGTGGAGATGAATCGAACGGTCGTTTCGATGAGCGGTCAATACGCAATATCCCGCGTGACGCTCGAGACCAACACTAACGAGCACCTGCAAGCGACCGGGCACCTGGAGGAGGATCCGCTTGTATCGGTCGAGACCGATTCCGAGATCGTCCTCACCGCTGCGATGGATGACCACTGGCTCATGGCTGGAATAGTTGCGGATCGCACGGCTGACCTCTGTATGGATGCGGAATGCGAGACGCTCGTTCTCGTTGCGCACGGAACTGACGAAGAGGATAACTTCGCCGGATGGGTGAACAACACGTCATCACTCGCAGATCAGGCGCGGCTGAAGCTTGCATACTGGAGAGATCCGGAGGTCGAGCTTGGCGGCACAAAGACTGCGTTTATACACCACAACGAGACGCTTCATCCTGAATTCACATTAATACCGATCGTTGAGAACGCCACAGACCCAGTCGTCGTTCCGTTGATGGTAAGCGAGGGATACTTCACAGGCAAGATGATTCCGGGTTTGCTTGAGAACCTGACTTGCGCATACGATGGTAGTGCGCTTACGCCGCATCCGAATGTGGCTGAATGGATCGAGATCGTTGCTGCGGAGGAGTTTACAGATCTTACGCTCAGGATCGATGACGAAACAGGAGAACTTCAGGATATCTCGCTGGATGATATAGGTGCTGCACACGGTCACATCTGCCCGTGCGTTGCAGCAGCGTTTAAGGCAAGCCAGACCGCGTTTTTAGCATGGGATGGTGTTCCGGCACGTGGCGATCTGGAGATTGTTAGCGCACACCCGTCAGACGGGCACAACGAGACGTTTGAGTACATCTTAAACTCAAGCGAGGACGTCACAGTCGAACTGCCTGAGGGAACTGATAGTGTGAATCTCACAGTAGAGAACTACAACTACAAGTTCATCGAGAAATCAACAGGCGATATGGTTGTGGTCAGCGTGAAGGAGGGCCTTTTCCAGGACGGCTTCTTTGATATGAGAAAGAAGTGCAAGACAGGAGTTGCAACGCCTGATGAGAAGTCGGCATTCAAACTTGCGAAGAAGGAGCTTAAGGAGAAGATTCTCTATTTGCCGGCAGAGGAGGTATTTAAGGTCAGCGGCGGGACAGGAGCGCTGTCCCCTGAAAAACTCTTCAGATCGCTTGCCGGTGAATGGGCATTTGAGGGGTCGATGATACTTGGCAACGATATCCCAATCAGCGGTACAAGGACGTTTACCTCGACCGGTCCCAGAAGCGCGGACTTTGTTGTCGCCTACAAGATGGGTGAGACAGAGACTACCGAAACAGGCTCTGCATGGTGGGATGGTGAGAGAAAACAACTCGCAATCAAGGAAGGCGATGATGTCGGATACTCAAATCTGACTTCAGAGGGTTACGAGAGCAAAGCGGTTCTAGAAGATGGTATTTCGGAACTTAACATATCTGTTGCGGTTGTATCCTCAGAGAGTCTGATCATTCTTGACGATACAACGCAGGTCATGAAATGGTCCGCGGTTAACATAAATGGTGAAACACTGGGCAGTGCAAAGATGACATTCAAGCCAGTAGCCCATAAGACCGCAACAACGCTCACTGCTGAGATCATCCCCGCGATCTCGATGACGGTTCCAACGACGACTGTTGACTTCGGGAAGGTCGGAGCAGGGATGACTTCTGCAAATCAGGTCATAACAGTCGTGAACACTGGAGCAAGTTCTGCAAAGGTCTCTGCAATGATGCTTGATGACGCTGGTTGCTTCTACAACGAGTCACTCCGGTTAAACGGAGGGGATATCGGAGGTTTCTCAAGCGTGGTGCCATCAGACACATCAGACTTCATATATGAGTACGAGATTCTCGCAAACCTTGTGGTGCCTGACTGGGCAGGAGGAATGTACGATGGAACAATTCTTTTCGTTGCAGAGAGCGAGTCGTAGGGGGGTAATCCCCCTTCTCCTTCTTTTTCTGCTGATCCCGCAAGCATCCGGGATCGGTGTTGGCGCATCACCAGATAGAATCGATTTTGACGTGGTGAGCCCGAAAGAAGGGGCGGTGCGAGAGATGTATGTAATCAACACTGGTGACGCGGCAGAGCGTGTTATGCTCACAGTGGACGGAATCGGGATTGCTGCTGACCCTCTGGAGTTCGATCTTGCTGTAAAGGAGAACCGGGTTGTTATGGTATCGGTAGATCATGCAGAAGCCGGCAAGTATGAAGGAAGCATCCTGATCACGGCTCGTCCGGCAGGGGACGGTGCAGGTGGGCTTGGTCTTGGCGCAGGTGTCAGGGTGCCGGTCTCGTTTGTTGTGGAGGATAGTACCTCATGGAAGGTAGTTGTCGTCGCCGGGCTGCTTCTTCTTGTTGCAGCTGCCGCGGTGATCCGGAGGCGGCGGGCGAAGGTGTGAATGATATGTAGGGTTTTTGAGCTAAACCTAACTTTTTTAGGGCAACTTATTTCCATACCTAACATCATAGTATTCTAAAACATAAAAGGAGGTAGAGTACATGGGTTGTGAATGCGACGGAAACTGCGCACATTGCAGGTGCAAGAAAGCCAAAGCGGTAAGCGAAGAAGTTGAAGACGAAGAGTGAACACACACGAACATCGGCAGATACGTTTTCACGAGCCGGATCCGGACATACGCAGATCAAAAAATGGCGCAGGCGACCTGCAACCAGTGTTCATTTGTGTAATCTGTGGTTGACAAAGATTTTTAGCCACAGATTAACACGGATTCTCTCCGTACCCGGTGCTGATTTACCACAACGTACTCGAGCACGTTCTAATTTCTGAAGATTAAGCAAAAAGGAAAGTAACTACTCAGGTATGTTGATTGGTTGCCCGATTGCGATTCTGTACTTTCTGGCAAGAAAAATAACCGCGGAGGGCGCAGAGGAACACTAGAAGCGTTTAACCGTTCATTTCCCCTCCGCGTCCCTCTGCGCACTCTGCGGTTAAATTCCCGGTTTAGTTACAGTATCCCCCACGTCCTGGGTAGTTCCTGCATAGTGAAGTCCCATGATAGTGGTTTTAGGTACCTGAGTAGTTACAAAGGAAAATCACTTCGCCCACAAATACACTTACCAGCACTTTTTCTCCTTTGATATCCGAAACCGAAAGGTTTTTGTACGATGTAGGCTACCAATATCGGTAGACAATACTATGATGAGAAACATTTTTCTGGGGTTTATCAGAATACACATCCTGCATCATGCCTCCGAGGGGGAGATATTTGGAGTAGAGATGATGGATGAACTAAGAAGGCACGGTTACTTAATAAGTTCCGGAACTCTCTACCCCATACTTCATTCGTTAGAGGGAGACGGCTACCTGGCAAGAAGAGACGAAGTCGTCGACGGAAAGGTAAGGAAATACTATAGAATAACTGGAAAAGGTATCAATGCTCTAAAGGACGCGAAAAAGAAGATTCGGGAACTCACAGAGGAGGTAATGTGAAAGGAGCTAAACATTTCAGAACCCGCCTGATGAAAGGCATCGGAGCCAACATCATCATCCTTGGTCTGGTCAGTTTGTTTACTGATCTGGGAAGTCAGATGGTCTTTCCCTTAATTCCACTATTTTTGGACGGAGTACTTGGCGCCAGTAAAACGGTCGTTGGTTTTATCGAAGGTTCTGCTGAAACTACTGCCAGTCTGTTAAAAGTCTTCTCTGGTTACTGGTCCGATAAGATTAAACGAAGAAAACCCTTCGTCCTTGCCGGTTACGGACTTTCTTCGATCTCAAAACCGCTTTTCGCCTTCGCTTATACATGGCAGGCTGTCTTTGGGATCAGGATTGTTGAGAGGGTGGGGAAAGGTATTCGGAGCGCACCCAGGGACGCGATTATAGCCGAGTCCTGTGCCGATGATGTCAGAGGGAAGGCGTACGGTATTCACAGGGCTATGGATGGAATGGGTTCAATTCTCGGAGCTGTTCTGGCTCTTATCCTACTTATTTCGCTCGGTTTCAGAAATGTTTTCTTGCTGGCCGGCATCCCATCGTTGATCGCAGTTCTGCTGATACTATTTGTGAAAGAAGAGACAAAGAATACCTTTCATCCCCTCCCGGACACTACAAAATCCATACGGGTCAGTTTCAAAGCTCTCACTCCACCTCTCAAGTATTTCACCATTGTTGCAACGATATTTGCACTTGGGAACTTTGGCTATGCTTTCCTGATGCTGCGTGCGGTCGATATTGGTCTAAACTACCCCGTAGTGATCTTATTGTACATAACTTTCTATATAATTTATACCATTTTCACAATTCCCGCAGGAATGATTTCGGATAAGATTGGTAGAAAGCCGGTTATAGGAATCGGTTATGTGCTATTCGGGCTAACCTCCCTCGGTCTCGTTTTTGTCTCAAGTCTCTTTCAAATCGTCTGGCTATTCGTGTTATACGGCGTATTCTATGCTATGATCGATGGCGTCCAGAGGGCGTTTGTCGTCGATTTATCGCCACCGGATCTGAAAGCTACGGCGCTCGGGACATTTCACACGGCAACAGGTTTGGCTGCTCTGCCTGCTGGTGTAATCGTAGGTTTGCTATGGGATACGATCGGTCTGGAAACGGCATTCGCCTACGGCTTCGTTTTATCCATCGTTGCAGCAGCGTCGTTACTTAAACTTAAGATTTAGGGCAAGGTACTCACACACCCGAGCAGACACCAGAGACTACTAACCATTATGACAGCTAAAACAAACGGACTGGACTTAAGACGCGCATGGGATGAGATGCGGAACCAGAGAATGAGACCGATGAAGATCAGATACGACCCCGAATTCCGGGCTAAACTTGCAGAAGACCACAGTGCGATAGCCAGCTACAACGATTACGAATACGGAAGGAAGGCGGTAGACGCGCTTGGCGGGATACTGGATGAGAACTCCCGGGTTCTGGAGATCGGCGCGGGACCCGGAACACTGACGATACCGCTTGCCACGAAGGTGGAACAGGTTGTTGTGATCGAATCATCAGAGGTGGCAGTAAGATCTCTTAATAAGAATCTCGATGATCGCAATCTTAAAAATGTCGAGATAGTGAACGAAAACTGGATGGATGCGGGTGAGCGTGAGCCTGGAGGTAGTTTTGATCTGGTTGTCTGCTCTCATTTCCTGTGGCAGATGAAATACCTCGAAAAACATCTGGAGAAGATGGAAACGGCATCAAGGAAGTACTGTGCGGTGATACAACCTGCAGGACGGGACGACATGGTAAAGGAGATGTGGATTGAGATAACCGGGGCGCGCTACCGGGGTGAGTTCGATCCTGACGCCGATTACTTCGCTTATCTGATACTCAGGCAGTTAGGGCGGCTTGTGGATGTGAGGATCATAAATTACGGTGCTGAACTGGACTTTGAGCAGGAAGTGAGGTACATAGCGAGTTTTATTGGCAAATACGTTGAGGTTGATCATCACATGAAGGAGATGATTGAACAATACGTCGCTTCGAAAGGTCTCTCTATAGCGGCACAATCGGCAGTGGTGATGTGGTGGGAGGTTCCTTGAGCGACGAATCTCGATAAGTTTGGATTTTCATTCAAAACCTAATATTTGTAGGGGCAACTATTTGCATACCTAACATCCAACTTACCGGATGCAGGCATACGCTTGCGGTAGACTCGAAAAAACCCGCATTGATGTAGTGACATATACCGCCTCCTTAACGGTTTGATGCGGGAGTGTGGTGCGGGGGGTGGCGGGGAGTGGGGCAATCTCTCATACGCATCCCCCTGCGGTATGCTACAAAATCAGAACAAAATGGTATCAGCATCTCAAACAATGTAAAAATCGAATCGGTGAATCTCATGGAAAACGTACAACAACTGACCAGATGCCCGAAGTGCGGAAGACGTCTGCATGTATGTGGACATATACAGATTTGCAGCACATGCGGCTACTGGACGCTAAAAGGGACTGCAAGAATGGATTCCATCGTTGCCATTTGAACATCATTTTTTCACTCCGGAGAATCTGGGTATGTTCAGGTCCATGATCGTAAGAATCCTGATTTGTTCGGGTTTTTGAATTTAGCCGAGTTTTTGTAGGGCAGGATATTTGCATACCTAATTTGCTATTTATAGAGTGGAGGCAAACCCGGTAGACTCGAAAAAATCATAGCATGTCCGCAGAATGGCATCGGATACGGCAGGGCTAAAAAACAGTGGCAGGTTCAATAAAACGCCCACAAACTTGCACCTGCACGGTCCGATGGATGTGTTATAGGTGGGGTTTAGGGGGATTGTGATACTGATCGTTGTGATGATACTTGCAGCGCTCACCTGCTTACAGTACCATGCACGATGACCCGGATATATCACCGGTATCGCATATATAACACAGTGGCTATATCCTGATCTATTCGCAGACCTCAATCCTTCCGGTATACCTCAGGAGTATCTTGAGCGGTTCCAGGGTATGGATATGCCGGATACGCTCTTTGTGTACCTGGCAAGTGAGCCATAAAGATCAGTGTCGGTGCTCCTGACAAGCGTTCTCATCGGTCGCTTCCATAAGCTGTCCCTGCTGCCATGCCTCGATTGCATCGCGCACCGTACCCGCTGCACCCACAAAGACATCGATTCCGAACTGCTCGAACATCGTAACAGCCTTCGGTCCAAGCCCTCCACAGAGCATGATATGAGTATCTGTCTTTGATATGAACTCCGGGGGCAGCCCGACGCCGCCCATGTGCTCGCTGGTGTTCGGGATCGTCTCAACCTCGTTCGTGTCGAGATCGACAATCGTGTAGGTCGGAACCCTGCCAAAGTGCTGACCGACAGGAGCGTCGAGTCCGCCTTCTCCTTCTGTTGGAATACATACTTTCATCTCTTATTCGCCTCTTGTTATTTCACGTTGTTTTTGTCTTGCGATCAACGCTATTAATACTGTGCACGTGATAGGGATGCCAACCTGGCTATTCTCGCTTGTGTCAAACACGAATGCACGCAGAATGAATAAATCGCACGAATTTGGTTACCCCTATTTTTCTAATGTCTGAAAAGACGATATCGACCAATGTCCGCTACTTTCGAATCCTCGCATCTATCGATGCTACACCTCATGAGCGATCCCGCAGATATCCGGGACCTCGTGCCCGTGCGCCTGACAATAATCCCTGACCCCGTCCGCAATCTCCATAAAGACTGAGATCCCTCCATACACCGCAGACCCTACCTGCACAGCGCTTGCTCCGGCCATCATCATCTCAACTGCGTCCTGCCACGTAGAGATCCCACCAACCCCAATTATGGGTATGTCGAGCGCAGCATACAGGTCGTAGACACATTTCACGGCAATCGGTTTGATAGCAGTCCCTGAAAGTCCTCCGAACCGGTTGCCAAGGATCGGAAATCCCGATTCGATGTCGATAGTCATTGCACGCATGGTATTGATGGCAACAACGGCATCCGCGCCTCCTTCCTGTGCGGCAATCCCGATCTCTGCAATATCCGTGACATTTGGCGTCAGTTTCGCCCAGACCGGGGTGTCAACCGCGTCCTTGACCGCGGATGTGATCTCCCGGACAAGGGACGGGTCGATGCCGATGGATGCTCCATATCTGCCTGCGTGCGGGCAGCTGAGGTTCAGTTCGATCCCGTCCGCAAGATCGCATAGCCCGAGCGCAACCTCGACGAATTCGGATGCAGTTTCGCCAAAGATGCTCGCAATTACAGGAACTCTACCTTTCTTTGCAGTCACCAGCTCTTCGCGATATTGTTGGTACCCTGGATTTGGTAGACCAAGTGCGTTAAGGAAACCACATTCGATTTTTACCATGCTTGGATTTGGATGCCCGGAATTGGGCGCGCATCCGATCGATTTTGTGACGACTGCCCCTGCGCCGCTGCTTGCAACTCGCAGGAGCGATGCGCCGGTACTACCGAGGATTCCCGCGGCGAGGATCGTTGGGTTGCTCAGTTTCATCCCTGTTATGGTTGTCATGTCCAATCCCACTTCGTTCTAATATCTTATGATCGTTTCTATGAATCTTTTTAATGAATTTCTTTACGGCATGATTCATCATGTCAAGAGATCATAAATCAAATTTCTCAAAGATATTTTTCGCTGCTGCGCAGATGTGGATCAAAAAGTATATATAGGACTTATTTCAGAAAGTAAGTTCATAGCAATACCATGCATGGATATGGTCATAGAATAGGGTTCTATTCTGTGCATAATTCTATGCTCGGTGTCGGTGAATGAAACCGAACATATACCGTTCGATTGCGGACGGAACCGTACCACAAAAGAAGGTAAGAACAAATGGCAAAGAAAATACTACCACTGGCTCCAGTTGAGCGACTTATACGGGCTGCATCCGAAGGAGACATCAGGGTCAGCGAATCGGCACGCAGTGCTCTGACCGACGAGCTCGAGGCGATTGGAATGAAAATCGCTAAGGAAGCGATTATCGAGACGAAACACGCAGGCAGAAAGACAGTTAAGGCAGAAGATATCAGAAGAGCACTTGATATACTAAAACTGGACTGAAATTCCGGTTTGGACACTTGCCGTCCGGCGCATCAATCGTTGCGGGGCGGCCTTATTTTTTAGGGGTACCATGAACACATATTACACACCTGAGGAGTTCGGGAAGTATCGGCAGGCTGGAAAGATCCTTGCAGAGGTGCGGGAGCAGACCGCGAAGAGAATTACGGTCGGGGCGAGCATCCTTGAGACCGCGGTCTTTGCAGAGAATCTGACACGTGATCTCGGCGGACAGCCTGCATTCCCATGTAACCTTTCGCTAAACGAGGATGCTGCGCACTACACGCCCGGCACAGACGATACAGCAGTATTCGGCGAGGATATGGTAAAACTCGACATCGGAGTCCACGTCGATGGATATATCGCGGATTCTGCCATGACTGTCGATCTTTCAGACCATCCCGAACTCGTGGACGCGTCAAGAGCAGCACTTGAGAGCGCGATCGGCATGATCCACGCCGGGATCGATACAAGGGAGATCGGGGTGGCAATCGAGGAGGTAATAGGGGAGTTTGGATACAGGCCGATCTCAAACCTCACGGGACACGGACTTGCACAATATCAGGCACATACCCCACCAAGCATCCCGAACGTACATGTACGCACCGGAACCGTGCTTTATGATGGGCAGGTGGTAGCAATCGAGCCGTTCGCGACTGAGGGGGAAGGAAAAGTCAGAGATGCAACGAGATGGGAGATTTACCATGTTACAACAGAAAACCCCCAACTTCCGCGTATTCCAAGAGCAAGGACGCTGCTAAAGGAGATGATGGAGTATAAAACCCTCCCGTTTGCGAGAAGGTGGTTTTCCGGAGAGAAGATCGATCTAACATTCAGGCAACTGACGAAAGCAGGACTCATCAAACCATACCCCATCTTGCGGGAGGTTACCGGTGCGCTCGTGTCCCAGGCAGAGCATACCGTGATCGTTACCGAGAACGGCTGCAAGGTCACAACTGTATGACACGCATAACACATCTCACCTCCGTATCAGACCTAAAGCGCGAGGAGATATATGATCTACTCGATCTAGCTACTCTGATGAAAGAAGGGCGCGATTCGTACATGGGTATACTCAGAGGCACGAGTCTCGCCATGATATTTGAAAAACCGTCCACACGTACGAGGGTTTCCTTTGAGGTTGCGATGGCCGAACTCGGGGGGCATGCACTCTACTTGAATTACGCTGATCTCCAGCTCGGGCGGAGCGAGACGATCTGCGATACTGCAAGCGTACTCTCCAGATACGTCCATGCGATCACGGCGCGGGTTTATAGCCACGAGACCGTGCGCGAACTTGCAAGATGCGCGGATATTCCTGTAATCAATGCGCTCTCTGATATGGAGCATCCGTGCCAGTTGCTTGCAGATCTGCTGACCATCCGGGAACGCAAAGGGGATCTGGAGGGCTTGCGCATTGCGTGGATCGGGGACGGGAACAACGTCTGCAACTCACTGATACTTGGAAGCGCAATAACCGACATGAACCTCGTGGTAGCGTGCCCTGTAGGATATGAGCCGGATGCGAGGGTTGTGGCTCATGCTAACGAACTCGGGGGCAGTGTCTTGATTACAAACGACCCGGTTGAGGCAGCATCCGGCGCTGATGTCCTATACACTGATGTCTGGGTATCGATGGGGGATGAGAAGGAAGAAGAGGAGCGTCTCCGGGATTTTTCCGGTTTCCAGATCAACATCGATCTTTTGGGTCATGCGAAATCTGATTGTATCGTACTCCACTGTCTGCCAGCGCATCGCGGTCAGGAGATCTCTGCCGAGGTGCTGGACGGCGAGCATTCGGTTGTACTGGATCAGGCAGAGAACCGGCTGCACGCGCAAAAAGCGCTACTGATGACGGTGATCCCAGCCCAGTGCGATGGGTGATGGGCAGTTCCCGCGCACCAAAAGTTTATATCCTGCATGACCCAACACATCACGTACAGACGGGCTCGTAGCTCAGTCAGGCAGAGCGGTGGGCTCTTAACCCATTCGCCAAGGGTTCAAATCCCTTCGAGCCCGTTTGCAACCCAAAGGGTGACAAATCTTGGTAACGATCACCAGGTCCGCAGCAGATAAACTGAAAACCCTTCTCAAAGACGAAGCCAGCCCGGAACATCTTGATTGTGGTCTGCGAATATATGTGGCAGGACTGGGCGAGCACGGCATAACATATGGTCTTGAACTGGACCATACACGGCACGATCGGGACATTGTGATTGATCTCGGCGGGATTAAGACGCTTATCGATGAGAAGATCGCACCATCGATGCAGAACATTGTGATCGATTTTACGGATACCTGTGATGGGCGTGGATTCGTGATCAACGATCCCTACTTGTGTTGTGGACACAGGTGACTTCGTTGTAGACACACTTTTATAGGTCGCCATAACCCTATCAACCATATCAGAATACAGAATACGAGGAATCATAATGATGAAGAAAATACTATTGGTAGGTATCCTATTGCTCTCCTTTGCTCCCCATGCAGTCGCTTCCCCACAGTATGCGATGCAGGATGTGGTCATAGGAGCCTATCTGGTCGATCTTAGCTACAGTGCTGAAGGGGACACCGCGATAGCCAGGGAAACCATTGTATATATGAATAACAGGGATACAAATTACACAGATGACCTCTGCGTCGCTATCCCTGAGAATGCGGATATTATGTATATGAACAAGATGGGGCACCAAAATATGAATACGTCCGCAATCCCGGTTCAGTATGAACAGGAGGGACCGATGCTCTGCTGGAATACAACGATTGCACCAGGATCAATGGCGATGTACTCCCTAACGTATGCCGTACCGATCACCGAATCAGGTGAGTTTGTAAAGAATCTCGATCCAGCGGTTATGAAGTATCCGATCACCAGGTTCACGCTGAATGCCAGTACAGACGACAACATCAAACTGACCGGTGCGAATGGAGTGGCGATAACACAAGACCCTGTGGAAGATAGGGGAAGTGGATATTTGTACGAATGGACCGGTGGCGTACCGTTTAAGGAGTTGCACGTGAAGATATCATCATCACAGCCACAATCAGCTAATACGAATAAGTGGATTGCATATGGCATCATTGCGGTGCTGGTCATCGCTGCGCTGACATATCCGACACTCCATGTCAGGAATAATAGGCTGCGGGATAAGGACGGCGGAAATAAACTCTCATGCGCATCTTGCTCTGTTTGTAGCGGGGACGATAAGAATGATAAAGAGCCAAGAGGTGGCGACTGGGATGAGATGGACGAGATCATCACAGAGGTCACCCAGGCCGAAGAGGATCTGATACGAAAGAAGAAGGCGATCCTTGCCGTGCTTAATAAATTAGAAGAGGATCGTGACGCCGGCGCGGTTTCAGATGCCGATTACAAGCGAATATCCTCGAAATACGAGAAGCAGGCAATCGAGATAATGAAACAACTGGACCAGATGTGAGATGAGAACCGGAATCATCCTCTGTGGCGGCAGAAGCAGGCGTTTTGGGAAAGACAAAGCGCTGCTATCTATCGAGGGGGTGCCAATGGTTCGAAGGGTGGCGGGTCGCATCTCACAGGTCGTGGACGAGATCATCATCGCTGCACGGGACTCTGCACAGCGCGAATCGCTTGCA
>JAYEGI010000274.1:0-1671 GCA_034659035.1 Methanobacteriota archaeon
CCTGGTGTGTGGTGAGTCTACTCAGTTTTTGCATGGTCCGGACAATTGATGAGCGACCATTTAGTATGCAGATAGTGATATATTGATTTAGTGATGGTTGACTGTCACGGGAGATACCAGAGAGCCTCGTTTTTGGTTCTGATGTTTGTGGTGGGTAGAGCCCAACCCCTTGATTTCAACTGGAGATCGGAGTTGGATGTTTTGTGGTGCGCTGGTATTTTGCCGCCCATGCGGTCGTGCATCTTCTACCCAAACATAAATTTGAAGCATTTATCAGGATCGCTGAAGCTGACCTCCGCTCTGTCGAAATGTTTTGGATCGAAGTCTTCACCGACCCAGCCAAGCAGTCCTTCATATTCCTCATTGTCCGGGTCTTCCAATGCTTCTAAGATGTCAATATAGCCCCATAACCCGCCACAATCCTCAGGGGGACATGCCCTCCTTCCCTTGATGCATATCGGATATACAATACCCTTTTCTCTTGGAAGTATCTTCTCCAGTTGTACCTCATGTTCCCAGTTATCGCCGAAATCATATACATACTCTGCCGATCGATTATCCATAGAAAAATATTTGGCTATCTTTCGTCTATGCTCCAGAAGAAGTTCTCTGCCAAAGTCTTCAACCGGGATTCCTATGTGCACCACTGAAGCAGTTGACGGATCGACCATTTTGAACTCATGGAGATGGCCATCCCCCCAGCCCATAGCGTCCTGGATCGCTACATGCAGATCCCAGAATGTGTGGGTCTCAGGGACCTGTATCCGCCGCCAGATCGGAGGTTTAGCACCCGCAAGCGTTATCTTGAACTGATATACCTGATCAAATTTCTTTCTCATTGTGATTCCTCCTACTTTATATGGAAACCACAGGTACCGCGAAGTTACGACTCCCTGCCCCGCCGCACACCTGCCAGTCCTGCAAGTACTGCAACGAAGACAGCTATTTTAAACGCAGTGTACCAGGATATCGACCCTGCAATCAGCCCCTGTGAAACAGCTCCCGGGAAGATGTCCGGGATCGTCCATGCCCAGAGCAGTTTCACCATCAGGAGCACGATCACGGCGTATACTGCGATAAGCGCCAGAACGCCCGCGATTGCGATCCACCATGTTTTGTTCATTTTCATGCCTCCTTTATTATGGTTCTGTAATTGGTATGTTCTATTGGACGATAGGTAACGTTCTGAAGCGCCGGCGAAGTAAATCCAGGCGAAGCATCGCAGACACGAAGTCAGATACACTTTTGTTAGGTGATGTGCATGCATTCGTTATATAAACTCACTCTCCTCCATATATTGAATCGCTTTCTCTACGAAATATTTGCTTTGCTTGAGTATTTCCCGTGCTTCACCTTCGGATACCACGAAGGTGTACTCCTAATCTCCTAACTGCCTCTTCTCAAATGCCCTGTTAAGCTCTTTGCCCATAGCTCTTGGGAAGATATCAGTTTTAACAAAGTATTCTCCAAATGCGGAAATCACGTCTCTATGAGATGAAAACGATAAATTCTTGGTGAGCAACACAGCCTCAGCGGAATAAAACATTGCCATGGCGTCAAGAATGGCTTGGATTTTTTTCCGGCATCAACAGACTGCTTCCACAGTCACCTCTGCACCCAAAATAGATTGAAGAGCGCAAACCAATTCACCGGGCGATTTGCTCGATTCCA
>JAYEGI010000275.1:0-1663 GCA_034659035.1 Methanobacteriota archaeon
GAGAACGATTGAACCCCGAGAACCGCCCGAAGGCATGATCAAGTTAACGCCTTATGCTTACTTAAGGTTTTGGTCGTGCTTCCGGGGAACGATAGAACACAACCTACAAGGAGGAAAACGACATGAAAGCACGAACAACGAAACCGAAAGGAATCGGAATGGCAGCCATACTGGTGGTGGCACTGTTAGCAACCACGGGGTTGGGTTATGCCGGTGATGTACAGCCTTTAGTGGCACAAACCGTGGATATTACCACGAAAGATGTGACTTTGTATCAAGCAGTTGATCCCTTAGATAACACCGGGGAGATCTACGTAAGATACAGCACAAGCGAATCTGGAGATCTTAACGTAAAAACAGGTACACAGGTAGTCATTGCAAATGGCCAGACAAATCCGTGGACTGCAGCCCCTTATCACTGGGAGGGCTTGCGCTATGCGGCAAATTGCCTTCGGATCAGAATATACGATGAGGATCTGGTGGACGATGACCTACTATACGACGATTGTCACAGCCTTACCACGGGGTATAATCTGGTAGTTTCAGGCAACGGCATAGTTAAAGTGACCACCGAAGTCACCGTGCACAATCCATAGGTGAGATACATGAGTAATTGAATGTTGCAAAACATTCAATTACTTATTTTTTTTATATTAAATAAATTTGAACAATCAGGAGATTTGTCGATGAAAAAAACAATGATATACATCGTGGTGTCTGCTTTACTAATAATCTCAGCAATAATCATAGCAGCCAATTATCCACATAAAAACAAACAAGATTTGAACTATATTCATATATCCAACGACCCGACATTGGACTTGCCATGGAAAAAGACCTTTTCCGATGCACTCATAGATGCAAAAGAGGATACTAAATCAGTATTTATACATTTTCACCTACAAGATATGACTGTAGATTATAAAGAAGGATACAACGCTCCCAGGAATGAGCATACAGAGTTGCGGATGGACGCTTACTTTCAACTAT
Source organism: Methanobacteriota archaeon (assembly GCA_034659035.1). GTDB lineage: Archaea > Halobacteriota > Methanosarcinia > Methanosarcinales > Methanogasteraceae > Methanogaster_A. Next base: position 991 of record JAYEGI010000275.1, read on the forward strand.
TTGTCTTGGGCAACAAAACAGTTAAAAAAATTATAGACGATCGATTTATCCTGCTTAGAGTTCCGTATCCTCCTGATCATATCTGGCAGGGGCTAAAGTTAAAAGACCCAACAGTGGTACTGTTGTACAACCCCATCAAAAAAACTGTAAAACAAGAATCTGTAAGATATGATACATTCTCACCCGACTACATGAACACCACTACAAAGGAGGAAGAAATGAAAGACATTAACGAGAAAACTACGGCATTTTTAGCATGGTTGGAGGTGGATAAAGATGCGAAATAAGAAAGTATATTGTGTAATGTCAATGTTCATACTCATAGTTTTAACAGCAGTTTGCACATGCGGAGTATACGCAAAGGAAACGTCCGTTGTGGCTTTTGATGTGAATCAGACAAACATCGAGAAGATCACTCAGAAAATCGTGAGTCAGGGACCTCGCCCAACATCATTTTCTCACTTTGCCTCTGAAGAAGAAAGGGAGAAAGGCAAACAAGCTACCCAGCAAGCCGTTGAATATATAAAAAGTACGATGGAGATCTATGGCTTGGAGACTTCATTAGAGATAATTCGTGAGAAACCTTTTGATATTTATAATGTAGTTGGGATAAAGAATGGTACGAACCTGAATGACCAGATAATTATTATCTGTTCCCATTACGACATTGTAG
>JAYEGI010000276.1:0-25169 GCA_034659035.1 Methanobacteriota archaeon
CGTGATCTCGGGCTCACCGAGTATGAGGCAAAGGTGTACACCGCACTTGTGAAGATCAGAAGTGGAACCGCATCGGACATCCACCTGGTCTCAGGAATTCCGCGTTCCGCGGTCTACGGTGCGCTCCACAGGCTCGAAGAGCGGGGAACAATCGAGGTTCAGTCTTCCAAACCGATGAGATACAGGGCAGTTCCTCCGGAGATTGCCCTTGGAAAACTGGAAGATACTTTTATAGCCGAAAGTAAAAACGCACTTGTTGCGCTTGAAGAAATATACCAAACACAGAAGATGGGGGTGCGAGAAGAGGCGATATGGACAATAAGTGGAATAAAAAACGTAAGCGACAAAATTATCGAGATGATCATAGGCGCACAGAAGGACATTATCTTCGCGGCGTCCTATCCATCGTTTCACGAAATTGCAAAGACATATCCGATTTTCAAGAATATGAAGGATGTACTGGCCGATAAAATCGAAGAGGGTGTTACTGTAAGGGTGACTGGCTTGCGAAGCGAAGGACTTTATGATATTGCAAATAATATCCCAGGAGCGATAATAAGGGCATTTCCGGCAGATAAAGCAACTGCGGGCGGTGGAATACTGATCGTTGATGGGAATGGCGTATTAATCGCGATCATGAGCGAAAACACTGATACCGGCATGTATGATCTTATGGCAATCTATACGGAAGGGGTCGGGGCTGCATCGATATTCAAACACTTCGTCGAGACTGAATGGGATGCATCGGTGGCGATATGAAGGAGAAAGGGGGAGGCGGCTTACATCTCGATTAAGGACATATTCGAACGTATAGGGGTATTTGTCGAGAAGAATACGATTCCGCTACTTGTGGTTGCAGTTATTCTCATCCTCGTCTCCTTCAGTGGTGCAAAGCAGATCGAGATGACATCAGGCACTGAAACTTTTGTAGAGAAGGAGTCTCGCCTTTACCAGGATTTTGACCTCCTGTACCAGCAGTACTTCGGAACCGACGCGATCGTGGTTATGGTTGAGGGTGGTGACGTCGCTACGCCTGAGGTCTTGCGTGCCATCGACCGGCTTGAGACCGGTGTTTCAGGAACAAGGAACGTTGAACGGATTGTAGATGTTGCAGGTATGGTGCGGCAGGCAAATCTCGGAGTAGCAGGGCGCAACCGGATCCCCGATGATGAGCAAGCGATCAGAGCACTCATCGATACGCTTCCGGAACAGCAGCGCAGGATCGTGATGCCTGATACACGACATGCTGCGGTGTATGTCGTGATGCCCGCACGCCTCAGTGAATCTGAACAAGCAGACGTACTCGCGGTTGTCGAGGATATAGTAGAGTGGGCGGATTTTCCAGCAGGATATAACGTCATCGTTACCGGTGACCCGACATTCATGAATGCCATGCAACAGGAGATGAACTCGAGTATGGGGCCGCTCCTTCTGATCGCATCGCTTTTAATGTTGGTCGTGCTCTTCATCGCGTTCAGACATGCGCGGTGGCAGCTCCTCCCGCTTCCGGTTGTCCTGATCGGAATTATCTGGACGTTCGGTGCGATGGGATTTCTCAAAATACCACTCTCGATGGTCTCGATGTCTGCTTTTCCGATCTTAATAGGACTTGGAATAGACTATGCGATCCAGTTCCACAACAGAATCGAAGAGGAGTTCGCAAGAGTCGATGATGCAAAGAGAGCGGTCTCAGAGACGGTGCGGCATACCGCACCTGCCGTCCTGATCGCGCTGATCATCACAGGGCTTGGTTTCGTGAGTCTGTTCACATCAACGGTTCCGATGATCAAGGATTTCGGACTTCTGTGTCTGGTTGGTATTGTCTGCTGCTTCTTTTCTGCCCTGTTCATCGGAGTTACGGTGGTCTACGCGCTACATCGCAGGGACGACAGAAAGAATCGCAGACAAAATAACAAGCAGACAATCGACAGGAAGAAAGATAGCTCGGTTGAGCGAGCCTTTGGCAGTCTTGCAGTCTGGTCTGCAAACAATCCTCTGCTGGTTCTCGGTGTCGCGGGGTTACTCTGTGTTGCAGGGTTGTATGCGGATACGGTAGTCGGGATCGAGACTGATGTGAAGACGTTCGTGCCGTCTGATATGCCTGCACTTATCGATATCAATCATATGGTCAATGTGCTTGGCGGCACCGACCAGTTGAATCTGGTTGTGAAAGCAGAGGACGTAACCGATCCTGCTGTGATCGAGTGGATGGATAGATTTTCCGCACACGAGGTTGAACTACACCCCTACATTTCAAGTGGAGACAGCATAGCAGGTCCGATGAAGGTTATGAATCATGGAGATCTTCCGAAGACTGCCGGGCAGGTGGATGCTGTCATGCAAAGAATTCCTGAGAGCACAAAAGACCGGTACATCTACGGGAGTACAACAGCGCTCCTGAACCTTGGTATCGGGGATGCAATATCAGGACTCGGTCTTCCCAGAATTGATCGGTTGATCAGACTCGTAAAAGGCGATATCCAGTGGACAGATCCGCCACCAGGCGTCACAGTCACGATCACAGGACAGTCTGTAGCGATGACAACGACGATTGTGGCACTCACGACAGGTAGACGGCTAATGACACTTGTGGGTCTCGTTCTAATCCTTGGTGGACTCTTTCTACTCTACCGCGACTGGCTGAAAGCGATCATACCCGTGCTCACGATGGGGCTTGTCATTGGCTGGTCAGGAGGCGTGATGTATTTGCTTGGTATGGACTACACACCAATGACCGCAACGCTTGGAGCACTGATCCTCGGCGTCGGCTCCGAGTATGCCGTGATGATGATGGAGCGATACTTCGAGGAGCGGGATAACGGACTTGCCCCGATCGATGCAATCCGAATGACCGCCGGTAAGATCGGAGTTGCGATCCTGGCATCCGGTCTCACAACGCTCGCCGGGTTTTCAGCGCTGATTGCGTCACCGTTCTCGTTGAACCAGAACTTCGGAATCTTGACTGTTATCGATGTGCTGCTCGCACTCCTGGCGACTTTTCTTGTCTTTCCGGTGCTTATCGTGTGGCTGGATGGGGTGCGGGAGAAGAGAAGGGCACGAAATGCTGCGAAGATACCGGAACCTGATCGAACGAAACAGCCAAACCAAACAGGAAAAGGAATTGCGGGATGAAACAAAACAAAGAAGGAGATGACATGAACATAACTAAAACGACACTATTCGCACTACTGATAATCGTGACACTCACATCGCTTGCAGCATCACTACCTGCCGACGAGCTGCGGGCAGGCCGGCATCACACCACCACCAACGTATCGCCAGCGACATCGATGCACACAACAACTGCCGCTGGATTACCAGACGGCTTCTCGCAGGGGTTCACGTTCTCGGAGAACTTCTACGACGTCTATGGACTGCCAAACCTGGTAGCGTCGATCGTCGGTGACGAAATGTTCGATCGCGGAGACGAGGTCACGCTTACAATTGATCTGACCAACCGTGGAGTTGTTCTCGGATTCGAATCCGACCGCATGCCTGATGATGATGAGGAGATCGATCTCGCCAAGATGGAACTCGGATACGAGCTCCAGCAGGTGAATGCGATCGGGATTACTGCAGTGCTCGCAGCACCAGAGGGAAGCCCGATCGAGGTAAAATCGGGACCGCAGCAGGCAGGATCGATAAAGGGGAATAAGGGGGCGCGTAAGACTGCCCGATTCAACATCGAGATCGATGAGAACGCTCCTGCCGGCACCTATCCACTGGTACTTGCCACGAGCTACATGTACCAGAAGAACGCGCAGGTGAGCGGAAACGTCTCTGAAAGAGCTGACGTGAACCTCTGGTACGACACACTCGATCAGACAGAGACACTCTATATAACCGTTGAGAAACTGGCGGATTTCGAGGTTACCAACGTATCATCTGATCTCCGTGCAGGCGCGGATGACAAAACGCTTTCCATAACCTACACGAATACCGGGGAGGAGATAGCGACCGAAGCGGTGGCACGGATCAGCGTAACCGATCCCTTCAGCAGTACCGATGATCAGGCATATCTCGGAACGCTTGCCCCAGGCGAGAGCGTGACCGGTACCTTCGCACTTGATACGGATTCCGATGCCACGATAAAGCAGTACGGCATCGATACCGAGATCAGGTTTAAAGATGCTGCAGGGGATTTAAAAGTATCAGAGTCTATGATTGCAACCGCTACGATAGAACCTCTGATACCGATATCCGCAAAGGTAAAGCCATATATTCTTCCAGCTGTGTTGCTCATACTTCTCGTGCTCGTAGCAATCGGAGTGAGGTACTATCTCGTGAACGTTGCCGGGAACAAGGACGCCCCGACAACGGATGAACCGGACGATTGAGCAGGTGATCCGGTGCAAACGAAGACTGCCATAATTACTATCATCACAGCCGCCTTATTGCTCGCGGCTCCTGTTCCGGTTGCGGTCGGAAGCGAGTACATCCCAGAGAGCTACACACTATCCACGAATTACTACGATGTCACAGGCGAGCCATACCTGATCGCGACGCTTGTCGGAGATCGTGAGTTAGATCGCGGCGAGGATGCGGTACTCGAAATAACGTTCCAGAATTATGGGGCGATCTACAGAATCAATGGCGATGAATATCTCGATCCCAGTGATGAGGACTACGACGACGAGGTTCTACTTGCTGCAGCCGAACTGGATGCCGAGATCGAAAAATCTTGCGCAGACCATGTTACTGTCGTACTCTTTGCAGACCGTTCGCCTGTCGAGGTCATTGCAGACGTTCAGAATATCGAGTCCATCGAAGCTGGAAAAATCGGAACGGCACGGTTTCCGATCCATATCGATGACGATGCACCCGCCGGAACCTATCTCTTGCGTGTGGAGACCTGTTACGACCACATCCGGAATGTGCAGGTGAGTGGCACCCCTGATAAGCCGGATATCAATTACTGGAATACGACCGGGACACAGAACCATACCATAATGATCGCGGTTGCTAAAGAGTCTGACTTTGAGGTCACCGACGTTATATCCGGGATGCAGGTCGAAGGGACCGGATTTTTAAACGTCACCTACAAGAACACCGGTGAAGAGACCGCAACAGATGCGATCGCTCGCATAAGCGATATGCTGCCATTTACTGCGGTTTCGAATCAGAATCGCCTCGGCACGATTGCACCTGGTGAGTCTGTGACCGCTCACTTCCGCGTCAGCACAGACCGAAGCGCGGTTCCAAAGGTGTATGACCTGAGCACAGGGATCAGGTTCAAGGACGAGGATGGCGATGTCCAGATCTCGGACTCCATGCAGATCGGGGTCTCCGTGGCTCCGAAGGTACCGTTTTCAGAGAAGCTTCTGGCGAATAAGTGGTGGATCGTTGCGGCGTCGATAGCGCTTCTGGTATTTGGGGGATGGCGGGCGCTTAAGCGACGAGGGGTGTGAGGGGGCGTGTCCACGCCTTGATCATTTCTTGAAATACCGTAACTACTCAGGTATGTTGATTGGTCTCCCGATTGCGATCCTGTATTTTCTGGCAAGAAAAATAACCGCGGAGGGCGCAGAGGAACGCGGAGCACTTAACCGTTTATTTTCCCTCTGCGTCCCTCTGCGTACTCTGCGGTTAAATTCCCTGTTGGTTGCAGTATGTTCCGTGTCTTGGAGAGTTCCTGCATAGTGAAGTCCCCTGAATAGTGGTTTTTGGTACCTGAGTAGTTACTTAAAAACACAAGATCGACCGCGTCAACGACCCCTACCCCCTCGAGCACAGCACACCCCTCCCCGGCTTCCTTGCGCAACTGTTTCCCAAGCGCGCGGGAATGAAGTTCGGACTCAAGCAGGTCTTTTGCTGACCGGCAGAGATCGACAGCATACCGCCTGTCCTCGATGTATATATTAGAAAACATATCTTTGCCCGTAAATCAGAGGTACTTCGCAGCCGGTGGGATATCGGATTTGCTTTCGTTGAGACTGACGGGAGGCAGAAGGCGCAGCAAAACCGGTTATCGCAACCGATGCCGTGCAACCCGATCAACAACCTCTCAAACGTAGTAGCCGGATACGGAAATCCGGAGTCCACCGCATGGTGCATCAACTACTTGACATATGATCTTGATTTAGCAAAGGAGATGGAGCGAAACGGCAGGAAGCTAGTTGAAACGAAGCATAACTGGGTCCGGATTATTCTGTGAAGGTGTATCGAATGTTGGAATGACAGTTTCTGGAATCTGATATGTTTAACTCCTGCCAATTATCTTGTTCACTTCATATAAGATTACTATTCAGCAAAATCTCCTTTGGCAGCATCTAAAAATTCTACTGCCATTCCAATACTCTTCTGTGTGATTTCCTTTGTGATCTCTTCTAATGGATCGTAATCCCCTATCTGCCTTTGTTCAAAAGATTCTACCAGATACTTGTGAAACTTATGGTCGAAAATATTCGTTTTGACAAAATGCTGACCAAAGGCGGCGACTACAGCTTTGTGTTTCGAAAAATTCAGGTCTTTTGTTAGCAGAACTGCTGTTGCCAGATAGAACATGGCACAATATGACCTTGAAACAACGAACCCATACAATCCATCTTCAAATAACAGTCTGGCACCTCTAATGCTTTTATCGGCCATCTTTAAGAGTGCATCAATCTCCGCATTCACCCTATCACACCCTCACGCTTTATATTGGAAATTAAGGCAGTCTTTCTCTCAAGCCAGTCCTTTTCTTTTATAGGAACGAGTGAGATGAGGGTATCGAATTTCAGAGATAGTGAAGAGACTATGTCACCAGTTCTTTCAATCTCGGTGCATGCATGGTCGAAATCCTCAAGGATAATAGCTATATCTATATCCGAGTCTTCTGTTTCTTCTCCCCTCGCATACGAGCCAAATAGCAGTATACTTTTAAGCTGGCTTCCATACTTCTTTTCCAGTCCGCTCTTCAGTTCCTTGATGATCTCTTTGATAGGGTCAGATGTCAGCGGTTTCCTGGAATGTATATTGGTCACTTTAAAGCACCTGCCCACACTGTTATCATTTCTTGAAATACCTGCTTAAAAACGCAAGATCGACCGCGTCAACGACCTCTATGCCCTCAAGCACCGCATACCCCTCGCGGGCTTCCTTGCGCAACTGTTTCCCAAGCGCGCGGGAATGAAGTTCGGACATAAGCAGGTCTTTTGCTGATCGGTACGTCCGGCAGAGATCGACAACATACCGCCCGTCCTCGATGTACACATTAGAAAACGTATCTTCGCCCACAAGCTTCATCTTGAACCGTTCTGCATGTTTCCGCATATACGCGGGCGGACCCGCGTGTTTCCGAAGCGGCGGGAGCTTTCCGGACACAAGTTCGATTAACATCACCACTGTATCTGTGGTCTCGCTTGCAGGCAGAACGGTTGCAGCACTTCCGTGTACCGCGAATTCGTGCTCCGATAGTAAAGCGAGCACAGACTCTTGCATCCTGTACAACTGTGGATATACGATGTCCTCGACCATATCAGGGATCTCAAAGACGATTGCAAGCAGATCAGTTCCCCTCGCATCCATTGCCGCCACTATCTCCGGTTTATCGATATGTGGGACAGGTTCTGCAAAGAAGTACTCGATCGACGGCGCTGCCAGAAACCCGCGTGCCGCATCCACAAAGACATAGAACTGGTCGAGCGAGAGTGCGGCTGCGACGTTGCGGTGTGGGTCGGTCGGATCGATCACACAGAGTGCCTCCCATACCCCGCCGTGACCGCTCCCGGTATCAGGGGAACGCTGGGACGTGCCACCGCCTCCTGGCTCGATCAGCAGACCATCCCTCCAGTCGCAGGCAGCATCGAGTACCCCCCGAAACGAGCCGTAATGTAGGATTAATAACTCGCAGAGAAGCCCTGAGAATCCGCACACCCGAAGTTCGGATCCGTAAACGTTAGCACACTTCATAAATTGCTTGAGCAGTAGCACATCATCCTCCAATCCTCCAATCTTAGATAATATGTACTTATTGTGAAATGGGGTTCGATCTACCGCTGATTTAAGTTCACTCGCGCTGGATAACCGATAACACGGAACAAGATCGACCCGATATCCCTCAAATCTGCCATGAACGTAAGGATGCTCTGCATACCGTATTTCATAACTGTCTGATCGTTCTGCTACTGATTTTGCGATGCGTAACCCCTCGTCCTCCAGTTCCTCCCTATTTAACGTGGTCGGGAACATTATGAAGATATCCAGATCGTGTTCTCCGGAAATCCATGTATTTCGTGCCGCAGATCCTACTAATTCGCAGGGAACCCCCTCTTCCTCGACGTACCCCGCAATCCTGCGTGCGAGTTTCGCAAGTTCATCGCGCTCTACAGGAGTGGGTTTGATCCTGTCAAGGACGGTAGCAAGGATTGTTCGGATTTCACTTTGCATGATTTTGCGCCATTCCCGTACGTTGTTATGGGTCTCATTGGTGTTTATGATTCTTTAATGCTTCATCACGATGGAACAGAGGTGCCTTCTTGCATTGGTTGGATTTATTGTAACTCCGGTCAACACTTCGGATATCGTAACTACTCAGGTATGTTGATCGGTCTCCCGATCGCGGTCCTGTATCTTCTGGCAAGAAAAATAACCGCGGAGGACGCAGAGGAACGCAGAGCCTATAACCGTTTATATCCCCTCCGCGTCCCTACGCGCACTCTGCGGTTAAATTCCTGGTTTGGTTATAGTATCTCACACATACCGGGTAGTTCCGGCATAGTGAAGTCCACTGATAGTGGTTGTGGGTACCTGAGTAGTTACAGGATATCTATACCAGAAAACAGGAAGTCTGCCGTTTGTAACAGCGATACACGGCACGGTCAATGTTCTTCTCTTCGGATTGCTGCCCCACATACTATAGTGCATAGAGTTATAGTGCCAGCAGCACCTTAGACGCAACAATCACCGCGAAAACCACGAGCAGTGGGGTATTACATATCTCAAGCGTGTTCGATGCCCACTTGTTCCACCACTTCGATTCGACAAGGACTTCAGCCAGGGATAGCGACATGATCAGGGAGATCGTTGCAAGCATTCCACCTGTCACTACCTGCTCGACTGAAAATATGTTCTGCGCGTTTACAAGGGTGGTTACTGTTAGCATGATCATTTATCATCTTCGTGTGGTCAGTTCTACTCGTTTCAACCTCTTAAGACGGGCGATGCAGAGATCATATCCAACAGTCGTAATGCAAATGCAACAATCATATTTATACACCCGCGGTCACATAATGAGTCACGATGATCGATACCGAGTTCTTCAACCAACTGAATCGATTCTCGCTCATGGTGCGCAAGCGTGTATCGAGCGTGTACGCGGGCAGCAGGCGGGCTGTGCTGCAGGGGAAAGGGATCGAGATCGTAGGGTATCGCGAGTATATTCCCGGTGACGATATCAGGACCATCGACTGGCGGGTGTATGGGCGGACCGAGAAACTCTACATCCGCAAATTCGAGGAAGAGAAGAGCATAACAACACACATACTCCTCGATTCGAGCATGAGCATGGATTATTCGAGCAATGGGATGACAAAATTTGATTATGCATCGATGCTTGCGTGCGGATTCGGGTACCTGGTGACAAGAGAGAACGAGAAGTTTGCAATATCGACGTTTGGAGAGAATATCGATATCACTCCTCCGAAACGAGGGCGCGGGTACCTGCTTCACACGATTGACAGACTGAACATGACACCGTTGGAAGGTGAAACGAAATTTGACCGCTGCACCCAGCAGTACGGAAAGATGATCCGGTCAAAATCGCTTGTCATCGTCATATCAGACTTCTTAACCGATCTCGACTCGATACGTGCTGGATTATACCGGCTTGCACCGAATGATCTAATCGTGATCTCGATCTTCGATCCTGCCGAACACGACCTTACCATCGCAGGCGACGTGAAATTACATGATATGGAGACGAATATGGTAAGAAAGACCTACATTAGCCCGAAGATGAAAGAAGAGTACAGAAAGCTGCTTGACGATCATTTCGAAGGAGTAAGATCTACCTGTATGCACATCGGAGCAGATTACTTATCTTTCGGTACGAACGTTCCGATATTTGATGCGTTCTTTGAGGCAGTGAAGGCGAGATAAGATAAACAAGGGATATGGGGGGATTGGGATGGCATTTGCAAATCCACTGGCACTTCTTGGCTTTTTAAGTCTTATACCGATTGTTATCCTGTATTTGATCAAACCAAAGCCCCGTGATATAAAGATCCCGTCGCTGATGTTCATACTGGATGCGGAGCGAAAAGAGCATCGATACGAGACGATGCTCAGGAAGATCATCAGGGATCCATTGATGCTCATGCAACTGCTCTTCCTGATCCTGCTGACGCTTGCGATGGCGGCTCCATTCTACACCGCAAACGAGACTGTGCGCGCTGACCACACCGTGATCATCATCGACGCATCCGCATCGATGCAGGCAGGGAACCCGAGCAGGTTCGATCATGCAAAGGACGCGGCAGAGAAGTTCGTCAGCGGAAGGACGAGCATTATTATGGCAAAGAATATCCCGGTAGTTGTGCTCCAGCGCGGGGGCAGATCGGGTGCGAAGGATACGCTGAACCGTCTTGCACCGGCTGCTACAACTGCAAGCATTGGGGATGCAATCCTCCTTGCGACCAACATGATCGAAGACGAGAAGGGCGCAATCGTTGTGATCTCTGACTTCTCGAATATCGATAGCGACTCGATAGCCTCCTCAAAGATGCTTGCGAATTCGGACGGCATCGATGTGACCTACAAACAGGTCGGAAATGATGTCGAAAACATCGGGATCACGTATGGCAAACTGGAGCGGAAGGGGGATTCGTATGAATATATTTGCAATATAAAAAATTACATGGATGATAAAAAAACGGTACCGATCGAGATATTCCGAAATGGGAAAAAGACCCTCACAGATAGTGTAACCGTGCCCGCTTACTCAAGCGAACTCTTCGCACTCACCGATGTCGAGCCGGGTACCACGATCATATCCATAAAGCAGAAGGACTCGCTCGAAGTCGATAACCGCGCCTACATCGCGATTCCCGCGGTAGAGAAACGGAGGATTCTCGTCGTAAGCGAGACTAAAAACCCTCCTGCAAAGATTGCGCTCAATTCGCTTCCCGATACCGAATGTTCAATCGTAAAACCACCGGTTCTCCCGTCTTTCGATGATTATGATCTCGTCGTTATCGGAACCATCACAAAGACTTCGCTTCTTCCGGGGACGTTTAAGGATCTCGCGTCATTTGTGCAATCAGGCGGAAGTCTTGTGATCCTTGCATCAAGCGACCTCGGCGATATCGAGACCGAAGGACTGCTGCCCGTGCAGATATCCGAAAAATCAGGGGCTGCCGCGCTGGAGACAAGCATGCCCACCGAATTCACAAAGGATATCGCATTCGAGGACGTTTCGGCCATCACACATCTTAAATCCGAACCAGTCGATGGCGCAATCGTGACCGTGATCGCAGGCGACAATTCCCCAATGCTTGCATACCGGAAACACGGGTCTGGCACTGTATTTTATTCGGGATTCGGCGAAGGCGACTCTACATGGAACGATTTTCACACAAGAGTCGATTATCCGATCTTCTGGAGGCAGATTGTGGACTGGATGAGCGGGGTTCATGGAATAGAGGAATATAATGTCAGAACAGGGCGCATGATGTCGCTTGGTGAGGTGCAGAATGTAAAAACGCCTTCCTGTAAGATGGATACCGATAACCTGCTCTTTGACGAGGTCGGCGAGTATCAGATCAGAGATGATGATATTGTTGCGAATCTGTACGATCCTCTGGAGTCTGATCTCTCAATCCATCCGATGTCAAAAGAGGCGCGCACACTGACGCCCGATCATGTCAAAGCAGAGGTCGAAAAGGAGTTGTGGACTTACCTGATCATTCTTGTGATGTTCATTGCCGGCTTCGAGCTGTATTATCTCCGGGCAAGAGGCGAGTTGTGAGATGGCAGATGGTGGAATCGGGGATAAACAGAAGATTATCGATGAATACAACACTAACACCACAGAAGAGATAGTAAAGGCAGTTGGAGATATCATAAGGAGTGAGGAGGGTCTTGTATTATTCCTGATTCCAAAAAGGTTGAAGGATGGGCACAAGAGGGAGTACATGGATCGTGTGAAAGAAGAAACCCTGAAAGTGGAGAAAGAGATCCTGAATATAGCAGAGAGCGTGATACGCGAGGAAAATGAGATCTCGGATTATGCAGAGGATATCAGTGACACAGCAAAGAAGGTTGTGAGGGCGATGCTCCTCTTCCTATCCGGGAATGATTTCGATCGGGCGTATAACGAAGAGATGAAGGGTGTGGCTCTGGAAGGTGTCAGGGAGAATGTGAGATTTTATCTGAAACTTTTGAGGGCATCCGGAAACAGCTATGAGGAACTGGTCAGAGACGGATTTGATGCAGAAGAGTACTACGATTCGCTGGAAAACATTTCAAGGACCAACTGGATGGTCTTGATGAGATCGAAGGATGTAATACGTGAAAATTCCCTCGAATACAGGGTATTGCAGGGCACTGTTGTGTACATAAGATCGGTGCACGAGAACGAGGTAAAGAGATTCTTTGCTGATGAGTTGGATAAATCCAAGAAAATTCAATGCGGTATCCGGGCGCATCCGACACAAGGGATCATGTAATTCGTACAATTCGTATCATTCGTGTTTTATTGATAGGGATTTCTGTAAAAATGTATTAAATCACGAACTCACGCGTCTGAGGCGAATGTCACAAATCCAAATAGAGGTATTGTGACGCGGACACCATGTGAACTGAAAGCCCCAACAGAAACTCTTAACTAAAACCCCATGACATTATCATATCAAGAGGTTATAGCTATGAAGAAAGCAATTATCGAGACCAAAAAGGGCGATATCGTCCTCGAACTATTCGAAGACGACGCACCGAACACCGTAGCGAATTTTGTGAAACTGATTAACAAGGGGTTTTACAACGGACTTAAATTCCACCGAGTTATCCCGAACTTTATGATACAGGGAGGATGCCCGAAAGGTGACGGCACAGGCGGACCCGGATACAGCATAAAATGCGAGATAAACCCGCGAAAGCACACGAAGGGCGCGCTCTCGATGGCACACGCCGGAAAGGATACAGGCGGCAGCCAGTTCTTTATCACACACTCGCCGCAGCCCCATCTCGACGGGGTGCACACGGTCTTTGGTCAGGTGGTCGAGGGCATGAATGTTGTGAACAAGATCAAGCAGGGCGATGTTATGACGCAGGTGCGGGTGGTTTAAGGGGTGAAAGCTCCACCCCTACCATTCATCTTTTCTGCGGATCTCCCTCAGTCTCGTGATAAATTATACTGCCGCAATGCTTGCAGTGTGTGGCATCGATATCATGCTGACTGAGGCCGCACTTCTTGCACGTTATACTTCTTTTTTTGGAAATCGAAAGCATAAACTCCTTTATCAATAAACTCAACTGCCATGGCACCAAAGCAAGGCTGACAAATATCATAAGAACGGTTATAAGTCGTCCAAGAGGGGTTACAGGAACTACATCTCCAAAACCAACCGTAGTAAGTGTTATTATCGAAAAATAGATCGCAGAACCCAGATTGTTGATGTCCGGATTAGCAACTCTCTCAGCCTCGTAGATAAAGGAGGAAGATACAAAGATGATCGAGATAATTGTAAATATAATTTTTATAATTCTTATTTCATGCATCTTCAGGTCTTCAGACAGAAACGCACCGGTATCTACAAATCTCATAAACCTGAAGATACGGAATACTCTGAAGATGCGCACAAACCGGAGGTCGAGGAACGTTACGAACGTGGGTATTATCGCAACTAGGTCTATTATGCTGTAGACTTCAAGAACATGTTTTATCTTTTTTTCGGAAACCCAGAACCGCAGGATGTACTCCAATATAAAGATAGAGACTGTGACAACCTCGATAGTCCAGAAAAGGTTGGGATTTGCGTTGTGGAAATAACTCTCTGCGATGAAGACGAGTACTGTAAAAAGATTGAGACATATTATGAATAAATCGATAAACCTGCCTGTAAATGTCGCGGTGTCGTTGAGATAGAATGCGACCTCTTCTTTGACGGTTCCACGCAGGGAGTGCATAAAATAAATATTGGTGGATATGTTAATATAAACTCGCCTGAACTAGTATAGGCGATAAAGTTGAGTACTTCTAACAACAGACGCGGTACAAAGACGAGTTCTTTTGGAACATCGGGTAGAACGAACCATGATTCTACTGCATTTTATACAAGCAAGCTGTACGAAAGTCTACCGAAGGAAGAGAAGGTAAAATACGTGGAAAATCCGATCACGCCAGAATCCTTAAACAGGATCCTCCAAAAATCATCCGAATCGATGGATGACCTGCCAGATAACAGCGTTCACCTGATGGTAACCTCTCCCCCCTACAATGTCGGAAAGGAATACGATGAGGACTTAACTCTCGAAAGCTACCGCGAATTCCTGAAGCGAGTATGGCACGAGGTTCACAGAGTCCTCGTACCAGGGGGACGCGCCTGTATAAACGTTGCAAACCTCGGCAGGAAGCCTTATATCCCGCTTCACGCATTCATCGTCGAAGACATGATCGAACTTGGATTTCTGATGCGAGGCGAGGTCATCTGGGATAAGGCGTCCAGCGCAGGTTCCTCGACCGCATGGGGGAGCTGGCAGTCCGCATCCAATCCGACGCTCAGGGATGTGCACGAATATATCCTGATCTTCTCCAAAAACACCTTCGGTCGGAAGAATCCTCCGAAACGTGAGAACACGATATCGAGGGATGAATTCCTCGAACTTACCAAGAGCATCTGGACATTCCCGTCAGAATCTGCAAAGAAAATCGGGCATCCGGCACCGTTTCCCGTGGAACTGCCTTACCGGACGATCCAGCTATACACGTTTGAGGGCGAGGTCGTTCTTGACCCGTTCATGGGAAGCGGACAGACCGCGATCGCAGCGATAAAGTCGAAGCGTAGTTATGTTGGCTACGAGATCGATTTCGAGTATGCGAAGCTTGCAGATAAGCGGGCCAAGGAGTTTCGATTGGAATTTGACTCTCCGAAGCTCTTTGATTTTGCAGATACTTAGTGCTTGCCGAAAAATAAAGTAACAAAGTTATTCGGTGACCATCCACATCTCTGGCATTCGTGTGATTCGTTTATTCGTGATCTCCTGATACTGCTTTTGTCCCGATTTTATCACGAATGCCACAAATATGCGAATGCAACGAATTTTGACAGGTTATTTTCTGGCAACCCCTTAAGAACCCCGCTGATCCGCAATCCCGCCGGAGAGCGCGGTCGCAGTCATCAGGAAAAATATTTAAGTTTTTGAATCCGATTGTGACCTTGGTAATGTTGGCGGTCGGTTCCCGGAGGTCTTATGTAGAATGATTTATGATTTATTGCACATAGCGCAGAGGGGACTCCATCACGATTTGTGCACGGCAATGCTTTCGACTGCTAAAGCGGAAAAAGGGAGGGCTATAGGCCATACGGCGCCAGAGAACAAGACGCCCGGACATAAAGCCGCATCCGCAATCACCGGGTTTTTGAAAGCGACTTATCTTAGGAGAGGGGAGATGTCATAAGTGGCGAAATTCACCAGATCTTGGGAACCATTGATAAGAAGTTAGAAGAGTTGCTTTTCTTGAGACATGATCTGGATGAATTGAATAAGAGAACAAAGAATACGAAAGAGATGTTGTCTGAATATGTGCTTACATTGAACGAAGATGAGAAAGCGGATTTAAACGAAGCTATGCGAGAGTATGCTGCAGGTAAAACGACATCTTTGAAAGACGCTGAAAGGATTCTTGGGTTATGAAGATAGAACTTGGAACAAAAGTCCTGAAGTTTCTATCAAAATTGGAAAAAGACAGCAAGGAAAGAGTTTTTAAAAGAATAAACTTAACTACTCAGGTATGTTGATTGGTCTCCCGATTGCGATCCTGTATCTTCTGGCAAGAAAAATAACCGCGGAGGGCGCAGAGGAACGCTAGAAGCACATAACTGTTTATTTCCCCTCTGCGCCCCTCTGCGCACTCTGCGGTTAAATTCCCTGTTGGTTGCAGTATGCTCCAGGTCTTGGAGAGTTCCTGCATAATGAAGTCCCCTGAATAGTGGTTTTAGGACCTGAGTAGTTACGAATAAAACAACTCGGGACTGACCCGTTTCCTTCGGATGTCAAGAAATTAAAAGGGGAAAGGGATGTTTACAGGATCAGGATTGGGGATTTCAGGGTGTTTTATAGAATCATTCCGGAAGATGATACAGTTCTGGTCTTCAGAGTGGATAAAAGAAGCAGGATTTACGGACGCTGAAAAGAAGCAGTAAGGTCCCGCGGATCCGCGATCACCCCTGCAAGTGCAGTTGCCGCTGCGGTCTCTGGCGACGCAAGATAGATGAACCCGCCAGTTCCCATCCGTCCTTTGAAGTTGCGGTTGGCTGTCGAGAGGCAGACCTCTCCCTCGCCGAGCACGCCCTGATGCGCACCAAGGCAGGGTCCGCATCCGGGCGGGAGTATCACAGCGCCTGCCGAAAGAAGCGTTTCCACAACTCCGGCACGAACTGCCTGCAAAAGCACTGATCTGGATGCGGGTGCAACGACCATACGCACGCGAACCCTCTTCCCGTCAAGGATGTCTGCCACCGCCTTGAGATCCTCAAACCTGCCGTTTGTACACGATCCGATAAAGACTTGATCAATATGCGTCCCCTCGACCTCGTCTACCGGCTGTACATTATCGACGGCGTGAGGGGTTGCTACCTGTGGGGGAAGATCAGACACATCAAAGAATAACTCATCAGCATAAGCCGCATCAGGGTCAGCGTAAACAGGTGAATAACCCCTCCCATCATCCTCGCCCTCACTTTCACCTTTGCGTTCGCTTCCGCGTCTTCCAATGAAATCGAATGTCACATCATCGGGGGGTATGATGCTTGCCTTTGCTCCCATCTCAACACCCATATTACAGAGCGTCATTCTACCTGCGACCGAGAGATTAGCGATCGTTTCGCCGTAGTACTCGATCGCTTTGTATGTTGCGCCCCCTGCTCCAACTTTTCCGATGATATACAGTGTTATGTCCTTTGCGCTCACCATATCAGGGAGCGCGCCACCCACCGTGATCCTGATCGACTGCGGCACCTTGAACCATAGTTTTCCTGATGCAAAGACCTCAGCCATCTCGGTTGCACCGACCCCGGTCCCAAAAGCACCAAGCGCGCCGTACGTGCAGGAGTGCGAGTCTGCGCCGGTGATCAACATCCCTGGGCGTGCGAACCGTTCCGAGACGATCTGGTGACAGATTCCATCGCCGATATCAAAGAAATTTTTGATGCCCTGCCTTCGCACCCAATCCCGTGTCTTGCGGTGGAGCTCTGATGTGGTCTCCTTGTTCGACGGGACGATGTGATCGAAGGGGATCACGATTCTATCCGGATCCCAGACCCGGTCTGCGCCCATCTCTGTAAACGCTTTAACCGCAAGCACGCTCGTTCCGTCGTGCGCCATCGCACAATCGATATTTGCAAGCACGAAGTCACCAGCCCGCGCATCGGTGCCTGCTGCCCTGCTCATTATCTTTTCGCTAATTGTCAGCATTTTATAGTCCTCCGGGTCTAAACAACCTCTCCATCCTGCATCCGGATGGTCCGCTCAGTCTTTCTTGCGAGATTCGGGTCGTGTGTGATCAGCACAACCGTCTTCCCCTGATCGCGCAAGGAATTTAATATATCAAAGACCATAGTTCCTGATTTCGTATCGAGGTTACCGGTCGGCTCGTCTGCGAGTATGATTCCCGGATCATTCACAAGCGCTCTTGCAATCGCAACCCGTTGCTGCTGACCGCCAGAGAGTTGGCTTGGATAATAATTGAGTCTGTGCCCGAGTTCCAGCGAATCAAGGATTAAGCTTGCCCTCTCTCTTCGCTCATCCATCTCCACCTCCCGAAGCACCATCGGCACCTCAACATTTTCAAGCACGGTGAACGTCGGTATCAGGTTGAACTGCTGAAATACGAATCCGAGTTCTTCTCTTCTAACTCTTGCCCGTTCGTTCTCGCTCATATCAGAAACCTTGTGATGGTTGATGAAAACATCACCTCTCGTCGGTGTATCAAGTATTCCGATCTGGTTCATGAGCGTCGATTTGCCGGATCCGGATGTGCCAATGATCGCTACGAATTCACCGACCTCAATCGTCAAACTTACATCACGAACCGCAACGGTCTCTGCCTCACCCTCTCCAAAGATCTTCCAGACATGTGCAAGTTCGATCAATGCTTCGGTCATTGGCATCTCCGGTGTACTCGACTATGGCGCGATATCCCTGCCTTCAGGACTTTTGCAAGATGCACTGTGTGCCGCACGCCTGATGTGCTAATGGTCCTGATCACAAGTTTCATGCATCGGTATTCGCTGGGTTGGGTGTAATGTTTTTTGGTTTACCGGGGCTGCTGATTTATCTGGTGTTGTGCAATCCTGTTTATACTCAGCACCGGCATAAACTGCGCTTTTTATCGGCAGACCAAAAAACAGTGCCACCAACAAACAAAGACATAAATTCCACTCATACGGAACAATTCAAATTTTTAAGTGCAGTAAATAGATTATGTTGGCGTAGATTCGTGTATTTCATGATATTCGTCTGAATTCCTGATTTTATCACGAATTACACGAATGGACGAATCCCACGAATTCAATATCAACTGATTTGAAAAAGCTCAATCTGTGCCACTGTGAAGTATACGTGAAATTTATGTCGGATGAGTTTCGATTTGTCCGGGTCGAAAGACTTAATGCAGGAGAATAGTGAAGAAGAGTGTGTGATGATCAGAGTTCGTCCAGAAGGATGTACATGTGGGCCGTGTTTGGATATAACGTTAGATAGACGGGATGTGCGAAGTAAGTTTGGATATACTATATTTAGGCGAAATTGGTTGATCAATAGGTGATAGTAGAAATGGATCAGGCTACAGCAGTTATCATAGCGGCCATCATTGCCGCCGCAGGGGCCATACTTGTACCCATAATTAAACATTTACTCAAAAAGGGAAATGGCGAGAATAATGGCGAGAATAATGGCGAGAATAATGGCGAGAATCGGAAAACTAAGCATGTCGAAAAAACTCGAAATGCAATCTTTACTGCTGGTCGAGAAAATAGTGGTTCAATATTTGAATCGATGGATACAAAAGACCGTCAAAGATTTGGGGATAAAGATACGAAGCATAACGATATTTGTTGGGTGGGTCGCAGACGTCATTCTTTCTGCGTAGCTTTCGTTGACACGCATATTTTGCTTCCGGGGCTGTCGCTTGATCGGATCCACGTCTCTCGTGCTACGTTTGAAATTGAGGAACTTTCGGTGGAAGGTGATGACCCGAATAGATGGCTTGGCCCCCTTATGGTACTTGGTATTGACTATGGGGAACTTGATGTAGGCGACATGGATAATATATTAGACCGGGGAGAAACAATAAAGAGTTATAAAAACATATACGAATTGTATAAACCAACAGATATCACAACCCTTATATATAAGTTGTTCGCAAGACGGCAAGAGCATCTTCGCTTAGTTTTTTATTTTCCTGGGCGTGCAGAAGATCAGGAAGATCCAGGAATAGTTCGCTTTGAACCGGGCAAGCTTAAGGTGTCCTTAGATTATGAAGCTAATGCGATAGCAACTTCGCCTATCGAACTTCGTTTATCCGCAAAACGTTAGTAAAATTCGTGCCGCCCTCGACAAACTCACGCACACCTCTCCACACTTATCCCATCGCTTAACCTCCAGCCTGTGGATGCCCCGCAATTCATTGGGGTGGCACGGACTGGGCGTTTGAACATCTGAAAACATACAAGTCATGACCAGATCGCCAGATAAATCGACAATCCACAACAGGGAGTAACTATATGATACATGCCTCTGCTAATTACGAAAGATAACCACCAGATATGACCCAAAACTACAAAGACTGGTTTCCGTATCCATCCTTCCGCCCGCATCAGGACACGATGCTTGACCGGGTGCAGGAGGTCGTATGTTCCGGCGAGCACCGCGTCCTGATGATCGATGCGCCGACCGGGAGTGGAAAGACGAGCATCATCGCATCACTGCTCGCAAACCGCGGCGGAAACAAGATCGTTGTCGCGCTCCGGACCGTGAGCCAGATTGGAGTATACTTGGACGAGATCAAAAAGATCAAGGAGCACACGGATCACGTCCCAAAGGTCGCATACCTCGTTGGGAAGCACAAGATGTGCAAACTTGCAGGCGAATTCGAGAACGTCTACGCAGGATGCGATCTCATGAAGGTGTTCACGATGGACTTTCTCGAGGCGAAACTGGATGAGAAGATCAAAAGAAACAACCGGACCGCGCAGGAGTACACGGTCTACGATCCAGGCACTGATCCATCGATTGAAGTAGCCATAAGGGACGAGACTCCTGGATATCGCACATTCTGCCCCTATTATCTCTATTCGAAGGAAGTATACACCGTAGAGGGTTTAAAGAATTTCAGACCATCGAAACAGGCTAGAAAAGACAGTGAGGCGATTATATGGGAGATTCTATATCCTGAAGAACTGCACAAGCGGTGTACGCACACATGCCCGTACGAGGTAATGGCGATAGGTGCTAAGAGTGCCGACGTTATCATCCTGAATTACAACCACGTATTCGACGACACGATGCGGGATGCTCTCTTTGACTGGCTTGAGATAAACCCGGAAAACACGATTCTACTCGTAGACGAGGCGCACAATCTCGGAGACACTGTCAGGAACATCAACAGCGACATCATCACCACGTACATCGTCGATAAGGCGATTACCGAAGTGAACCAGTTTCCTGGAGATCGAGGCGAAGTCCGGTCTGCGAAAGAGGTTCTTTACCGAATACAGACATATATGGAGAGAACGCTTGACCGCTGGCAGAACAAAACCCAGACCGAGGCGTGGTTCGATCCGGGGATGTTTGCGGACTTCGTATACACAGGCGGTGGGCTGGCGCGGGATGATGAACAGACGATGGCTGACATGCTGAAGCTTGCACAGAAGATCAAAAAACGAAAACAGAAGTCTTCGGAGTCGGCGGAGGGTTTTCTTGAGCGTGTTGCCGAATTCCTGTTCATGGCTCATTACGCTAAGAGTGATTCTGCGTACCTCCCTGTAAAGTTGCTAAGGGATCGCCAGTGGTTATCGCTTGAGATCCGCAGTCTTGATCCGAGTCCGGTCATATCCGGACTTGCCGATACAGCCCACGCCACCATATTGATCTCGGGAACGCTCTCGCCTGCGGACGCTTACGAACTCTACTATTTCGGGCAGAATGGGAGGGTAGAGAAGCTGAATATCCCGAACCAGTTCCCAAAAGAGAAACGGCTCGTACTCGGGGCAAAGGACGCAACCAGTCGGTCTGCACATCGAAACGATGCCAACAATAGAAGAGAGATCGAACTGCATATATCCGCCCTGATACACGGAGTGTATGGCAACGTTGCTGTTTATTTCACATCCTATTTCATGATGGATCAGTATCTTGAGTACTGCAAGGAAACGGCTTACGACTCCGGGAAAAAGGTATATATTGAACCAAAGGAAGCGAGAGATGTACCGTGTATTCTAAGCGAGTTCTTTGAATCCGGAAGCAGCGAGCAGAAAGGAGTTTTACTGGCGGTTTGTGGCGGAAAGATGAGTGAAGGGATCGATTATCATGGAGAAGCACTTAAAGGTGCTATCGTTGTTGGGTTTCCGTTGGCTGCATTTTCAGAGGTGCAGAAACTTGTAAATTCGTATTATCAGAGAAAATACGGGAAAGATAAAGGGATGTTCATCGCATACACGCTTCCGGCGATCAATAAGGCGCTTCAGGCACTCGGCAGGGTGCACCGGTCGGCAGAAGAGACCGGGGTTCTGGTGCTATGTGATTCGAGGTTCTCACAGTCGAAGGGGCTTGGTGTGCGCCAGTACCTACCAGAGTGGATGCAGGACGAGATGATCGTCTGCGATGGCGCGTGGTCAGAGGAGCTGGTAGGAGGGAGGGTGCATGGGTGGAGTGAGAAGAGTTCACGCTAATTTACCTTCACCCTCTCTTGTGATTGTCCTGCCACCGCTCGTAACCATCTCTGAATACCGGTTCATCAGGTAGCAGTTCCATGGCTTTGCTGTATGCCATGAGAATTTCGGTTTCCGGAGCGCGCAGCCAATTCAACGTTTTTGCAAGGTCATACCAGCACCATGCGGTTCTGACATCGTCATCAGATAGCTGTATGGCTCGATGCAACAGTTCTGCCGCTTCCTGGTTCAAACATTTCCGAAGAGATCTATTCCGCCGCTCCCTCGACGCTAATTTCACCTTTGTTTGTGCATATTCGTGCACAGCCTTTGCGTCCTTTCGAAGTATATCAAAATTCGAGGCAAAGACCTTGTGTGCCTCCTTAAACCTTCCTGCTCTCTTATACAATATCGCGAGTTCGATCAGTTCATCGCCTGTTGTCGGAGATGGCATCTCTCGAAGGATCGATGAGGCTTTCGATGGATTCTGAGTATCCAGATACGCTTTAGCCATTGCAAGAAAGAGCAGATGCCGATCGATCAGTTCAGGATTATTCCTATTCTCATTAAACATATTTTCAGCTGAAGATAACTCACCAAGACTTGCCCTGTACTCAATAAGCTGCCCCATAATTGCTCCTGACGTCGGAACTCTTTTCAGGGCATCTTTTAGATTTGCGAGGGCATTTCTTCTTTCGCCGGTTGCCCAGAGATGGGCACTATTACGGAGCGCGTGAATCACCACGTACTGGGGATGGGCTGGCAAAATTACACGAAAATATGTTCTTGTTTCATCAAATTCGAATTTGGGTTCCGGTGATCCGTTTTCACGCATTTTCCTGCGTATCTTTGGTATTCCGGTCCCCCTGCCTTCTGCGAGATTGAGTTCCTTGAGAAACTCCCCGATTCTCCGGTTTCGACTCTGGACCGGCGGAACGGTTTCGCCTGCTTGCAAGTGGCGCATCTCGATTCCCGGAACCGGTCCCGGGTAACTGATTATCTCCATGCGGTCCGGGTACAGATATACCTTGACAGGTTCATAAATCTCATAGCTTCGATGGTAAACCGTATTCACCAGTGCCTCTTCCATGGCTTCATACGGAAATGCAACTGTTTTATGAGCTTTGGCTCTGCCTGGTATCTTCTTAATCATTGAAGTGCTTAAACTGTTTAAATAATCAAGCACCTGTCTCAACTGGAAGTGAATAGGACCCCGGAATACTTTTTCTTCGATGAGGTCGCCTCCAGCATCATCACCAAACTCCACAACCTCTATCCGGGTTGCCGGAAAATACTGGTCCGGGTTCTCTGTGAAAAAAAGTAAAGCGACGTTTCTTGGAGCCTCATGATCATTCGTTGGCGAGACAATCTTCATATACCGGTACAGCTCCCTGTCTGGTAAATTTACGGCAGGAGTTACCAGATCACTCCTGATGTCGGCAAGATATTTTCTGACTAGGGTTGGAGATATGATATCAACCGGAACCGAGTTGTTTCGCCTATCGTCAAAAGGTACCTTTGCAGTCATCTGCATCAGTTGCGTCAGGGTATCTCCCTGTGCTTTGACTGATTCACTTCCATGGCGAACATAGTAAGCTCGGGCGGCGCCTTTCTGTAGTGTTGTAGGAGCTTGATAGGGTCTCAACTCACCTCCGGGAACCCATATTACAAGAATCGGTTTATCCTGATATATTTCAGGTGATAGTACTGGTTGATATTCAGGGTCAATTCGCTTGCAATTGCTTCGGATTTGTTTTTGGATCTCGTCCAAATTCTGGTTTTCCAATCCATATAGGGGGAGAACCGGTTGCCCAGCCTTCTCTTCAATACCCAGAATGATGTATCCGCCGTTTAAGTTATAGAAATCGTTGGCAAAAGCACAGATGCTATGGATCACACTCTCCAGAATATGTTTTGACCATGTCTTCTTAAACTCACGTCTTACCGATTCCACAGATCGGGCATGTATCAGATCTTCGAGGTTTATGGGCAGTATCTTCATCTTCATACCTGTTTTAAATATCTGTTAGCTTAAAGTGCCTAATTACATATAATGATTGAGCTTTACTAAGATTTTCCATCATGATCGCAAATGGTGAGTGTTCCATGCTCAGTACCTCACTTAATATTCATCTAGTTTTTATATAAACAAAAATAAACATACCCCGTACAGGATACTCAGCAGAAGAGACCGGGGTTCTGGTACTCTGCGATTCGAGGTTCTCACATTCGAAGGGGCATGGTGTGCGCCAGCGTCTGCCAGATTGGATACAGGACGAGATGATTATCTGTGATGGCGCGTGGTCTGAGGAACTGGTAAGAGTGAAGGTGCGTGAGTGGGGTGAGAAGAGTTTACGCTGATTTTATTCGGCTTCTTGCTATTTTGTACAGATAATTGGAGATCGCGGAGACCCAACCAGGGACCTAGCCATCGTTTCACCGTACTTCCGGCGATGTCCGAACTTTTAATCATACTTTCGCAGTGCGTATGGCTTCACCGATCGCAGAATACGAAACATCTTCGGAGACTTGTGGATAAAACCATTACAACGCATCCATTAACCCGAATTACGCGGATTAAAGGCGACAACGGCTTTGTGTGCCAATAGTGAATTATTTCCGGCAGCCATGTTCGTCCGGGAGGATCCGGTGTAACTGGAAAGTAACAGTGGAGTCCTCGAACAAAGAGAACTTCTCCAAGCATTTTAACATAAAAAAATGGATCTTTATGACCAAGTGGTAGTTACGCCGCAGTTTGGTAGTTTGGAGGCGGTCGCATACTCGAAAGGTTTATAGTATCCCTTATTATAGTAATTCGCAACCATTCGACCAATTGGTCACTGACCTGGTCTCAGGTGATGCAGGTCAAAACAAAACATAGGAGGAATTGAATGGAACCCGCAATGGGTATGGGCATTGTAGCCCTCATGGGTGCGGCAGCAACCGTCGCAGGATGCAGCGAAGACCTTGAATCGGATATCGGATCACAGAGCAATCCGAATTCGCAGGTTCAGCTGGCTGCACAGGTTGGCTATCCGCACAGAATATTTAACAAAGCTATTTCTGGTGAACCACCATCCAATGCGATGTACTGTGCCGTAG
>JAYEGI010000277.1:0-7450 GCA_034659035.1 Methanobacteriota archaeon
TAACCATCCCTTAGATGTATTGAATATATTGTGAATGGTTTGATGTATAAATAATTAATCCTCGGATTTGCTAAAAGTGCAGTTTATATGTTGCGCGTTATTCCACACTTGACTACGAAATCGATTGGCGGGTAGTGTAATATATATGGCAACATATCAATTTAATGTCACCTCACTGCAACGCGAGATACCAGAGACCCAACCTTTTCTGATGCCTAAGCGATGATATTATCCATTCCTGCCAAGCATCTTGCACGCCTGACAGAGCCCGTCCGTACATGGCTCGCCGCAGACCCTGCACGGCACAAGCGATGCCGGTGGATACGCAACACCAAGCGCGCCGATCATCCGGTCAAACCCGCGCACGATCCCGTGCCTGGTGCCGGGGTGCCGATCCTCAAACTCGCGCAAGAAAACCCGCACCCCGAGCCGGTACGCTTCATTCATGTACGGGCACGCCTTCGGGCAAACAGCTAGCCCGGCCGCGCCCGCGTACGCCACAACCTCGCTCTCGGGAACATGCCGCAAGGGCTTGATGCGCGGCACGAGACCTGGCTGCACCCTCCCGCCCACATGCGACAACCTCACAAGCCGCCCGATATCGCCGCGCAGGTGATTGATGAGAATCGTCTGCGCCTCGTCGTCTATGTTGTGCCCGATCGCGAGATGGTTTGCTCCGAGTTGCTTCGCGGTTTTGTTGAGCAGGTTCTTCCGGAGCGCGCCGCAGACGGAGCAGGGCGGGCGGTCGCTCTCTTTCATGAGATCGTCGAGTGTTCTTCCGAATGCGGCATCGAACGAGATGATGGTGTGTGGAATTTCGAGATCGGATGCGAGGTTGCTCGCGTTTTCTATCGTCTTTGCGCGGTAACCGCTGATGCCTTCGTCAACGGTGATGGCAACGATTTTTATCTTGCGGCTTGGCGCGAAGATCTTGTGCAGGAGGTGCAGGAGCGTGGAGCTGTCTTTGCCGCCGCTTAATGCGACAGCGATCGTGCCCGGAAGGAGGTTGTACTTGCGGATGTCCCGCTTGACTTTGCGCGTGACATCATCGATCAGATGTTTCTCGCAGAGGTACATGCCTGAGTATGGCTGGAATACGACTGCGTCGCGCTCGCATCTGGTGCATGGGTGGTTGGCGATCGGGTTCATCTCACTTTATTCATTATCATTCTGCGGCATAAAATAAAATGGCACCACATGCTGCGCCGATCATGTGACTGTCCGAAACGCAACCACAACCTTTAAACCCCCCTTCCCAATATATGATAACCATCTCAAAATTGGATGATGTAGATACCATGCCCATCGAACCACTCAAACAACTGGCGCTGTTAGGCGCTATTGAATCGAACATCGCCATATCGTCTGCCGAATTTGCACAACATCTCGAGACAAGCCCGCAGACCGCATCTCGCAAGCTGCAACTTCTGGAACAGGAGAATATGATCGCAAGAAGGATGCTTCCGAACGGGCAGGAGATTATGATCACTGAAACAGGCATGATCGCGCTTCAGAAGGAGTACCATGATTACCAGCATATATTCGGAGGCGTTGATGAGATCAGCCTGGCTGGAGTGGTGTGCACCGGACTTGGCGAAGGAAGATATTACACCATGCTCAATGGTTACCTGCAGCAGTTTGAGCAGAAACTCGGATTTGCGCCATATCCCGGAACATTGAATATCGAACTTAATCCCCACAGCGTAAATACGAGAAAACAGCTTGATGCCATGAAAGACATTCATATAGAAGGATTTGAGGATGGAGTTCGGACATTTGGGTCTGCGAAATGTTTTAACGTGAAAATCGATGGTACGTATGGCGCAATTATCATCCCGAATCGAAAGAACTATCCCGATAACATAATCGAGGTTATGGCGCCTGTGAATCTCAGGGAGCATCTGCGGGTCGATGACGAGAGTAAGGTGGAGGTAGTACTATGCAGAACATAAAAGACGCAATTGATGCGATTAGAAACGACAAGATGATACTGTTGTACGACGCCGCGGACCGCGAAGGCGAGACTGACTTTATGATACCGGCAAGATCGATCAGCCCGCAGGACATTTCCGAGATGCGCATCCACGGCGGCGGGCTTTTGTGTGCTGTAATTCCGGATGCGGCTGCCGAGCGTCTCGGGCTTCCGTTCGCGGCGGATATTCTCAGGCGTCTGCCAGATCTGGCACATTTCGCCGAGGGAGACCTGCATTACGACACCCGATCCTCGTTTTCGCTCTGGGTGAATCACCGGGACACATTCACAGGCATCCCGGACCGGGATCGCGCGCTCACCATCCGAAAACTGGATGAGATCGTCGAGTCCACGCTTGCCGGAGATGCGGTTGACTTTTCGAGCGAGTTTCGATCCCCTGGTCACGTTGCAGTGCTGCGCGGTGCAAAAGATCTGTTAAAAGAGCGTAAGGGGCAGACTGAACTCTCGATAGCGCTTGCAGAGCTTGCAGGCATAAACCCGGTGCTCTGCATCTGCGAGATGCTCGATTCAGAGACCGGGTATGCACTGACAAAAGAGGATGCGAAAAAATACGCCATGAAAAATGATATGGTCTTTGTGGAAGGAGAAGAGATCGTATCCGGATATGAAAAAGGTTGAGCGCATCAAGCACTCAACGCTTTCAACCTCTCGATGTTCTTCATCGCTTCCTCTACCTCTAACTTCTTTTTCTCCTCTAATTTCACTATAATTCCACCGATAGAGACCTTAAGTGAATATACCTTGTAAGGACGTCCCTTCCCTGGCTTCTTCTCATCGGTCTCGTCGACCCAGCCGTGTGCGCGCAGTTCCCGCATCGCAATACTGACTTCCGGCTGCCTTAAGTCCGAACCGACCTCGAGGTCTTTTGACGTCGCTGTATCGACGCCTTTCAGATATGCAAGCACCTTGGCAGTATTCCGTTTCAGTCCCTGTTTGATCAATATATCGACGAATTCCTCATCATCGTCGTCCAGTACTTTAACCGATAAATCTTTCATAAGCTATCACCACCTCCGAATATGTAATTATCACATATAAATCTTGTGGTTAAAAACGATATATACTTGTTATTTCTTTACCCCTTCAAGCTCCCCGCGCAGCGCAATCGATGCCGTACTCAGGAACTCGGACTGCTTGTCCTCCTCGAGATTCCCGATTCTGGACCGGACCGCATTCTCATAATGCCGGATCGCGACGTCGTTATCGATTGATCCGATCGAGGACAGTTCCAGCGCAAGCAAGTCCAGCGTCGATAGATATATTCTTGGACCAAGTGGGACTCCGAGCTTCCGCATGGCTCTCGTGGCGCTCACGAGTGGGTTGACTATTGATTTCAGGCGGGATGCAAACTTTTTGTAGTAATATGCCGTATGTTGTGCTGCAATCTTAAGTTCGGCCTCCTTGTCAGGATAATTAACGATGATCCTTGCGTTGAACCGATCCAGGATGTGCTGCGGAACCTCGGTGATGCCTGAGGTGTCGTAGGGGTTCATGGTTGCAATAACGTTCGCGCGAAGCGGTTTGGTGATCGGAGTCTTCGGAAACGAGACCTGCCACTCCGCCATAATCTCTGTGAATATGATCAGCGTGTACTCGCTAAAACGGTTCAGTTCATCGGCATACACAATTCCCGGCGTATCACTGCCATGCGCACTAAAGAGAGGTCCTGCAAGGATGTCCATCTCGCCTTTTCGGTACTTCCCGATATCAAGGTCGCCAATGAGGTCACTTGGAAGAGCATCCTGACTTCCAGTCACCCGGACGTACGGGATGTCCCCCACCTCTTCTTTCAGAGACGATATCATCTGGTTAACAGCAAGCGTTTTCGCTGTACCCGGAGGTCCCTCAATCAAGAGATTGAAGCGAAGCCCGAGTCGAATTGCTTCTGCGAAGAGGCGGAGGTAGTGCTTCATCTCCACCTGCCCGAATACTACGAGTTCGACCATGTATGGCAATACGGGATGCGGCATCAAAAGGATTTGCATATCCGGTTGGATACATAGAGCACCGGATATGCAAAAGAGCATAAAAATCCGGGAACTCACCACATCCCTTAAGACGCCTCACGTCTACACTTTTTTCATGATAATAATATTTTCACACGGAGGACTATAATTGGACGATATTGGAATTATTGCAGTTGGCGGATATAATGAGATGGGCCGGAATATGACAGCAGTGCATATCGGTGATGACATCATCATCTTTGATATGGGGCTCCGTCTCGATCAAGTACAGATTCATGAGGATGTGGAAATCGAACGGATGCATTCGCTCGACCTGATCAAGATAGGTGCGATACCGGACGATACTGTGATGAAGGGGGTGAACGGCACGGTTCGCGCAATTGTCTGTACACACGGGCACCTTGATCACATAGGAGCAATCTCGAAGCTGGCACATAGATACCGTGCCCCGATCATCGCAACCCCGTACACGATCGGGCTCATCAAACAGTTGATCAAGTCGGAACGGAAGTTCCCGGCAGAGAATGAACTGGTCGAGATGAACGCTGGCGAGACAAAGGAGGTCTCAAAAAACCTCTCGATAGAATTCATAAGGGTCCAGCACAGCACACTTGACTGTGTCTTCATTGCGGTGCACACCCCACGGGGCATTCTTCTGTACGCCAACGACTTCAAGATGGACAGGACGCCAACGCTTGGGGAGCCACCAGACATAAAGCGGCTCAAGCAGATCGGTAAGGAAGGAGTCCTTTTGATGATCACAGAGAGTACCAATGCTGCGATCGCCGGAAAGACGCCGTCAGAACGGATCGCAAAGGCTATGCTCAACGATGTGCTCATCGGTACCGAGGAGACTGAGTCAGGAGTCCTCGTGACCACGTTCTCGTCCCACATCGCAAGGATCGCTGCTACCCTTGAAATCGCAAAGAAGATGGATCGTATTCCTGTACTTATGGGACGCTCGATGGACAAATATGTGAAATTGGCAGCGAAAATGGGGTATATTCAGCTTCCGGAAGATCTGAGGATATACGGCGTGCGGAAGAACATAGATAAAGCGTTTACAAGAATCGCAGCAGAAGGAAAGGAGAAGTATCTTCCGATCGTAACAGGGCATCAAGGAGAGCCTGGCGCGGTGCTTGAGCGAATATCGATGGGTAATACGGGCTACAAGATTGAGAGCGGTGACAAGGTAATATTTTCTGCAAATGTGATTCCAACACCAAGCACGCGTGCAAACAGGTACGCTCTCGAGACGAAACTCAGGATGCACGGAGCACGCATCTACGATGGAGTTCATGTCTCAGGACATGCGTCGAAGGAGGATCACTGGGAGTTGCTGCGCATGATAAATCCGGAACATGTGATCCCCGCGCACGGAAACCTCATAATGCACAGTTCCTACATCGAGATGGCTGAGAGTACAGGATACGTGCTCGGAGATACCCTCCATATACTCAGAAACGGGGAGGAGTTAGTTCTTGGATGATTAATATGAATGAATTTGAGAAAGAGCTTGCAAAGCGCGGCGATCTCGTCTACGAGTATCTTGCATCCGCCCGGTATCAGGAGCAGTTCGCGCCTGAAGTGATCCACGACTCGGTGTACTTGTATCTGGGCGGGAGGCGCGGGAAATCGCTGCGGCCTGCCGTACTGCTCTTCTCGTGCGGCGCTGCCGGTGGCGATGAAGAGATTGCGATTCCGGCGGCGGCGGCTACCGAGGTATTCCACACATGGACGCTTGTGCACGATGACGTCATCGACCGGGATTGTATGCGGCGCGGCGGATACACGGTGCACGAGGAGTTTCGCAGGAGGGGGCTAGATCTTGGCTATGATGGCGATAATGCTGCACACTACGGTACATCGCTTGCGATACTTGCAGGCGATGTCCAGCAGGGTTGGTCGGTCTCACTCTTATCCGAACTTGCTGAGCGCGGCGTCGACCCGGCTGTTGTGCTGCACCTGATCAGGATGATGGAGACTGATGTCGTGCTGACGCTGCTCTCCGGGCAGATATTTGATGTCCAGTATTCGAAAGCTCCGATTGAATCGTTAAGCGAAGATAAGATTCTCGGGATGCTGTGGAGAAAAACAGGTGCATTGTATGAGTTTGCAGGAGCTGTCGGCGCAATGATCGGACTATCTACTACGAATCGCGAAGACGATCTGGTCAGGTCAATATCGCAGTTTACAGGCAGGTGCGGCACCGCGTTCCAGTTGCAGGACGATATCCTTGGCGTTGTCGGGAATACGAAGAAGCTTGGAAAGACTGTCGGTTCTGACATCAGGGAAGGGAAACGGACGCTTATTGTGTACCATGCCTTTACGAATGCAAATGAGGCGCAGAAGAGGCGCATGTCAATGATACTTGATAACGAGAACGCATCTACCGAGGAGGTTGGCGAGGTTGTGGATATTCTCTTCGAACTCGGGAGCATTGAGTATACAAGGGCACTTGCTGACAGTTACATTGATGAAGCGAAAGAGCAGATAGAAACAGTGCCCGGATCAAAGTATAAGGATCTCCTGCTGACGTGGGCGGACTACATGGTCAGTCGCGAGTCCTGAACGACGCAATCAGAAATGGCATATATCCGAAAGGATGGGAATAACGTGAGTGCAAAGAGATATGTCTACTTCTTCAGCGACGGAAGATCCGGAGGTAACGCTCGAATGAAAGATCTCCTCGGATCGAAGAGGAAAATCTCGCTGAGATGGTGAATATTGGCATCCCGGTGCCTCCTGGATTCACGATCTCCACAGAGGCATGTATGCACTACTATGCAAACGATGGTGGATACCCGGACGATCTTGAGGATTAGATCGGCAAAAACCCTCTCGCTACAGGCTCCGTACTTAAGTCCGGGGTTTGGTGACTTCGGGAGACTGCTGTGACGGGCTCGGAGATTGGATTGGGTCGTGTGGATGATGTGGTTTTGTGGGGGGTTAGACATATATACTTCAAACAAGTGATAAGGTTCAAACATAAATTTAATGATAGCTAACAATGTCATGCGGTGGACGATTATGATAAGTGAAATGGACAAACAGATTATTACGCATTGTGCGGAAAAATACAAAGTTTCTTCCATTTATCTATTTGGGTCGTCATTGGATAAGGATAGTGAGCCTAACGATATTGACCTGGCAGTAGAAGGAATAAGACCCAACGTCTTTTTCAAATTTTATGGTGAGTTAATGAGAAATTTATCTAAACCTGTGGACCTTGTAGACTTATCTAGAAAATCATTATTTAATCAAATAATAGAAGAAAAAGGAGTTAAAATCTATGGATGAACTGCTTCGAGAAGTTCAGGCTGAAAAAGAATATGTTTTAGATACATTTCGAGCATTAAACGAAGGGCACCCCACTACTTTGGTGTGGGTGCTATGAATCGGAAATTCAGAATCTCAATCAAGCTGATTTGATGGTCACAAATCCCGGCTTTCATGCAGGGAGTGACCGGAACAGTAATCCAATTCTTAC
>JAYEGI010000278.1:0-7343 GCA_034659035.1 Methanobacteriota archaeon
GTAGGATAAGGACTCAGGCGTCGATCATTCGGAAGCGTGACAGATTGAGGGCATACTGAACCAATAACTTTACAATCAGGTATTTCGATAGGTAATTATTATGAAGTTAAAATCCATAATGCTCGCAGCGCTGTTGCTTGCTGTGCTGTTTTCCGGGTGCATCGGTGACAAGGACAAGGTTGCACCGACTCCGACACCTACGCCTACGCCAGAACCGGCCCCGACTGTAGCACCAACACCAGAACCGACTCCGACCGAGACACCGGCACCAGAACCGACCATGGTACCGGTGACAAGAGATCCGAAAACCCAGAGGATATGGCTCGATGAGTGGTCTTATGTACCACGGGATCCAACGATTTATGTTGGGGATACCCTGGCGTGGAACAACAATCAAAAAAGCCCGAAATACGACTTTATATTGGTAAGCGAAGATGAGCTCTGGGAGAACCAGACGATCATCTACGGTAAGAAGTTCAGATATACGTTCAACACATCTGGCAACTACACGTATTACTGCCAAAGATTCAGGGGGACGATGACCGGAACCGTGACCGTACTTCCGTGATTCAGGCAACGGAATGCGCGGCTGCCGGCACAGGTTCATGTATCGCAGCGGTCGCGCGAAGTTCTTGCTCGCTGATTCGCTCTGACATGTAGGTCGAGGCAACCTCGTCAAACTCGAGTAACTGCGAAACGATCGGGTTTTCCTCGTTTAATTTGTACAGCGTTGCCCGCCCGATCTTTCTGGTAGGAATTACGAGATTCCATTCCTCCAGAGTTCTCCAGTGCCGATTTATCGTAGTCCAGCCGATGCCTGCATGTCCTGCGATCTCAGTTTTAGAGTAATCGTAGCCGATGTGGTCTATCAGAAAATCCAGTATTTTTATTGCCGGAGTTTCTCCGAAGATGTGTTTTAGTGCCATGTTGTGTGTGCGCTACTGATGTTGCAGTGTGTGTTGCTGTGATTGCGATGGTAGGTACTATAGTAGTATATTGTAGTACATTTAAACCTTTCGCACAGAAGGCTATATGTACCTTAAACGGAACATTGATATGCTATGCCAGTTGAACTGATGCCCCATCAAAAAAAGATTCTCTTCAAACTAAAGCGTAATTTCTATATCGGTGGAAGACACACATCAGAAGACAATGTCATCAAAGGCTTTCCGACAAACGAGCGTGGTAATCTAAAGAAAGCTCTCAAAAAACTTATTCAATCCGGTTATTTAATCCCCAAACCCACGTCTTATGGACTGGAAATATCGATCAACCCATCCCGCATGAAAGAGATTAATGAGATACTGAAGGAATAACAATGCTCCGGATCACCGAACACGGCACAACAGTAGAACTCGGGGAAGCGTTCTACAACCCACACACAACGCCTGACCGCGATCTCACGATAGCAGTTCTTGCAGCATTCGACCGCATGGTTGACCCCATCGAATCGTACCTCGACACGTTCGCTGCAACCGGCATCCGGGGCTTGCGTGCCGCATCAGAACTTAAGCTTACGGTCACACTCAACGACCGGGATCCGGATGCCGTATACCTGATCCGGAAAAATATCGCCTTAAATAACCTGCAATCGTCCTGCGTTGTCACAAACGAGGATGCAAACGTCTTGCTCTACCAGAGGCGGTTCGATGTCGTAGATGTCGACCCGTTCGGATCGCCCGCGCCGTTCCTTTCCGCGGCATCACGCTCTGCCAGAAGGCTGCTCTGCATAACTGCAACTGACACTGCACCGCTCTGCGGGGCACACTTAAACGCAGGGATCCGCAAATATGCGTCTGTGCCGATGAACAACGAGTACCACGCCGAAATCGGGGTTCGGGTGCTGATGGGTGCGATCACACGTGCGCTTGCGGTGCAGGAGACGGCGATGGTTCCACTCCTCGCTTATGCGAGAAGGCATTACGTCCGTGTGTATGTAAGGGTGCTGAAAAGTGTTTCTTCTGCTGATAAGTCGATGCAAGAACTTGGTTTCATCGCCCACTGCCGCCACTGTAGTTTCAGGACATGGGCAGCCGGTCTTGCGCCGGTGATTTCTGAGAGCTGCCCGGTATGCGGATCGCGGATTGTGGCTACCGGTCCCCTATGGCTCGGACGGCTGCATGATCAAGCATTCCTGGGATCGGTTCTTTCTGAGATGGTCGATCGGGAATCTGATAAAAAATCGATCAAACTCGTGGAGATGTGTAGAGATGAGATCGATGTCCCGACATTCTATGATCAGCACAAGATCTGTCGCGCACTTAAGATTCCGCCGATCAAAATCGATGCTGTAGTCGATAAACTTCGGGATTCCGGGTTTGCGGCATCGAGAACGCATTTCTCGGGAACATCGTTTAAGACTGATGCGGATATCCGTGAGATTGCTGAGATACTCTCGGGGGATATGTGATCGACGGGTTAATGTTTCGAGGGGGACTACATGAAGAGGCTTGCTATGTATCGTTTTTGGGCGGATCTTTGGTAATGTCCTAATCAAAGATAGTTAATTGGGAATAGAAAAATTCGTGCCATGTCCACAGGTGATCCGCCAATCCTTCCAACATTGCAGGGGAAGTTCTTCTTTTGAACTCGTTTATGAAATTCCAATAGAATTGAAACACTTGGAGCGAGCATTCCAGCATCCGCCGCCGTTTCGAGAAACACTTCGTCTTCCGCACCAGCCTACCAATCCGTTCCCTGAGTATCCCGTTGTAGTTCTCGACGTCGGTGGTTTCTATATCACCGATATCCGGGTTGCCGTATATTATCTTTTTCTCTTTACGGACGACTCGCCCGTTCTCCCTGATCTTTACAAGCTGCCCATAATCGATACAGGCATCCGCATAACAATCTGGTAAAACATAAGTGTAGTCGTCGTTTCCATCGGTGAACATCTCCATTTTAGTCTGTGGAGGCGGCTGCTCCGTCCTTCCGAATACTTTCTTCATCATCCGCCCACAACTCTCTTGAGTCCGTTTTCCAACCGAAAATGCCACAAAGAAGTATGTACTTCGCTTTACGCAGGTATATGTCCAGGCATCACCTTCTTTAGTCCAATTTGGGCTGTCGGACTCAATATTTTTTTTGTTTTTTTGACAAAACTCCACAGTTCATCGCATTCGAGTGGTGTAATCCCAAGGGTCTTTATGAGATACTCATTCATCTCTGTCGCATGTTCAGCCATATCTTCCAGCAACTTACCTATAGTGTCCCGGTGGTGGCCTGTGATTCGCTCGATACTCCGTATACCGTTCTTCTCTACTAAATGCTTACAAATATTGATTATTTCACTTTCGGGAAGTTGTTTTCGATATAACGGCGTACCTTTCGTTTCCATGAAATAGGTTTCGCAATGCTTACAGTAATACATTTGATGGCCGGTGTTCTTGTATTTACCGCTTTTGATAATGTCTTTCCCAGCTTCTTTTCGGTAATAACGGCACCCCGGGTTCTGACAAACAACATCGATTGTTCCTCTTGGTCGCGCCATGATGTTCACCAAGAGAATGGTTTTGTCGCATGCTATAATAAACTATCGTAAATTAGGACACTACCGGATCTTTGAAAGATGAGTCTGATATCCGGTCGGTGCAGATGGAAACAACCTATAACTCGATTCGCCCGGCTGCCGCCTGCATGATTATGAGCGCGTCGAGGGATGTGACGCAGCCGTTTCCGCCGATATCTGCACCATCCAGGCATTCGCCGCTCGAATGCGAGTTTGAAGCGCGATTGCAGCTTGGACGGGGGCTGCTGGATGGTTCAGTTGAATCCTCTTCTGATCCTGCTCACACCAATAACACAGAGCAAGCCAACGAGAGCGATGATTCCGGGCGGGGCGAGGGCTGGAACTGATACCGGCGGCGATGACGGTGCATCAGCGACCACTATGTTCGAGATCAATCACGATATCATATCTGCCGGGCGCGAGTGGGACGTGGTGTAAATATTTATAAGAGATGGGAATAAAAGATCGCAGATTGGAGGAAACTGATGATATGATATCTAAAGTTGCAGAGATTGTTCAGGTAGATGACAGTGGACGGATACTGCTGCCTCATGAATTACAGGATAAAATCGACATCAGTCCTTATGACAAATTGATTGCAGGAATCAGTGGCGACGCCATTGTACTGAAAAAACGAAAACACAGCGTGTTTGACCTCCAGCGCAAGAATGTTGGAGAGGGCATACTCAAAAGGTCATTGATATTTGAGCGCAGCATCGACAGAGCAGGCAAAAAGGATATGCCGGTGTAGAGATGGCTTACGATTTTTTCACAAAAAATCGAGTAAAAACTGCCCTTCGGGTGGGGCTGGCGATATACTTTTTCGTAAATGAAAATAGTGTGTAGAGTGGCTGGATATTATGGCGTATATACCATAAAAAACGCGCATGACCTGTGCTTAGCAGTGCTTCTGACAACGCCTTTTGCTACAATTCACTCTGCATCACTGTTGATCTAAAACGATTTTTTCACAAAAAATCGAGTAAAAACTGCCCTTCGGGTGGGGCTGGCGATATACTTTTTCGTAAATTAAAATAGTGTATAGAGTGGCTGGATATTATGGCGTATATGCCATAAAAAACGCGCATGACCTGTGCTTAGCAGTGCTTCTGACAACGCCTTTTGCTACAATTCACTCTGCACCACTGTCGATCTAAAAAGAGGTTTCGGAACCGTGGCTACCGCTACTGTGGATGAGGGCGGGGTGTGATAAAAAAAGAGGGGGAGGAGGTTCAGATGAACCTTCTTCGGATCATGAACGTCTCGATAACACACAGCAAGCCGATCAGAGCGATGATCCCTGCCGGGGTGAGGGCTGGAACATCGATTGGCGGCGTCGGAGGCAGGCTTGCGAGCACGACAAAGCCCGGCGATCCGCTGTCCAGTTCATCTGTTGCTGCGTTGTAGTCGCCGTTTCGGTTCGCATCGATCACGATATCGTAGCTGCCGGGCGCAAGCGGGGCGTGCCAGACGAGCACCGGGGCTATGTCGCCACCGTTCACTGATACGGTCTCGACTGCGCCTGTGACATCTGAAGGGATCGGATCGCCATCATTCCAGTCCTGATCCGGGACTACGTGGATGTCCACGTTCGTGCCGGGGGTGAAGCCTGATCCTGCGGCGTGTACGTCCTCGTACATGCTGTACGTGTCTCTGGGTGCGCCGGTGGGGATGGTGGGGGTGGCGGAGGGTGGTGCTGATGGAACTCCCGGGGCTCCCGGATCGCTTATTATCCCATTCGTGACTCCGTCATTGTCTCCTATTCCACCATCTTGCAGCGTTATGATTATGATGTTGTCTCCGTCATTGCTGCCGATTGGTATCTGATACCATTCTCCGGATGATGCATTGTACTTCCAGTACTGGGCTGTTGTTGGAATATCCTGCGGGAAGTTGATTGTCACATTCACTGTTTCGCCGTTTGATAGCCCGGTTATGTTGAAGCTGAAGATTCCGTGTGGGAAATCGGCATTGGGTGCATTCGGTAGCGTGGATATATCGATGGCGGTGGGGTCTTCGATTGTGCCTGCGTCTGAGACAAAATATGCTGTGCCAGTTCCAGTGACCGTTCCTACAGATGTAACAGTAACAGTCGCAAATATGGTAGAATTGCCACCATCACTGCTAACATTTATCGTTCCAGAATAGGTTCCAGAGTAACTACTCAGGTATGTTGATTGGTCTCTCGATTGCGATCCTGTATTTTCTGGCAAGAAAAATAACCGCGGAGGGCGCAGAGGAACGCAGAGGAACGCAGAGTACTTAACTGTTTATTTCCCCTCTGCGACTCTCTGCGTACTCTGCGGTTAAATTCCCTGTTGGTTGCAGTATGCTCCAGGTCCCGGATAGTTCTTGCATAGTGAAGTCCCCTGAATAGTGGTTTTGGGTACCTGAGTAGTTACGTTCCAGAAGGTATGCTATTTGAGGGAAGTGTCAATGTTGCTTCCACATTTTTCGATTCGCCAGCTGGTACTGAGAAATCGTTTGGAGTGAATGAGAAGCAATTAGCCGGTATTACGTTCGTGTTTTGCGCATACGCTTCTTTGGTTAAAGTTGCTATTGGCACCTCGCCACGTTCTTCGGCTTCTGCTTAGCTCTTCATCAGAGGCATGCTAGTGCTTGTGACGATTGACTCTGTAAGATCCGAAGCTGTAAATGTAATGTTTGTTAGATCGATATTTCCAGCAATTTCACTTACATCGAATGTCATTCTTCTGTTCAGCGGATAATTAACATCCCATTTAGTTGGCTTAACCTGCATCAATGCCCCTGGTTGGAAGACCATGACAGTATAGTCTTCTGTTGCGCCAGCAACATCCTTCCCGTAGACCTCTATAGTCCACTCACCTGTTTGTGGATCATAAATTTCATAGTATTCTGGCAGCGCATCGTTTCCTGAATAAATAACTCCAGGACCTGGTATTATTTGATTTCCACTCGGATCAATGACGGTTAAATCAAGATCGCTCCCTGGCCAGATGAGGAATGTTCTCATGAAAGACGTTTTTGATTCAAGCAAAAATGTTTCTATCTTGGCATCTCCTTGGCTTACTGTGCCTGTAAACTCTGCTATTTTCTCCATTCCTTTGATTTTTTGGGAGAGTTCAATATAAATCTCCATAAGCTTTGCCGAATCAGGTGCAAAGTAGTATTTCCCACATGTAGCCTCAGCAACCTGTCTGAGGAAGTCTTCATCGACATTACTTCCATATCCGAGTGTATAAATGATAATTCCTGCATCTATAGCTTCTGGTACAAGGCTATCGAGGATTTCCGTCTTGGTTAATCCAGCATTTGTCTGACCATCTGTGAAGTATATTATACTCCAAATCGTGTCATCTCTGCCATTTGTTTTGAGTTCTTGAATTGATTTGCTCAATGCATCACCCATATTCGTGCTTCCACCAGCAGAATAACCAGCTATCACACTCTTTGCGTGTTCAAAGTCCGATGTGAGAGAAGAGTCTAATGTTGCACTGCTTGAGAAGGATACAAGTCCTACTTGATCTTGACTTTCCAATAAATCCACGAATAGCTTTGCAGCATTTTTGGCGTCAATTATCTTCTGTCCAGACATCGAGCCAGAGCGGTCGGTATCGAGGATTATGTCGTGGGGTTTTGCAGGAGGTCTCCACAAATTCTTGTTGGTTCCAAGTGCAATGTAATACGGATCGTCTCCTGCACCCCTCCAACCATACGGGTCAACAGCATTTTCGTAAACTTAAGCTAATATATAGTTTTTCAAAGAGATAAAGTTAATAGATCCCAACATCTTCTATTTATCAATGCGTGATGACTATTTCCGCATGAAATAGGAGACAAAAAAATGGATGTA
>JAYEGI010000279.1:0-1597 GCA_034659035.1 Methanobacteriota archaeon
GAAATATGAGAAACATAGAATTCCACAACAGGGAAAAAGAGATAAAAGAGATACGAGCTATACTGGATAGCCGACCAACATTGATCACTTTTATCTACGGACCGATAAACAGCGGGAAGACAGAACTTATAAATAATTTGATGAAAAACCTTCCGGAAAGTCAGAAAGTATTTTATATAAATCTGAGGGGGAGATTCATCAGTAACTATGATGAATTTATAAAAGTTCTCTTCGATGTTGAACATGAGGCAAGATATGGGCGGATAAAGGAGTTTCTCAAACCAATAGTGAATGTTCTGCCTGAAAGCTATCACGGAATTCCAATACCGAAGGATATGTTTCTAAAGTTGTTCAAGGAAAAGGATGTAGAGGATGCTTTTGTTTACATAGAGACTGTTCTCAGGGCTTTTTGCGAAAGTGGTCATGTACCGGTGCTGGTGATTGACGAGTTGCAGGTGATAGGAGACTTGAAAGTAGATGATCTGCTGATTTACAAATTATTTAACTTTTTTATCCGATTAACCAAGGAGTTGCACCTCTGCCACGTATTTGCGGTAACATCAGATTCACTATTCATCGAAAACGTCTACAGTAAGGCGATGCTCGAGGGGCGGTGCAGGTATCTGCTGGTAGACGATTTTGATGAGGCTACGACTGCCGCGTTTCTGGAAGGACATGGTTTCACTGATGATGAGAAGGCTGTTGCGTGGAACTGTTGTGGCGGTAAGCCGATATGTCTGGTTGAGCTCGTGAATACGGAAGAAGACCGAAAAGGGAAGGCTGAAGAGATGCTCAAGATAAGAAAGGGACAGATAGAAGAGATCGTGTATTCGCTGGAAGCGAGAGATAAGGAGATGTTTGACGCGGTAATGAGAATGCTTTCAGAATTTATCGGGAAGGAGAAGGTTGGATATAAATATATAAGCGATGAAATCAAGTTTCTGGTCGGAAAAAACATTATTTTTGCGGATTCTGTGAATAAGGAGCTGAGAGCACAGTCAAAATTGAATCTGCTTGCAGTGCGTGAGGTGATGAAAGATGTGTAAGGTGAGACTGGCTGTTCTGGCATCGGTTCTTGCCGGTCTGCTGCTGCTTGTGGCACTGCCGGCATCGGCATCTGCGGGACTCGCGGGCTTTCAGTACCAGCGAGAGATTACGATTCAGGAAAACTCTGGTGAGACGCTCCGTGATTATCAGGTGCTGGTGGAGCTGTCTGGCAGCGATTTTCCGGAAGAGGCGCAAGCAGATGGCGATGACATCAGATTCACGGATGCGGACGGGCGTGAATTGAGCTACTGGGTCGAGGAATTCGATGCGGGATCTGAACGTGCGAGGATCTGGGTGAAGGTGTCTCTGATTCCTGCGAATGGTGAAGCAGGGATCATGATGTGGTATGGGAATCCAGGTGCTGAGAGTGAGAGTGATGGTGAGGCGGTGTTTGAGTTTTTTGACGATTTTGAAGGAGTATATATAGACGAAATAAAATGGCATGTAAATTATGGGATGCCATCGGTCTCGCATGGTGTTTTGAGCTTGAATGGCGAGTGCGTACTTTCAGAGAAGGTCGAAGCTTTTGGGTACAATTATATATTTGAAT
>JAYEGI010000280.1:0-7268 GCA_034659035.1 Methanobacteriota archaeon
AATGTTTCTGAACAATGTTTCTGAACAATGT
Source organism: Methanobacteriota archaeon (assembly GCA_034659035.1). Classification (GTDB taxonomy): domain Archaea; phylum Halobacteriota; class Methanosarcinia; order Methanosarcinales; family Methanogasteraceae; genus Methanogaster_A. The sequence continues at coordinate 32 of JAYEGI010000280.1, forward strand.
TTCTTACTATTTTATCAGCCTTAGTGGTAATAGTGGTACGATCACGGTTTAAAAAATCCGGGATGCATTGGGGATTTGCCTTTGGGTGCTGTGGTAAGTGCATCAAAAGAATAAAAGGAGGAAAAACATGAGCGAAGTTGAAGAAATGTTGAAGAGTCTGGAAATCGAAGGGGCAATGGTTCCACCACCATTGAGAAAGGTGTTTGAGAACGAGGCAGCAAAAGCTATCAGGGAAAAACAACCATATGTGAGTGTATGGCATCGTGAGTACAAGGTACGTAAATGCACCTGCCAGATAGCTGAGATATCTGTCTCGAATCCAAGCAATGCACGATGGTTTAGTGGCTGGATCAAATACTTCATTGGCAATGGTAGCGTGATCGATCCCAACATCATGAAAAAACCTGCCATTCCGGGGGCATTTCAGTGCATGGATAAAAGGTTTCCAGAGCTCGTAAGAAGGGTGGATCTCAGGCCCGGTGCGTACCAACACTTTCAGCTGCCATATCACGTACCAGAGAACGTCGAGCCGGGAATCTATTTTGGAAACGTTTTTTTGATACAACGTGCGTACCCATTCCCTCTGTTCGTGACTGGAGCGTACGGGGACTTTGAGGTATATACCTGCGAACCTGATCCACCAGCCCAAACCAAAGACGAATGAAACCAGAGGATAGCGACGTGATCGTAAGGGTTAGCAATAACCCTTTTTATTTTATTAACATCAATTTTTATTGACTTTTCTTCTGCGAGATCAATTTGTTTGATGATCTCTTCGATCGTAATCCAGTCCCCTGTATTTATGTATTCCAGCATCCCCGAGCACTGTTAATACCATTATAATATTTGTCGTTCTGCTATATTAATAGATTTGGAACGTGAAATACTGAACTGACCTTCCGCAGGTCATCATTCATTTTCCATAATTTCTACTGATAGCTGTTTTGAATATCTGAAAAATATTATTTTTATACTGTGGTAGCTCAACATATCAATTTCAACAGAGGATAGTATCCACTCCAAAAAGTATGGTAAAACTCGTCTTTTAGTCTTTCTGAAAGATATGCATAAAAACCTAAATCTGCGTCCACCGGTGGTAATTTGTTGTTAAAAGTAATATCAGCCACAGATTAACACCGATTCCACAGATTTAAGGAAATATATGTGTAAATTTGTGAAATCTGCACCTACGATAATTATCAAAGTCTCCTATTTTTTAGATGCTGCCTCGGTTACCACCTAATTTGAAGTGGATACTACGGAATGTTAGCTGAACACTGTTTCGAAACATTGTTTCTTATTGTATTATAAACCCCCGTGAGTGTGGTAATACCACCACCGTTCAAAAATCCGAGATGCATGGGGTTTGCCCTTTCGGAAGGGTGCTGTGGTAAGTGCATCAAAATCGATAGGAGGTAAAGGAATGTACATAAGAATTGGTTCAAAAGGTGATTTAGTTCGGAAGATTCAGAGCACTCTCGAGGAGTCTGGGCTTGACCCTGGTCGTATTGACGGGATATTCGGCGACAAGACCAGAAAAGCAGTTGTCAAACTGCAAGAGAGTAAGAAGCTGGAGGCGGATGGTGTTGCCGGGCCTATTACCCTGGAAGCATTGAACATCAAAGCAGAGCTTCCTGCTCCGGAATTGGAGCGAAAGATGTTTCGGGAACTTCTTTTAAAGAATCCCAACTACTTTGGTAACATCAAAGTTTCTCCATTCGAACTGGTCAAAAAGATCAAAAACAATACAGCCTATGAGGAGCTTAAGTGCGTTGGATATAACCCACATCTTGAACAACTTGAAGCAGTGGTTTATATCAAGAAGGATTATGGCTATAGTGGTGATATCTGCTCAAGCGGTACGCCTGAGTATGTCCGCTTTTATGTGGACTGGAACAACGACGGAAATTGGGTTGACGTAGGAATGACCAGTTTCACAGCTTATGATGTCCCCAGTGACAAGCCACTTGAATACGATGTTACACTCAAACTTTTGCCGAGGGAGAAGTTCTGCAGAATCGAAAACCTTCCAAAGGTGCGGGCGATATTATCCTGGAATAATCCACCGACGCCAAATGATTCTGATTTTTCGCCAGTATGGGGGAATGTAGAAGAAGCGCAGATTCAAATCGATGTGCTCAAATTCATTCCCATCGGCGAATTCGTGAATATTGCGAAAGTGGAACTACCAAAGGATCTGCTGACTACCATAGATCTATCGCAACCAGCCTCTGTGCTCGAGCCTCATGAGTTGAGCCTGGCTGAATTAAAGGAGATTTATCGGGATAAAGGCGTTCCAGCTCATCGATTTGGTTTTTCCCACGTACAGAAGTTACTTGCAAAGCCAATCCTTACCAAAGAACTGGCAACGCCTGAGTATGTCAGTGATTTTGAGGGATTGGATATCAAGGTTTCCGATCTGGTCGATAACCTCCTCAAAACAGATGGCAACACACATTATGAGGAACTCGAGTGCATCGGTTTCAACCCCGACGAGAGCGCTCTGACGGGAGTAATCACCGTAAAACTCCCATATGGTTACTCTGGAGACCTCTGCAAGAAAGGAAGCTATGAACACACAGCCTTCTGGGAATGGGACGAGATCGAACAGATGTGGATATATCTGGGCACTGCCTCTGTTAATGTGCATGATATCAAGAACATCACAAGAAGCGGTCTGCAGTATTCGGTAGTTCTACCTGTTGATCTCAGTCATCACCGTCGTCCCTGCACCAGCGGCGCAAGCGTCGTGAGGATCAGAGCGGTACTATCATGGCAGGCATTACCTTCCACCACCAATCCCCACAAGATACCGGCATGGGGAAACCGAGAAGAGACTACCATTCATATCAAGCCCGGACCTATGCCGAATGATGAGCCGATTCCTTACATCGATGGTGTGGGCAGCATGGCAGTCTGCTCAATCGATCAGGGAACCGGACTTGCGACAGGCGAAAGTGCTGGCACCGCAGTATTTACAGCACCGGATAGCCCATTTGGCGGAACTGTCACTATTACTGGGTTTATCGACAATGCTCCGAAATTTGTGATGGAAGGGACAGAAGATCCTGTAAAGTACAAGATATTCGTCCGTCCGTATGATCCGACAAAACCAGATGCGGAAAACCCATGGCAACCACTTGCCAATACGTTTAATGTCTGGGTTAACGAGCAAACAGGTCCCGGAGTTCTTCCAAGGCAAAGAAGGCTCACACAGAAGATAGACTCTGATGGCTACTACACATATCTGGAGGATATTCACGGATCTGCATGGAGGAAGTACGCTGTTGGCAATATCCTCGCCAAGTGGGTGACCAGCGGACTTACATGGCTTTGGGAAGTTAAGATAAAGGCGAAAAAACCGGATGGAACCATCATTCCAGGCGGATCTATCGGGTGCCCGGATGGGAGTGCCAGAAGCATCGTCAAGGTGCGTTTGGACAATGAAAGACCGTTTGCTGATGTCACTATTACTGGCTATCGGCGCGGTTCTGACCCCACGGTTCATACGGCAGAAGACTGCGGAACGTTTATAATAGGTGATGTGATCGTGGGCAAGTATACAGCAACAGATCAGCATTTCCGTGCTATCCGCCTAAGTGTTCAGCCGGACCCAAACCCTGCATTGCCGTGGCCTGCAAAGCCAAAACCGGATCCAATGGGACCAACAACGTATCCTGCTATTGGGGGTGCTGTGGATCGTGACTGGGAACTGGATACGAAGGACATGAGGGCGTGCGGTTACACTGTGAGGCTGTGGACGGAAGATCGCACCATCGTGAACGGTGGTTATATCGGCTGGGAGCGTGGAGATTATGTCGGGTTCTGCCTTGAAGAAGCAGCGAAGAAGAAGGAGAAGTAGCATACAACATAATTGAGATGGAGGTTACTTGAGGCTTCGCGAAGCGGAGCCTCACCCTCCAAACCTTTTTGGGTATTGTGGTAATTGCATCAACTCCGAGGAGGTGCGCTAATGGTGGTAGAAATACCAAAAGGAATGAGAGGTGCGATATGAATCCGGTGCGGAAAATCGGATGTAATGCGGGGTAAACTGTGAGTGGAAATACCTGTATAGCCGTCTCAGATGCGTATCTGGGAACAAAAGAGAGCAACAAAGACCGCTTTATAGATTTCATGTAACTACTCAGGTACCCAAAACCACTATCAGTGGACTTCACTATGCCGGAACTACCCGGTATGTGTGAGATACTATAACCAAACCAGGAATTTAACCGCAGAGTGCGCGGAGGGACGCGGAGGGGATATAAACAGTTATAGGCTCTGCGTTCCTCTGCGTCCTCCGCGGTTATTTTTCTTGCCAGAAGATACAAGATCGCAATCGGGAGACCGATCAACATACCTGAGTAGTTACGATTTCATCGACAATATTAAGGATGACGTCGATCGTCTTGATCTCCTTGGAGATATACTCGATTTCTATAGGAGAGATCCTGTCGGGGTACTGCTCGAGAATACTGATATCATTCAGAAACTAATGAGCCTGAAACAAGAGATAAACGTCTCTTGTGTATACTCGGCACCGCCATAAACTGAGATTTTTATATAGATAGAACCATAGCACCTATCCAGTACAGGGGTAATTATTTTTTTTTTTACCTTTCTTTGAAAGTTACGCAAAAACGAGAGCTTCGCCACCCGTTTTTTGTTGCCACCAGCAGATTCTAACCAATCCCCCTCACATCTTCAGAGATTTGCCCCCTCTATGATATCGCCAGCTGTAACATCGTAAACAATCTCTTGGGAATCTGTTTAAAGGCGTCATCCTGATCAAGTTATTTTGTGACAGTCTCCATCCCTATCTCACACTGACTTTGCCGATGCTGCCGCGGCAAGGTTAGCAATCTGTGCTGCAAACGCGCCTGCCACAAAACCAGCATCGATGTTGACGACTGCAAGAACCGAGCAGGACTGAAGCATCGAGAGAAGCGCTGCCTCGCCCCTACCACCTGCGCCGTACCCAACTGAGATCGGCAGCCCGATCACAGGGACCGGCACAAGCCCGGCAACGACAGTCGGAAGCGTACCATCTCTTCCAGCGGCAACCACGATCGCATTAACCCCCTTCTCGAGCAACCGACCAAGATCCGGGAAGAGCCTGTGAATCCCTGCCGCACCCACGTCGTAGATCAGATCGACATCACACCCCATCACCTCTGCCGCGACCCGCGCCTCCTCTGCAACCGGGATGTCCGCGGTGCCCGCGGTGATTATGCCGACCCTCCCACCTGTTTTCTTAATCGGGGCAGTGCCGCATACAAGGGTTCTGGCGCGTTCATTCCACGCTATATGTGATGGTTCGATGCGTGACTCCAGTTCATGCAACTGGGCATCCGAGACTCGCGTGATGAGTATGCGCACGTCTTCGGTCAGCGACGCCACAACGATCGTAGCTAGATCGCCAGAACTTTTCCCCTCTGCGAGAATCACCTCAGGGATTCCGGTTCTCTCTTGCCTGCCGTCATCGATCCTTGCGATCTCTGAGATCTCCTTGAACCGCAGGAGTTTGATCTGCGTTTCAGCATCGTCGATCGAGATTTCGTTGTTCCTGACCTTTGTGAGAATAGATGTGATGGACACGGTGATACTCCTGCATAGCAACCTATATATACCCTCCTCGCTGCTATTATAGGTACCGAAGAATCGAGTTAAATCCCGATGACGGATTAAATCCAGAAGGAGATAAAAAAAATGGCACAGATGTATGTAACATACGAGGCTCCAGACGAAATGCGCGATAAAGCACTGGAATCGCTGGAACTTGCAAGAGATACCGGAAAGATCAAGAAAGGAACAAATGAGACCACGAAAGCGGTCGAGCGTGGCGTAGCCCAGCTTGTGCTGGTAAGCGAGGACATAAACCCGCCCGAGATTGTTGCGCACATTCCAATGCTATGCGATGAGAAAAAGATACCTTATATCTATATAAAAAAGCAGGACGAACTCGGAGCTGCATGTGGTCTCGGGGTTGGATGCGCTACTGTGGCAATCGTCAATGCTGGCAAGGGCAAAAGCGCAGTCGAGGAACTCGCAAGCAAGATCGCGTCGCTGAGGTGATCTAGTGGCCGACTATGATGATGCATATCCTGCTGAGGTGGTCGAGGTCGTTGGGACGACAGGCATGCATGGGGAGGCGACTCAGATCAACTGCAAGGTGCTTGATGGACGGGACAAGGGCAGGGTCATTGCCAGAAACTGCATAGGTCCTGTGCAGGTCGGAGACATTCTGATGCTGCTCGAAACCTCGAGAGAGGCAAAGAAACTGACGACGGGCAGGTGATAAACAGTGGAACAATTTGTCTGTTCGTTCTGCGGAAACCCAATCGAGCCTGGTACTGGAAAGATGTTTGTTAAGAGGGACGGCACAGTCTATTATTTCTGTAAATCAAAGTGCCAGAACAATTTCAAACTAAAAAGGGTCCCGCGAAAGGTTAAATGGGTCACGAAATCTACGTAGGTATCTCGGATGAGCTTTTGGAGAGATTAAATGGAGCAAACGTTCGTAATGATCAAACCGGATGGCGTGCAGCGCGGCTTGGTCGGAGAGATTATATCCAGAATTGAGCGAAAGGGACTTCGAATTGTCGCTATGCGGATGTGTCTGGTCACCGATGAGACCGCGCGGAGACATTATGCAGAGCATGTGGAAAAGCCGTTTTTTAACTCGCTTATCGGGTTTATAACATCTTCTCCGGCTGTTCCCATGATCGTGGAAGGTGCGGACGCGGTTTCAGTGATGCGCACGATTGCAGGCGCAACCGATCCGAAGGAAGCTCCGGTCGGAACTATAAGAGGTGATTTCGGGTTGGATGTTGGCAGGAACCTTATCCACAGCGCAGATTCACTCGAATCGGCAAAGAGGGAGATTGCGATACATTTCACCGAGGATGATGCGGTTCTGTACGAGAGGGCTTGTGAAATTTGGGTGTATGAGTGATTAAGCACTGTCGATTTTTCCAGTGAAATCACCACTATCTCATAGATTATAACGCAAGCGTCGACGGCAGAGCCATTACCGCGGAGTTGTGTAGAACTCTCTTGCGCCCTCTGCGGTGATAAATCAATAGGTTTTAATACAATATCGAGTGATCAAAGGTAACTACTCAGGTATGTTGATTGGTTGCCCGATTGCGATTCTGTACTTTCTGGCAAGAAAAATAACCGCGGAGGGCGCAGAGGAACGCTAGAAGCATTTAACCGTTTATTTCCCCTCTGCGTC
>JAYEGI010000281.1:0-7213 GCA_034659035.1 Methanobacteriota archaeon
GCAGAGTACGCAGAGGGGAAATGAACTGTTAAATGCTTCTAGCGTTCCTCTGCGCCCTCCGCGGTTATTTTTCTTGCCAGAAAGTACAGAATCGCAATCGTGCAACCAATCAACATACTTGAGTGGTTACGTTTTAAGAAGGATATAGTGGTACAAAAGACCGTTAATCTGTGTTCATCTGCGTTAATCTGTGGCTGGTAAGGGTTTTTATCCACAGATGGACACTGATTTCATCAATCTACTCGTTTCCATGTTCCCTTACACTTTATGTCATTGTAAACTATCGTAGAGTAGGACACTACCTATGAAGTTGATCCGGAAAATTCCGTAATTCTGTTTCAATATATAATGAACTTCCGGCACATCCACGCTCAACCCCTCTTGCCCCGGTCACTCTTCTGACGGCGGGACGCGATCCAGTAGACTTAGTGACCTCATCCACTCGCCGACCGGCTCACGCGATGTCCCGACAACGAGGCGCTTCTGACCGTGCACATCCTCCAGCATACCCCGCGCCTCGACAACCTCGCCGGCCAACGCCTGACCGGCATAAGTATGCGTGTAACAGAGGATCTTGGATACAACCGGATGGTCAATCTCGTATACCGCGGGACTGTCGAATGCGAAGTCTGCGTTTAGAACCCGCGCGGTCAAGCTGCACCGCCGCAGATCGGTTCCGCGCGCCTGCGCGACTGGCAGTTGATCCCAGTCGCGGACAAAGAGCAGGTCGAAATACGTACCGCCGATCATGCCCCTGTTCCCTTTCCGCAGTTCATGGGCCAAGAACTCCTCAAACGAGATTTCCGGAACTCTCTTCGCATATATCTGGCGCCACATCTCCTCGCTGATCTCTGTGATCTCGAGTTTGTCAGAATCGCTGTCTCGATCACCGTCTCGGCCCCTAACAGGGTCTTTATCTTTGCTCAGGTTTCTCAAAATCTCCTGCCGGATCGCATCTCTCGCGAGGAACCAGTACCGACCGTACACCACGAAATCGATATCCGAACCTTCGATCTGCAATCCGGGAAGCATCGAACCCGTTACCCCCATCTTCCCGACCGGGATTCCGGCACTCTTAAGCACGTCAACGATCACAGCAACACGTGGATCATCCTTTTCAAGGGTGGGTATGCGATCATTCGACCTGAGAACCTTCGAGATAACATCTTCTGGAAGACGAAACTTCCAGGAGGGATGGTTCTTCTTCATAAACTCGTCAGACTCGTCAAAATCAAGTTTACGATACCTGACACCGCCCATCTCACGATCACCGTCTTGATCAGGTACATATCTGAGGACTGTTTGCACACCACCGGTATGATCGTAACCGGACGCTGCAAAGATCCAGTCGTTGTCCGTAACAATAAAATCGCGCAGTCGGATGTTCGTTGCGTGCATTATAGCGGGGGATGGATTTGAACCATCGATCTTCGGGTTATGAGCCCGACGGGATATCCTGGCTACCCTACCCCGCTGGCATGGTTGCATACCAGATACAGTGCCGTCAATACATAAATGCTTTGATCGCTTTGGCGCAAGTTCACAAACCCACCACACCGAATACTTCAAATGATTTATATGGTCTGGGTGATGTATAGCAATTGTGAAAGCAAGCAAGCAGATCACAGGAAGAGACATAGCCGCAATTATTATAGCACTTACCATAGTATGTTCTGCGTTCGGCTGCATCGGCGGCGATAAACCGTCCGAAAAGAGATCAACTGCCCCGTGGGTGCCGCCACAGCGTCCTTATGTGAAATCGATCGACACATCCCAGCTGAAACTCGGAGTTCCCTCTGATGCGACCATAACGATATTTAACAACGGAAACGAGACCGTTACGAAAGAGAAGATCATCATGACCGCAACCGCTGTCAAGATGGATGACTGGAAGGCCAATCTTGGTATTAAAAGCATGTCTGCCGAAAAGAAGACCGAGGAGTACACGATCGAATTCGATGATCGGATTGAGGGAGGGGAGTTGCATGAATTGTGTGCAGAGTTCAATCTGCCCGCGAAAGTCGAATGGAAGGGGCAGAAAGTCTCAATTGCAGGAACTTACCATGTGGTGGTCAAAGTATATGCAAACGATGACTTGATAGGTGAAAAGATACTAACAGACTTGCATCTGACATGAGTGATTATATGACCAAAAAAACAAAAGGACAGAAGAAACTGCTCGCAAAGGCACACAATCAGAACCAGCGTGTTCCTGTTTGGGCAATTATGAAGACGAATCGGAAAGTTTCAACCCATCCGAAGAGGCGTCACTGGAGACGGAACAGCATCAAGGATTGATTGAGTATGATGGAAAAGGAACAGATATACACAATACCGCTGCGGTCTGTGAAGAGAACCGCCAGATGGAAGCGAAGTAAGAGGGCGGTAAAGGATGTGCGCGCGTACCTCACGAGGCACATGAAGACGGATTCCGAGAGCGTCAAACTTGATCGCACGATCAATGAAGCGATCTGGAAGCGGGGCGCAGAGAAGCCTCCGAGGCGTATTAGAGTACGTGCTGTGCGGTTTGAGGATGGTGTTGTGGAGGCGGAACTCGCTTGATTGTGACCTCTGTCGAATACGGTGCTGAAAGCTTTATTGAAGAGGTGAGAGTGCACTGGATCGAAAACTGACGCTCTATGGCAGTACCGTACTCGGCATCTTCGCCACAGTGACCGAGGACGTAGCATTCGTTCCGGCAGGAGTGCCCGATTTGGTTGCACAACAGATCGAGGATGTGTTGCATGTTCGGATTGTACCGGTTTCGCTGGCAGGGAGTTTCATCATGGGATCACTGTTGTGCGGAAACTGCACAGGGTTTGTGGTCTCAAAGTATGCACACCCAAGCGAGATCGCGGAACTGAGGGAGTTTGGCGATGTGCAGCTGCTCCCAAGCCTCATGAACGCCTGCGGAAACATCATTCTCGCAAACGACACCGCTGCAATCGTACACCCGCATCTTTCTGATAAGGCGGTAGCGGTGATTCGGGAGACGATGCAGGTGGATGTGCAGAGGGCTACTATCGCCGGGTTAAAGACGGTTGGTATGGCTGGAGTCGCCACCAACAAGGGCGTTCTGGTGCATCCGAAGGTAAGCGATGCTGAAATAGAGATTCTCGAGGACGTGTTCGGTCTTCCGGTCGATATCGGGACTGTCAATTTCGGATCACCGCTTATCGGGGCGGGGTTGCTTGCAAACTCGGCAGGATACCTTGCAGGCGCGGACACCACAGGACACGAACTCGGAAGAATCGAGGACGCACTCGGGTATCTATGAGACACGGGAGTGCGCGGCGGTCTTCCTGATGTTAGAGGTATGCTTATGACAACAATTATCGCAGTCACAGGGAAAGGAGGAACAGGGAAGACAGTAGTCACCACGCTCTTGATCAGGCACGTTATGCGCGGCAGAAGTGTGCTGCTTGCGGTAGATGCCGATCCCGACACCAATCTTCCGGACGCGCTTGGCGACACCGTTACCAGAACAGTGGGCGATGTTAGGGAGCTGATACTCGAAGATCTCCCGCCTGATGCCGACAAGATGCTGGTGCTCGAATCGAGAATATACGAGATACTTACAGAGACCCCAAAATATGACCTGCTTGTGATGGGAAGGCCTGATGGACCCGGATGCTACTGCTATGCAAACAACCTGCTTCGCGGCATCATGGACAGGGTTACGAAGAACTATGATCTTGCGATCATCGACACGGCGGCAGGTCTTGAGCATCTGAGTAGGAGGATTATCAGAAACCTTGATATCCTACTTGTGGTGACTGATGGATCGCGCAAAGGGCTTCTAACTGCCGAGCGGATACGCGATCTTGCAGGCGAACTCGATCTCGGATTCAAAAAGATATACCTCATCTTAAACAAGGTCACACCTGAGAATAGAGGGAGTTTGCAGAAGTACGCATCGGAACTCGGTTTCGAGATCGCGGGGACGATCCCGTTTGATGCCAAGCTTGCAGACTACGACCTCGATGGAACTCCTCTCATCGAGCTGCCTGATGACTCGGAAGCGGTCGCAGAGGTGGAGCGGATCGCAGAGTTGATTGGGGTTTGACAATCTATTTATTTCCACCCCGTAAGCGCAATTTGGAGTTCTAACATTTCAGAACCTCGTTTTAGAGGATGCCCGGAATCGGTAGGACCATCGCATAATACCCAAGCGAGGATCTCTGATATCCGGTCAGTGCAGAGGGATCGCCTATAACTCGATTCGCCTGGCTGCCGCCTGCCGGATCATGAGGGCATCGAGCGCGTTTACACAGCCGTTCTCGTCGATCTCGGCTTCTGGCGCGTATTCGCCACTAACTGTGATTCGGAGCGCGATAAGGACATTCGCGGAGGTGACGTTGCCGTCGGGGATGAGGTCGCCTTTTATTTACGCCAGATTTAAAAATCATGTACGGGGTGGGTGCATACAATCACCTGTGGTGTGATCGCAACACAGGCGGCAGTTATACCACCAAGATATATAAGTGTGAGATGTGCCGGGGCGTTTTTTGGAATACTACCGATAAGTTACCAAAATCTGCCGGATCGGTAAGTTTATGCAACAAAACGCGTAACTACTCAGGTAGGTTGATTGATCGCACGATTGCGATTCTGTACTTTATGGTAAGAAAAGGACGTGCAGGCAAGCATCTCGTTCGTACCACGTCCTCGCGACGTAATCGCGCTGGAACAGGTTTTCCCCTACGGTAATACTGGTAATCCTTTACGAAATCACTTATTTTCTTATTTTTTCCATAGCCATCCACTTGTTTTGCATTCGTTCCATCCCTAAATTTTTATAACTCAGGTGACAGATGTGAGAGTTATGGCGCTTACTAAACTTACGCCCAATCTGATGGTCGAGGACGTGAATCGTACTGTTGAGTTTTATCAAGAGGTTTTAGGCTTTGAGTTTGTTATGGGCGTTATAGAAGAGCTTCAGGAGATTTTGACATCGTATCAGCAGGATCGGTCGCTTGATTACGCGATGATGAAGTGCGGGAATGTAGAGATGATGTTTCAGGCGAAGAGGAGTCTTGCAGAAGCGCTTCCGCTGCTGATGGGCAGGGAGATTGGAGGCACCCTTACGCTGTACATGGAACTTGACAGCGTTTCGGAAATGTATGCAAGGATAAAAGATAAGGTCGCGATCGTAAAGGACATGCACACTACCTTTTACGGAATGCAAGAATTTTACATCGAGGATTGCAACGGTTACATACTGACGTTCGCAGAGGTTGCGTAAGATTCGAACTCCGAAGATCATACATGGTAACGGCTCATGAGAATATTTCAGGTCAATTCGTTCACCAACAAACCCTTTACCGGGAATCCCGCCGGAGTGTGCATTTTATCAGAAGATATTCCGGATTCCGAGATGTTAAATATCGCAAAAGAGATGAACCTTCCTGAAACTGCATTTCTTCAAGAAAACGACACAGGTTATAACTTGAGGTGGTTCACCCCCTGTACCGAGATCGAACTTTGCGGTCACGCGACTCTGGCTTCTGCCCATATCCTATGGGAGACTGGAGACCTGAGCCCTGACGAGATTGTGCATTTTGATACGTTGAGCGGTGAATTAACAGCGAAAAGGAATGGTGAGTGGATTGATCTGGATTTTCCAGCAGAATACGAAACAAACGCAGATGCTCCTGTTGAGATCTCCGATGCTTTAGGCGTACAACCGATATATGTGGGTAAAAACAGGTTTGATTACATTGTAGAAGTTGAATCAGAAGAGATAGTGAGAAGCATAAATCCGAACTTTGGTTTATTGAAGAAAATCCCATCTCGCGGTATCATCGTGACGAGTAGAGCAGATACTGACAAATATGACTTTGTTTCCAGATTTTTTGCTCCGGCTATAGGGGTTGACGAAGACCCTGTGACCGGATCGGCTCACTGCTGTTTGGGACCTTACTGGGAATCTCGTCTCAATAAATCTCGACTCGAGGCTTTTCAGTCGTCTGAAAGAGGCGGTGTTGTCAGGGTTGAGGTTAAGTCCGGTCGAGTTATCTTAAGCGGTCAGGCGGTTACGGTGATTGAAGGGGAGATTATATTATGAGTGTGAACCCCTGTTTCATCGTAAGTTATTTCAAAACTGCATAATGCCTAAGCCCGCTGGCTGTGGCATCGATGAATCCTGCCGGGATTCATTACAGACATGGACCAATCGGAAATATCGGAGATGGATACGAACATGAAGATAGGAATTATCGGCACTGGCAGGATCGGAGAAGCATTGATCAGAGGCGTGCTTACCGCAGACCTCTGCCAGGGCGACCGGATTTTTGCAAGCGACGTGGACGTGGGGAGATTGGACGCACTGCATTCCGAACTCGGGATCAACACATCCACAGATAACACAGATACTATTGGCAACGCAGAGACGATCATCCTCGCCATAAAGCCGCAGATCATCGCTTCAGTGCTGCAGTCAGTGAAACCGCAGACACTGGAGGGGGTTCTGGTGATCTCGGTTGCAGCAGGAGTGCAGATCCGTGCGATCGAAGAGAACCTGCCTGCCGGAGCGCGTCTGATCCGTGTAATGCCAAATATCGCATGTACGGTCGGGCAGGCGATCTCAGCGATCTCAGCAGGTACTCATGCAACAGAATCCGACCTCGAGACCGCACGCCTGATATTTGGATCGGTCGGGAGAGTTGTCGCGGTTCCGGAATCGATGATGGATGCCGTTACCGGCTTAAGCGGAAGCGGACCTGCGTTTGTGTTCCAGATAATCGAGGCGCTTGCTGATGGCGGGGTGCATGAAGGGCTGCCGCGGGATATTGCGCTCGAACTTGCCGCGCAGACTGTACTCGGTGCTGCTGCCATGGTTCTCGAAACAAAAGAGCATCCGGGCGTGCTTAAGGATATGGTGACGTCACCAGCAGGAACCACCATCCGGGGGATACATGCGCTCGAGACGCAGGGGCTGCGTGCTGGCATGATGAATGCTGTGATCGCAGCAACCCGGCGATCGAGAGAGCTTGGAGAGTGAGCGTTTCTGCCGGGGGGTCTGAAGTCTTCGAAAATAAATGGGAAGGCGGGAAGGCGGTGCACCGATGCGTACACCTTGCGCCGCCCTCTTTTGGTTACAGATTGATTGCGCCTGCTGCGGCTTGCAGGATCATGAGCGCGTCGAGCGAGGCATTCCAGGCGAGTACCGGACCCACACCACCACCAGTCCTGACGGGCACGTTCTCGACTG
>JAYEGI010000282.1:0-24518 GCA_034659035.1 Methanobacteriota archaeon
ACGAGGTCGGCATTCCCGAGGCGATTGCAAGAGAACTGACGCTCACGTTTAAGGTTGTGCCGAGAAACATCGAGGAACTCAGGGAGTATGTGCGCCGCGGTCCGCGCAATCACCCGGGCGCGAACTACGTGGTCAGGACCGATGGTCACAGACTGCGAATCAGCGATATAACCTGTGAGGAGATAGCAGAAATGCTCGAATACGGATGGTTCGTGGAGCGGCATCTTAAGGATGGCGACATCGTACTCTTCAACAGGCAGCCGTCGCTTCACAAGATGAGCATCATGGCGCATGAGGTTAAGGTCATGCCCGGAAAGACATTCCGGTTAAATCCCGCAGTCTGCCCGCCGTACAATGCTGATTTCGATGGCGATGAGATGAATCTCCATGTACAGCAGAACGAGGAGGCAAGGGCAGAGGCGGCGATATTGATGCGGGTTCAGGAGAACATCCTCTCGCCAAGATTCGGCGGTCCGATTATCGGAGGAATACACGATCATATTACAGGCATGTTCTTACTGACGCGGGAGAAGGCGGTTGATAAGAACAGCGCGCTCGAGATCTTGCGAAAGACCGGTGTGCGCGACCTGCCGACGCCGGACCATATCGAGGATGGCACATCCTACTGGACTGGAAAGCAGATATTCAGCCAGATTCTACCGGAAGGGTTAAACCTCGAATATGAGGCAGAGATATGTGAGGAATGCGCGGACGGGTGCAAGAAGGAGAACTGCCCGAACGATGCTTATGTCGTTATAAAGAATGGAAAACTGTTCTATGGAACCATCGATGAGAAATCGATCGGCGCGTTCAAGGGAAAGATCGTAAACAAGGTTATCAGGGAGTTCGGACCTGCTGCCGGGGCTGAGTTTATTGACAACATGACAAACCTTGCGATCCGGGGTATCATGTATCACGGATTCAGTTTCGGAATCGATGATGAGGACATTCCGAAAGAGGCGGTCAAACAGATACAGGAGATCAATAAGGACGCGATGTACGGAAAGGAGAGTATCGCAAGTCTGATCGACAAGTATGAACATAACGAGCTTGACACACTTCCGGGGCGATCTACCGAAGAGACACTTGAGCTTCGGATCATGCAGATTCTCGGAAGGGTTCGTGACGAGGCTGGTGACAAGGCAGGATTGCATCTCGGTATCGACAACTCCGCAGTTGCGATGGCGGTCTCCGGAGCCAGGGGTTCGATGTTAAATCTTGCACAGATGGCTGCGTGTGTTGGACAGCAGTCGGTGCGGGGTGCCCGCATCCAGCGAGGATACTCCGGTAGAACGCTTCCACATTTCAAGAAAGGAGATCGCGGCGCAGAGGCGCATGGATTTGTGCAGGCATCGTATAAGAGTGGGCTCTCTCCGGTCGAGTACTTCTTCCACGCCATCGGTGGCAGGGAAGGTCTTGTGGACACTGCTGTCAGGACATCCCAGTCAGGGTACCTCCAGCGGAGGATGGTGAATGCGCTTCAGGATCTGGAGGCGCAGCACGACGGCACGGTACGGGACACCCGTGGCGTGGTCGTGCAGGCAAAATATGGAGAGGATGGGGTCGACCCGTCACGCGGCTTTGATCGTAGCCATATACAGCGAATTGTAAAGGACGTGATGGAGGCGCCAGAATGACTGTAACAGCAGATAGTATCGAGAAGAGTGTAAGTGCGCTCTCATTGCCGCCAAAGATCAGAGATACCTTGCTAGAGGAAATTTTGGAAGTTAAACCGACCAGGAAACAACTGGATGAGATCATAGATCACATCATGGGCGGGTATGCGGCTGCTTGCATCGAGCCGTGCGATCCGGTCGGCGTGGTCGCCGCGCAGTCGATAGGCGAACCTGGCACACAGATGACGATGCGTACTTTCCATTATGCTGGTGTCGCCGAGATCAACGTAACGCTCGGGCTACCGAGGTTGATCGAGATCCTTGATGCGCGAAAGAACCCGAGTACACCGGTGATGACTGCGTACCTGAAAGACGGCGTAAGTAAGAAGAAAGCTCAAGGTGTCGCATGGGAGATCCAGAAGACAACAATTCCGGATCTGGGCGGAATTATTACAGACCGCGCAAATTTGGTAATCTTAATCGAAGTGGATGAGGATACCCTGTACGAGCGAGACCTTACACTATCTGACATCATCGAAAAACTCGAAGCCAAACTAAAGATCCCGATCGAGGTGGAGGGGTATACGCTCAAACTTAGTCCGAAGGAGTCCAACCTTGGTTCTCTTGTGCAATTGGGCAGGAATCTTAAGAAAGTATTGATCAAAGGCATTGAGGCGGTCCCGCGGGTGGTTATACAGAAGGAAGGTCTTGAATACGTGCTCTATACCGAAGGCACGGCACTTCATGAGGTTTTCGAGATAGAGGGCGTCGATCCCACCCGAACAACCTCCAACCACCCAGGTGAGATGTGTGAAGTCTTTGGAATCGAGGCTGCCAGAAACTCAATTGTAAAGGAGATCATGGAGACCCTGCGCGAACAGGGGTTAAACGTGGATGTAAAACACATCATGCTTGCAGCAGACATGATGACTTGCGACGGAGATGTCAAGCAGATCGGAAGGCACGGACTATCGGGCGAGAAGGCGAGCATCCTTGCCCGAGCTGCATTCGAGGTGACTGTGAATCACCTGATCGATGCAGGCATACGCGGCGACATCGATGAGTTAAGCGGCGTCACCGAGAACGTGATCGTCGGACAGCCGATCAATCTCGGAACAGGGGATGTGCATCTGGTTGCAAAGCCGCCTGCATGAGTTTATAGTTCTATTTCAGGTCCGCGCGACATTCTCGCTCCCACACACTGTGAACAGGTGATCGGGATGACGTTCGGATCTGCCTGAAATGCGAACCTACACACACCGCATACGAAGTAGACCAGTGACTGGTCAATAGCGTCTATGGTGATTATTATTGCATGGTGGTATATAAATGTCGTTATCCGGGCGGGCGTTCATGATGCACTGCCTCACCCAAGCGTTTAATATATCCGGTGCCACATCAACTTTCATGGAACCATGCAGGTCATGCTACAAGAAATGTGGAACTGCGAGATTGTGCAAGAAGAAAACCCTGCCGCTTGGGAAGGTCAATTTCGAGTTGATGGAAGGATTCGAGTACTCGATGGCTGAATGGATGGCTTACCTGTAGATATGAATATACGCACTATACTCTACCTGATAACCGCCGTAGCCCTGATCGCGGCGACATACATGGCCTTCACTAGCCAGGCGATCAACCCAGGTGAACAACCACCCCTATTGAGCGATGACGAATGGCAAAACCAGGTCCAGAGTTACAGGATATTCTATTTCCACGTCCCGCTCGCATGGATCTCATATTTAGCGTTCTTCCTGGTATTCGTAGCAGGCATCAGGTATCTTCAGACTTCTACGATGAGATGGGATATCTTTGCGGCATCGTCTGCTAAAATTGGCACTGTTTTCTGCGCTCTTAATCTCTTAAGCGGGATGATATGGGCAAGTAGCGCATGGAACGGCATCTACTGGGAATGGACTCCGCGCCTTACATTTCAACTAATCTTGTTTTTACTGTATGTGGCGTATGTGATGCTACGGCATGCGATGGGGTCAGAGAGCCGTGCACGGACCTCGGCGGTGTTCGGAATCGTTGCATTCGCGGCTGTGCCGATGAGTTACCTCTCGATCAAACTCTGGACTCCAATGTTGCATCCCGACCTGACAAGCGAAGGCGGCGGCATCGATAGCCCGATCATTGTGTACACGCTCCTCATTAATATATTAGCATACACATTATTATACATCTCACTGCTTACCATCGGGATGGATAATGAACGCGCTCTACAGGAATCCACGTCTTTTCGTAATCCTTAATTACAACCGTGTTTAAGTCTCTACCATGCCGGTAATCACTCTCTATTACACCGATCTTGAGAATCTTATAGGGGCGGATCGAGATACAATACAGGGTCGCATCCCGATGATCGGTGCCGACATCGAGCGCGTGTATGATGATTACGTGGACATTGAGTTCTTTCCTGACCGCCCTGACCTCTACAGCGTCGAAGGCGTAGCCAGGGCTATGCGTGGGTTTCTCGATATAGAAACAGGTATTCCTGAATATATTGTCAGGCAGTCGGGGATTACGATCACATCCGACCACGAGATCGGAAAGATACGCCCGTACATTGCCTGTGCAGTGGTGAAGGGCGTCAAATTCACCCCATACTCCATAGAGTCGCTGATGAGCCTGCAGGAGGATCTACACTGGGGAATCGGGCGCAACCGCTCGAAGGTATCGATCGGCGTGCACGATCTTGACCGTGTGACCCCGCCGTTTGAGTATATCGCAGCAGACCCAACCTTTGAATTTGTTCCTCTCGATTTCGATATTCCGATGTCGATGGATGAGATTCTGGACAAGCATCCGAAAGGGATCAAATTCGCACATCTTGTCGAAAAATTCGATAAATATCCTCTGATTCTTGATTCTCTCGGAAACGTGCTCTCGTTTCCGCCGATCATCAACGGGACGCTGACTCGCGTGAGAGAGGAGACTGAAAATCTGTTCATCGAGGTTACCGGAACGGATAAATCCGTATCTGTTGCACTAAACATCGTAACAACTGCACTTGCTGAACGCGGTGGGAAGATAGAGTCTGTGAAGATAGAGGCGCCTGATACTGGCTGCACGACGCCGAACCTCGGTCATGCGACGCGCCGGATCTCGGCCAGCGGTGCAAACGCTCTGCTCGGACTGGACCTTAGCCGCGACCAGATCATGCAGTACCTTGGAAGGATGCGCTTTGGGGCGGTGCCGCTCTCTCACTCAGACGATGCGATCGAAGTGAGCGTACCCGCGTACCGTGCAGACATCATGCATGATTATGACATATTCGAGGACGTTGCGATCGGGTACGGGTATGAAAAGATCACGTCGGTGCTTCCTGAGACGATGACCATCGGAGAAGAGCACCTCCTATCTCTTGCAAAGGCGGATCTTCGCGATATTATGGTGGGGCTTGGTTTTTACGAGGTCATGCCGTTTACGCTAACAAGCGAGACTGTGCATTTCGAGAAGATGCAGAGACCGCACACAAGCGCCACACGGGTCATGCACCCGATCACGATAGAGCAAACGATGCTGCGCACGACGATCCTTCCGAACCTGCTTGAGATACTCTCATTTAACCAGCACCGGGAACTGCCACAGCGCATCTTCGAGGTCGGGGATGTGGTTGTGGATGGCAGGAATGACGTGCATCTTGCAGCGGTTGCAATCGACCCGCATGCAAACTTTAGCGAGATCAGGTCAATAGTGGATGCTGTGATGCACGAACGGGTGGTTGCTTACGCGATCACCGCGTCGGATGATCCTGCGTTTATCGAGGGCAGGCGGGCAGACATTATTGTTGATGGTGGCAGGCGTGCAGGCGTCTTTGGAGAGGTGCATCCCGGGGTGATACTGAACTTCGGGCTGGACCAGCCGGTCATTGGGTTTGAGATGTGGGAGCTATGATCAATTGCTATGAGACTTTTTAATTTTTTCTGGTTGAGTCTGAAAATGACCGGAACAAGTCCTGCATGAGGCAAATATCTCAGACATTCCCCTCAAAGAACAGAAAACAATGACCAAAATTAGTAAACTAACCCAAATCCCGATAAAATGTAGATAGCCACCGCTAAGCGCTATTATCATTCATTTCAAAGTTAACTACTAACCATATTTCATTTTAGCTCGATTTAGTGGAGAGAAGCCTTTCCAGTCGCCTGTATTGAAGCATCGTCTGTTCATCGAGGCAAATAGGTTGTAAAAGAAGTTAACTGTACTAAATGTAGCTTTAAAAGATCTGGCTTGATCGACAAAGTTGTCTATTACTGAGAATAGCTGTTCCATCACATTATTAGTCTCCGGAGTGAATCCTTTCGCCAGTAACAACCGATTATTCTGGTAAATTTCTTTCGCGTACGCGATTGCTTTTTGTGACGCTCGTGACAGTTCCGCACTCGAAGCTAATTTCAAAATTCCCTGATAAGATACCGATGAATGGATGGATGTTTCGGCAAGTATCAACTTTTGTGTGAGTTCATACAATTCCAGATCATTAGAAGGGATGTTCTCAATGCTTCCGAACTCGTCAAGGTATTTCTTGGTGAGATTTTTCAATTGGTGAAGCATACAGAACGAATGGATAACATCCGGGAAAACAGTGCTTACTGCCTTGATAATCGCATATTCTTCATCGGAAACGATTTTTAATATTTTCTCTTCAGGTATCCGGTCTTTGATTCGGTCCAGGAGAGGTATTAGCTCGAGATAGCTTCCCGATGTTGGTTATTGTAAAGTCCAGTACGACCTTATCTTCAGTAGCTACGACGTAAATTACTTTATACCGGAGCATTTTCCACTCGCGATTGGTTAATGTCCTTCCAAACTGGCACTCGATATATTTTCTCCACCCGGATCTGACCCAGTAACGATGTGCAGGGTGCAATTGTTGTTAATCTCCTGGTATAATAGTTCCTGGGATGATATCTTACCTTTCTTTTGATCATAAGCCCAAAGAGTTGTTGGACAAGGCGCTCTTCCTGAAATATTAGTTAATCCCTCTGTAAATATTTCACCTACAACACGTGTGTTCCACAGACTGCATCTCCCATTATATCGTACCGCATTCTGTTTTTCCTTGTATTCATCACTGTAGTTTGCGGATCCGGTGACGCCAACAATTGTATCAGTATGCTGTTTTCCGCACTTTGAGCAAATCCGGTAGACTACAGGGAATATTATGATACCATAGCTTGAAATTATGAAGCGATCATAGTTTTCATTTGATTTTAGTGGACTTCCGCAGACAGAACACTGGGTTGGAGGTATAGTCGTGAATAAAGGGAGTCTTACTCTGTTTATCGGGATATCTGGCAATACTTGAATAATTTTCCCATTTTTCACTTCTTTCGCAAGCGACTTATTGATTGAGATGTTGCCTTTTGGTATATATACTATATACAGGTTTCATACCTATTAAATCTTTTGAAATATATGTATATAAAATTATATGTATAAATTAATGGTACGATGGGCTATTGGTGAATTTGACCGGTTACCAGAAGATAATAAAAAGACTCGTAGATAACGTAGTATACTTAAACTCGAGTTCGCATATCCTTCTGATTTGGTAGTATGTCGGAAGTAAACTTTGGATATACACCCTTCCAAACTCCCCGGCTTCCCCACCTCACCGATAATACTTCTCCTGCACATCCTCGCCCCGCCGCCTGAATCGCGTCAGCCCTACACCGCCTGCAGTGCCGCATCTGCTTGGTGATCTGGCTGTGTATATCCTGTGCGGCATACTTTTCAGCGGGTGGCAGTTGGCGTCCGCCAAGACACGAACTGTTGAGCACGGCCTCCACCGCAACACCATTCTTGTGCGTATACTCGGTCTGCTCCCTGATACCCTTGATCTGGGGCGAACTTGGATTGCTCCTGCCAGTACCCACATAATCGGGCGAGCCTGCCATGAATATAGAGTATATGCCCTTTCCTGCTTCGAACACCAGTTCCTTCGATCCATCGAAGTGTCCTGGATGCGGTACGTACAGTCTCTTTTTCATCGTCCCGCTCGGTCTGTGGTTTTTGTTGTACCAAAAATTTACCGGCATTTCCGAGCCACCCATAGAGACTTGACCACCACAGGCAGACGAACCCTTAAGAATATAACCGACAATATATACACATATTCACCATGCGGAGGGTTTTCTATCAAACAGGAGATATGGATCGAGAAGTACCGACCAAAGAGACTGGCGGATGTAGTAGGGCAGGACAACGCAATCGGGCGGTTGATTTCGTACGTGCATACAAGGAATCTGCCACACCTCATGTTCACAGGTCCGCCCGGAGTCGGCAAGACCGCGTCTGCAGTATCCATAGCAAGAGAGCTCTTCGGCGATACATGGCACTCCAACTTCACTGAATTAAATGCAAGCGACGAGCGCGGCATCGATGTTGTGCGCCACAAGATCAAGAACTTTGCACGAACATCGCCTGTCGGGGATGCCGAATTCAAGATCATCTTTTTAGACGAGGCAGATGCCCTGACAGGCGATGCCCAGTCTGCGCTTCGTAGAACAATGGAGCGGTACACTAGAACATGCCGGTTCATCCTGTCATGTAATTATTCATCGAGAATTATAGAGCCGATTCAATCGAGATGTGCAGTCTATCGGTTCGGTCCGATCACGGACGAGGCTGTCGTGAAGAGGGTCGGGTACATCGCTGACTGCGAACACCTTGATATCACGGACGACGGAATCGATGCGGTCAAATACGTGGCACGCGGTGACATGCGCAAGGCGATCAATGCTCTGCAGGCCGCCGCAATGCTCGGCACAGCGATCGATCGCGATGCCATCTACCAGATAACAGCAACTGCGCGCCCGGAGGAGATTAAAAAACTCATCCTGAGTGCATACAACGGGGATTTTGCAGAATCCCGCAAAAAATTGGACGATTTGTTAACCAGACAGGGACTATCCGGGGAAGACGTGGTCGGGCAGATATACCGGGCGATGTTCGATGTCGGAGAGATCCCTGATCTCAAAAAGGTTGAATTGATAGATAAAATTGGAGAAATTGATTTCAGAATCACAGAAGGCGCGAACGAGCGAATACAACTTGATGCGCTCCTTGCACGGTTTGTGCTATCTGGAGGAACTTACAATGACTGATAGAGTACCTACTGGAGTACCGGGATTTGATGAACTGTGTGAAGGCGGGCTGGTGAGAGACCGGACATATCTGCTCTCAGGAACATCCGGTACCGGAAAAACAAACTTTGCGTTTCAGTTCCTGCACAACGGAGCCACGCAGTACAACGAACCCGGCATCTTTATTGCAACCGAGGAACGCCCCGACTACCTGCGGGAGAATCTGTCGAGATTCGGATGGGATATACAGTCGCTAGAGGCGGAGGGGAAACTTGCGATCATCGATGCGTGTTCCACAAAGATCGGGATCCCGTCGCAGGAACGATACGTGGATGTGCGACCATTCGATATGCGCGCGCTCCTCGACCAGGTCATCACGATACAGGATGAAATCGGCGCGAAACGCGCGGTGATCGATTCGAGCACGTCCATCGGATTTAATATTCAGGACCCTGCAAGGATCAGGATAGAACTGCTCAAACTGAGCACGACCCTCGAGATTCTCGGTCTGACATCGCTTATGACCTGTGAGATCGTTGATGACGACCTGTACAGCAGATTCGGTGTCGAGAACTTCGTTACCGACGGCACGATCCTGCTGTATAACAAGCGGGAAGATAACACGCGTGTCCGCAGCATGGAGATATTCAAGATGCGCGGATCAGATCATAAGAAAGGCATCTATCCGTATGAGATCACCTCAGAGGGAATGGTCATCTATCCGCGCGAAGAGGTTTACTGAGGCATACCAGACCGGAGATGCATCTCCACAACCTCTTTCAACTCGATCCGTCGGAACCGATATTCCTTGCCGAAAATAGTTTCAGCGATCAGAGAGAAGCGTTACTCACAGAGAACTACCTAAAAGAATTCGAGAACATCAGAGGCAATAACGCTACCCGAAAGGGAGAGGGTGGGGTGTTAGGGCTGACCAAGCGCGGCATTCCGATCGCTATCGCAGTTTACGTGCATTCGCAAGGCATCGATCACTGGCTCGTACTCACAAACGTGATCTCGAAGGATGAGCGGTTTTCAGAAAGAGTGTCTGATATCTTTGGAAGCGTCAGCGAAGAGATCGAAACAGATGCATCCGATATACGCAGTGCACTGATCGAATATTATTCCATCTTCCTTGCGAACCAGTGGCTGTGCGAATCGTGCGCACGCGAAGATATGCCGTACCTCGATCTTGGAGTCTTTGTAGGGGTGCGTGAACTGATCCACAATCAATTGGGTGAGAGGCCGCTGGAAAACGACGAGGACTGCGAACCAGAGGAGCGGAGCGAGCAACTATTACATCTCTTCCGCGAGATCAGGGGCAAGATCGCGCTTGACCTATCCGGCGCAGACGTGCTCGAGATATGCTGCGGGGACGGTAGCGCAACTGCTGCGCTACGCGATCTCGGATGCGATCCGGTCTGCATCGACTATGACAAATGCGACATCTGCGACGGACTTAAGAGCGGGCAACTCCGCGATGAGCGGTCGGTCGTTCTTGATGCCACGGAACTATCATCGTTCTTCGGTCGGGAGTTCGACTGCGTAGTGGGGTTCATGATAGGTCCGATCCAGCCATTCAACAAGGATATGTGGGCATCGATCCTGCGTGAGTCTGTTAAGGTCGTACGGACTGGCGGGGTGCTGATCTTTACGTTTCATGATGGCGAAGAACTTGAATTCGCTTACAAGGTACTCGAGGGTTGCGGGGTTTCCGGAGATGCGTTTGAGAACCCCCCTGATACGCAATCGCCAGCAGGGCGGGGCACTACCGGGTATGATCGGTGGGTGTATGCCGGCAGGTGGGACGGTCATTCACCGCCAGCTTTATAGCCGATTCTTGGAATATATGATCACGATGCCAGTAATAGAAGTAAGCAACGAAACCCTGCGCCAGCTTGATTATCTACGCGTCCGGATGCAGGTATCCAGTTACGACGAGGTGATCAGGCATCTTACTGGGACGGAATATGTAAGACCTGTGTATATCAAGGACCCAGAGCCAGAGCAGAAACGCCCGGATGATGGGATCGGGATATACAAAGTAGAGTGAGTAGAGTGAGCGGTGCAACGACACTGTTAAATACAGACAGTACGATGATTTCATTATTACACTGGCAAACAGTGCAATCATTGGAGGCATATTATGAAACTACTGGTTAGCCCAATCAACCCGACCGAGGCAAAGGCTGCACTTGACGGCGGTGCTGATATTGTCGATGTGAAGAATCCGAAAGAAGGCTCACTTGGTGCGAATTTCCCATGGATGATCCGCGCAGTCATCGAGGCGATCGAATCCAAAAAGCCGGTCAGCGCAACGATTGGCGATTTTAATTTTAAGCCGGGTACGGCATCGCTCGCTGCGCTTGGTGCTGCCACGTCCGGCGCTGATTATATCAAGATTGGATTATACGACATCCAGACCACAGATCAAGCAGAAGAACTGTTGTCAAATGTTGTTCGGTCGATAAAAGGATACGATTCGAACAAATTTGCGGTAGCAGCCGCGTATGCAGATTATAGGCGTATAAACTCCATTTCACCACTGTTGCTCCCTGAGGTTGGCGCGAAGGTCGGTGCCGATGTGGTGATGATCGATACCGGCATCAAGGACGGTAAGTCACTCTTCGAGTTTATGCGCGAGGAAGAGTTGACCAGGTTTGTGGATGATGCACGCGATCTCGGTCTGACTACGGCACTTGCCGGAACGATCAAGTTCGAGGATCTGGACATATTAAGGCAGATCAATCCTGATATCCTCGGAATCCGCGGAGTGGTCTGCGGCGGCGATCGGAACGATGAGATCAGGCAAGAACTGGTAGAGGAATTCAAGTCAAAGATGTGATCCTGATCGGGAGTGGAGGTTTTGCAACCCCGGGGAATGGCAAGTATCCGGAAAAGGGATAGTGTGAGCGATGTTAGTACTACTTGCTAGAGCAACCACTCATTCAAGCGATTGAATGGTCTTGTTTTAGACGGTTTTGGGTCATGCCACCGCTTGCCGATAATCTATCTGCAATGTTGCAAAAGCGGGATTTCCATACCCTCGCTAAAATCCATGCACGATATACGGTCCAAAGATCATGAAGACGAACGAAACAAGGATTAGTACTGCAAATGATACTGCGATGTTTTTTGACAACTGCTCTGCGTTGTGGTCACTTATCACCCGCCCAAATAGCGAGTGGATAATGTCCTTGAATACATGCCCCCCGTCCATCGGGATCGCTGGCAGGCAGTTGAACAGTCCTGCATAGAAGTTGATCCAGCCGATCCAGAGCAGCGCACTCGCGATCCAGAAGACGAGGACACCATAACCCGCGGCCCATCCGACAGGCTCATAGAACTGCATGGAGTTGTCAAATCTGCCGCCCTCTGATTCTATCAGCGGCATCGCAAAGATGAAAAGCCAGCCCTCGATCCTGTGCATCAAACTCGGGATGCTCTTAAAGAGATGTAGTCTACCCGATGCAGGATATTCTCCGGTGGTCATGCCAGCGAATTTGATCCTTGTGGTGGAGCCCACGCCTAAATATCCGCAACTGCGGTCCGGCGAAGAACCAAGTTCTACAATGGTTGAGTTATTCCCTGCAAAGAAGACCTCGACCGTCTGACCCGGCACGGTTGTATTCAGAAACGCAATGAAATCAGTGGTGTTATTGATTTCGGTATCGTTGATCCGTGCGATGGTCATACCTTTCGCGAGATTTGCCCGCGCTGCAGCAGAATCTAACATAACATCCTCGATCGTGACCCATGTTTGCAGGGTGGCGCCCTCCCCTGCAAGCGTAAATACATCACGCTTGTCCGCCCCCTTTGTGTGTATCGTCATCGGTAGGTCTTCCCTGGTAGTCATGGTGACATAGAAGTCGTTTGCAGTCTTTATCACAACATTGTCTACCTGCGTGATAGCCATAGCCTCTTTTATTCCAGCTTGTGCTGCAACTGAGTTTTCATCGACCGATACGACTATAACATCGCTGACCGGAGCTATCCCTCCAAGGACCGGGCCAAAGAATAGTGCGAATGCGATCAATGCGACAACAAAGTTTGCCATGACTCCTGCTGCAAGTATCCTCATCCGCGATCTTCTGGGCACACCATTCTCATTCCCTGCCCTGTCATCCCCTTCCTGCTCCACCGCACTCTTGCTCTTGTTTCCGTGCCAGATTCCACCCCCGGTCTCAATGGGTTGCCTGACTGCGTAATCGTAGCCAACCCCAATGTTGGAGCCTGTGCCCGCATCCTGGGCACCTGCAGGGTCTGGCCCCTTCTTCTTCCCGAACAACTCCTCGTCATCCGGCTCTGCAAATCCCCCGATCGGAACGATCCCGAGCAGCAGCACGCCCATAGATTTGACGCTGACACCTTCGGTCCTGCAGAGAACAGCGTGTGCAAGTTCGTGTACAACCAGCGTGACCATAAGCCCGATCGCGCCCCAGACAAGTGGGATATAATCGTTCAGACCCGGGATCAAAAAGATGTTCTGCGGGGCATTATATTTGTCCGGCATAGGCATCGCATGCTCATATAATGCCTGAAGCATCACGTAGTCGGTCAGGATCACTATCATGAACATAATAAACATCCCCAAAACCATCATCGGTATCCCGACGTTTCCAAAGAACCGCCAGAACCTGCGCGGGCGTGCCAGCACCGTGAGCAGCTTCTGCCCGCGCTTGGTGCGAACCATCAGTATGGGTCCGAATGCCGAGGTGTTGTACCGCTCAAGAATTCCCTGTTTATTTAGAAATGCAAATACGATCCAGCATACGAGTAAAATGATGAGTGCAATATTTAAATAGTTCACATTACCATTTTGTTGCCGATGCGGTATTAATACTTTGTATCGTTTCGGGAGTTATCATGAGATATTATTGAGGTGATCTCACCAGGTGATGCCACCCAACCCTCGCAGAGGAACGATAGAAGCATTTAACCGTTTATTTCCACCTCCGCGTCCCTCTGCACACTCTGCGGTTAAATTCTCGGTTTGGTTACAGTATCCCCCCTTGTCCCAGGTAGTCTCTGCATGGTGAAGTCCCTGAATAGTGGTTTTAGGTACCTGGGTAGTTACTAAAAATCGGGCTATGTGATAGTAAGGGTAGCCTTTCATGAAGTCAAGACCGAACGGGTAGGCGCACGGGTAGGATGCGATCCGGTTGAAGCCTGCGACATTGCAGTGACCCGAGAGCCCCTATCGAGAAGTGACTCTTTTCCGTTGAATATATGTAAGTGGTGTCTACTACTTCGGATTCAAGCATCCGGGAACTCCAGAGTCGTGGCATGACAAAGTGTAAGTTTACAGCCCCGTTAAGGGACAAATTTATATACATATTCCCACACTTATAGTAATTAGGTACTGTGATCAAGTTCATGGGTCACGGATACTACACAAAGGAGGAATACTATGACAAACAGATTACATGCCAGCGCGGTCGTGATCATGGTGTTGATCACTTCAACGATGTTGGCAAGCGCATGTACAGGGCGCACAGTAACATATCCGACCGATATGGCCGGGATAGACATGTTCGACGATCGACGATTGAACCGGATCGATCCGACTATGGGCATGCGTATTGATATGAGTATGGATGCAGGCATGGGCTCGACATACTCGGAACGGTTCGAGATGGGATCAACCGCGTCGGATGGCCCATTCACACACGGAATCACTGCAGGAGACCTGAATGGTGATGAGGATGATGATGTTCTCATCTTCAACGGGACGTATAATTCATCAGATTACCTCACGTATGCATATGACTACGTGTCAGCGGTAAATGGGCGTGATGGTACTGAATTATGGCGTTATGACCTCGAATCTACGACCGGCGAGGTGACCGTTTTTGAGGTACCGGCACACCCCCTTGGTGATCTCAACGGAGATGGGACTGACGATGTACTGCTGATGGTGAGCAGTCAGAATTCTGACACCGGCAAAACCACCGCCACGGTTTCTGCAATACGTGGCGAGAACGGAGCTGAACTCTGGAGCCGGACCATAACAGGCGACACCGGGTATGGTTATGTATTTGGAGATAGCACATACATAAGCAATCTGGGACCGTGCGATCTTGACAACGACGGCAAAAATGACGTGCTTTTGACGATTGCCATCTATGATTCTGACACCGGCAAGACCACAGCCACGATACATGCAAAGCACGGTGACACCGGAGACGATTTCTGGAGCCAGAGCATAACAGGCACGGGTATTTGGATGCGGGCTCAATCGGGATGCGATCTTGACGGCGACGACAAGGACGATGTGATAGTGGATTGTAGTCTGGGTATCACAACCACGGAGACCACTGCCACGGTGCACGCAAAGCGTGGTTACGACGGCTACGAGTTCTGGAACCAGAGCGAAACCGGCGAAGGCGTATCAGCATTGGCTTACTCTACGGGTGATCTCGACGGCGACGACAAAGGCGATGTGCTTGCAATATTTCAGATGAGCGACTATGGGGCATATAACTTCAGCGCCACTATGTATGTAAAGCACGGCGAGACGGGGGCTAATCTCTGGAGCCAGAGTGCAGCAGGCGCGAATAAATATATGCCACTCTTGCCCCTCGCGGGATGCGATCTTAATGGTGACGGTGAGGGTGATGTGGTCATCACTTCGTACACCGGGGCTTCTGATTCCGGGAGCGGACTCACAGTTACGGTGCATGCAAAGCGCGGTCGCGACGGACACGAGTTCTGGAGCCAGAGCATAACGGGCGAAAACCCGCGCATGTTCGCGTACCCGTACTGCGATTTTGATGGCAATGGCAAGAGTGATGTGACCGTGCGGATGGTACGCGACCATGGAACCGATGAAAACAATGTCACAGTACATGCGAAGCATGGTGAGACCGGAGACGATTTCTGGAGCCAGAGCATAACAGGCAAGGATGCATCGCTGGGAGTTTACGCTCATTGCGATCTCAATGGTGATGACAAGAGTGACGCGATCGCGATATCCGAGGTCACTGATCCCGTTACCGATGAAACCACACTAACTGTGCATGCAAAACGCGGAGACACCGGAGTTGATTTCTGGAATCAGGAAGCTACAGGAGTGAACATAACTCTCAGTGCTTATTCGTACTTCGATTTCAATTCTGATGGCAAGGACGACGTGATCGTTGAGTCGAAGGATTGTGATTCAGGTGACGAGAATACTGCCACAATATCTGTGAAGAATGGCGAGACCGGAACTGAACTCTGGAGCAAGACAGTAACAGGCAAAGGCGTGTGGCTGGCTAACGATTATTGCAACTACTACTTGTCGGATCAGGACTTCGACGGCGACGATCTGGAAGATCTCCTGCTAACCACGGGAACATCAGTCGATATCATGTACGGTTCCACCGAGATTCCCACCAGCGTATGCACGGTGAAGGGGAACACCGGCACGTCTCTCTGGTGCAAGCCGTCAGCGTCGTCGGAACCGGAACCGTCTGCGACCGGTGACCTCAACGGTGACGGTGCGATCACGCCTGCAGACGCGGTGATTGTGCTTAACATCATCGTATCCGGGAATTATAGCGAGGATGTGGACGTGAACGGCGACGGCGTTACGAACTCGCTTGATGCGTTCATGATTCTGCAGGCGGCAGTGGACGCGATCGCGCTGTGCGAATAGACGATTTGAGCAAGAATTTGGAAATGGCGCTCGGAGGTCGGGCGCCATCTGTTTTTTATGAAATACGAGACCCCATATCCGGTTTCGGCGCATCTTTGCGGTGATATACAGGATCGATTTCCCCTATCTGATACTCTGGATTCCTTTGACCGTGAGATGGGTTATTGGGTCGAGTGGTTACGAAGGTTACGGTTATGAGAAACTGCCTATTTTTTGGTGGCTACTGTGTTTATGCACATAGACGACAACAAAAAACAGAACATGTACCCACTATACAAACGCCCGTGGTTCAGCGTCTATCTGGACGCAGACGGCAGCATGACCATGAGCGGCATCCTTGCGCCCGTGGTAAAACCCTTCACATCCGACCTTCTCGATGTCTTCGAGAGCGCAAAGCCGGTCGGCGTAGATGGGGACGAACTGATCTTCTCGACATGGATGCCGCCGATACCGGGGCGCGCGTTTGATCGGCTTGTGAAAAGCCAGTTTAATGCCAGAATAGGAAAAAACATACCGGATCAGGTCACGATATCGATCACAGAAGAGTGCCCGAACAGGTGCGTTCACTGCGCACTTCCTGATACTGAAAACAAGGCATCGCTGCCGCCGGAGGTGGTGAAGGATGTGATCGATCAGGTGATCGGCATGGGCACCACATTGGTCATATTCGACGGCGGCGAGCCCATGATGTACCCTGAACTTGCAGAGTTGGTCAGGCACGTCGATCCTGAAAAGGCGATTGCAACCGTGTTTACGTCCGGAACAGGGCTTACAATAAAGCTCGCGGAATCACTAAAGGATGCCGGACTCTTTGCGGTCAATGTGAGCATCGATAGCCCACACCGGGAGGAGCATGACTGGATGAGGGGGCGAAGCGGGGTATTTGACGATGCACTCGCTGCAATTAAAAACTCGCTTGCGGCAGGCATGTTTGTCGATATCTATGTCGTGTTATCCCCGGTGAACATCCATGACCTGAAAGGTTTTTATTCGCTTGCGGTGGAAACTGGCGTCCACGAACTCTCGTTCTATGAGATCGTGCCGACCGGAAGATGGATCGATCACGAAACCGATGTTCTGAGTGACGCGGATCGTGAAATCCTTGATTCGTTTGTTAAGTGGGCGGCAAACGATGGTAGGGTTCGGGTATTCTCGATACCGCATGCGATGGAGAAGATTGGCTGCTTTGCAGGGAAAAGATGGCTTCATATAACCCCCCAGGGTGATGTGCTGCCCTGCGCATGTATCCCGATTCCTTACGGGAATATTCGGGAAGACGGTATCGAAACGATCTGGAAACGGATCAGGAAGGATTCCGTATACAACGCGGAATCGTGCCTGATGCGAAACCCTGAGTTCAGGAGGCGACTATGACTGCAAAGAACACAATTCCACTCTCGACTGTGGACTGGTACGGACGCGCCGCGACCATGGTTTTCCTGATGGGCTGCCCGTACAGATGTCCGTACTGCCATAACCACGCGCTCCTCGAGATGGGGAAAATCAGCTCCGAACCAGCAGACATCGAAGAGATCGAGTCAGAGATCAAGAAAAACTCCTTACTCATAAGCGCTGTTGTATTTACAGGCGGAGAGTGTTTTCAACAGTTCGATGCGCTTCTCCACCTTGCTGAATTCACACATGGTCACGGCTTGCTTGTCGGGGTGCAGACGAACGGGTACTACACCGACCGGATCAGGCAGATGATCGATGCGCATCTCGTCGATCTGATCTGTATGGATGTGAAGGCGCCGCTTACGCGTGATGCGTATCTCAGAATCTGCGGCATCGATGCCGCCAAACATGTCTCGGATTCGCTTGGACTGGGTAGACTGTGCAGGGAGAACAAGATTGATTTTGAGGCAAGAACTACGGTATTTCCTGATTTTATCGGATCACCACAGGAGGTACATTCGGTTGCCAAATCCATACGAGAAATTGCAGGAGATGTGCGGTACATCCTCCAGCAAGGCATCCCGGAACACGCATGGAAGGACGTGCCTGAGAGGGCATACACCCGGGATGAACTGATCTCGCTCGCAAAGATCGCAAAACAGTTTTTATCGGACGTCAGGATCAGGACAAAGGAATCCGGCGAGGAATGTGTATGACGGCTGTTGAAAACGTCATCAACTCTATAACATACTTCAGTTTCTACTTATACTATGTCCATCGAGCATCGCTCATCGCAGTATTCCTGCTGCTGCTGGTTTTTTATATTCTTTACAGAATATGCGCAAAGGATCTCAGATCGATTCCCTACGCGGTCAGCACGATTCCCGGGAGACTGCTTGTGTGGGATCAGAAGAGCAATGTCGGTGCAAGGATGCATCGGTACAGAGACCTTTCTAAGCGGCCGCGAATCTACAAGATGCTTATTCCGCTAATCTTTGCGGTGGTGATCGCGTACATCCTTCTTGCGCACCTGTTCTTTCCAGCGGTTGTCACGTCAGGAAGTATGGAACCGACACTCGAAAAATACGACATCGTTCTTGTGCAGAGACTGAATATGGCGCATGAGGTCGGGGATATTATCGTCTTCGATGTTGAGGAATTCCCTACTCAGGTGGTTCACAGGATCGTCTCGCTATCTGATAGCGGAATCATGACAAAAGGTGATGCAAGAAAGACTCAGGACGGTTGGGTGCTTACAGAGGATCAGATTAATGGCGAACTGATCACTTATGAGGGGGAGCCGATCGTGATCAAGAATATCGGCAGATACTTCCTGTTTGACACGTCCGAAGAGGTTGTCATCACAAGTAAATATGGCTCTGAATTCTATCGCACAGCCCAGATCATCAAATACATAAAGAAGATGGGGCTTACGATTGCAATAATATGCATCTGCCTGTATATTTACTTCGTGGTAACCGAGCAGCGCTAATCAGGGTCCGGAAGTGTGACATCCGTAGACCGGTGCCAGTAATATTCAAATAGTGCATTTCCCCACTCGATCGCATCAAGGTCATCGCTGACGAGATCGGTGCCAAAATCATACTTCCCATCAGTTCGGTATAAACCCAGTGATAAGAATTTATCGGTTACAGTAAATACCGTTATCATCTCTTCATGCGTCAATCGTAAATTGAAATTTGATTTATCGATCACATCTCTCAAGACTTTATCATATTTTGCATGCATCAGTTCCAACACCTGATCAGTCACAATCAGACGTACTTCAATCCCGCCCTCAATTAGCTGCTTGAAAATCTCCGGATAATCCGGATACAGAATCGGAGAAACTCCCTTTACAACGCTGCATCCTTTAAGTAATCTCACGAAGTTCTCATGTGTCGCAAAGGGGTTCGCGGAGGTATCGCCTACAATGCACGAGTTGTTCAATGATCCGATGCTTGCAAAGAATAACTCCGGGATATTGGGCGACTCATGGTTTAGCCAAAACAGTTTTTGCGTCTTCAACAGCTTCAATGTTCTTATGAAATCGATCAACTTGAGTGAAACAAGTTTTCCCAGTGGCGTTACCCCATAACATCTATTGTCCTGATATATGAGATCTTTGGACTTCAACTCTGCAATCACCGGCAGGATAGTGGATGCCCGGTAGCCAAACTCGCTTCTCAATTGATCTATTGTCATCTTTTCTTCAGTCAGGCTGATCAGCAGTTTGACGCGTACGCTAGACGTGGCAAAAAATTTTAGTTCATTCTTAACTACATCGTAGGACTCGATTCCCGCAACCATGTAAATATCAAGGTGATTATCACTATTAAGGTTTGTCGGTGAAAAATTATCCGCACTAAAAACGTATCACAAAACTCTGAAAAACGAGTTGATGCGAGTTGATGCTGATGTATAACAACCACATGATGATCCACTCTCCATCCACCATGACATCCAGCAAAAACTTTTCATGATTTTTCTGCTCGCAGAAACATAAAATATACGCATATCCATATATTATACTAATAATTAAAATGAGGTAATACTTACTAAAAAAATCAAATGTTAACATTAACCATATCGCAAGAATGGACTGGATAGCCAATAACAATAGCCTGGTTCTCGGAATTCCGATAACAACTGGAATCGTTTTTACATGATTCTCTGCATCGCCTTTAACATCTCTGATATCGAATAAGATAGTATTTACAAAACTTTTAATAAAGAAAAAAAAGAATATATATGACAGTGTGGCGAAATTCCCGCCAAACCAGGTTGCTGGGAGAAATGTTACCATAATCGCCCAGCTGAGAGCAACAAGAAGACTCTTTACAACGAATACGTCCTTTAAGCGGGGGATGCCAAATACTGAAAATATATTTGCGCTGTAGATGATTCCGGTCACGAGTGGGACGAGTAATATACACGAAGCAAAGATACTTTCGAACCCGCCTATCAATAACGCTGTTAAGTATGAGGTAACGGCAAGGGTTGCCAAAAACTTTTCATTGCCATACACATATTCAGATCGTGCTGGGTTGTTCACAGCGTCTTCTTCCTTATCAGTTAATTTGTTGAGGCTGTATGTGCCATACGTCACGAGAAAAGCAGCAAAAAGCAGGTTTATTTTTGGTGTTATTCCAAAAAATAAGAACGAAAAATACAGTTTCAACAAACCACTTACAGATATGAACAATGAACTTACCATCAAGAACGATACGATGTTACCGATCCCTGTAATATATTCTCTTCCACTCTTGCTGATGATAACGGCCCCCACCGATTGCCTACCCCACAGTCAATTGGCGTCAACCGTACTTATATTTTTATTCGGCGGATCGCGTCACGTTCGCAGATCACAACCTGTATAATCTGCCAGCCCAGACGACTTTGAGAGCGACATCCTCCGGATTCCCGTCCACATCCACCCTCTTCTCAATCACTGGAACCTTCATGCCTGCAAGCATCTTCCTTGTGAGTGAAAGATCACCGCCAGCGATGATCATCTCGACCGGGTCATCCATCATCGACTCGAGTTTCTCCTGCACCTTCTTTATGTGGTAGTCAACATCCTGATCCCGGCCGCGCTCGAATCTCCGCTGGCTCCACCCGCCCTTGGTGTGCTTTGCCTGAACTCCGGTGCGCACGATCTCGGCGTAGACCTTGGATCCTCTGTCATCATCCCGGTCGCCGTCCCCATCTATGCCGCCACCACGGACGATTCCAATGACGGTGCGCCCCGCATGTGCGTAGAGGGTGCAGACAGTTGAGCTATGTGTCAGCATCACCTCAAGCGGAGCCAAATCAAACGCGTCAGCAGTTATCCAGTCCGATCTCTCGATCACAAACGGAGGCACGACTGCTACCGAAATGCAATGATCCTCGCCATAGAATAGCACTTTTCCATTGTACGATCTGATCTGGTCGAAGAGACGTATGCACTCCGCATCAATCGTGTCCCCAATCTCGAAATCGGATGTTCTTGCGTTCGTGTTGAGGTAGACTGTGTGAAAGGTTCCGGGCTTCGACCGCATCGAACCCAATTCAAACACGATATTCTCCAGACCGTTCCTGCTCAACGGGTACGTGCCACTAAACGTTATATTTTTGGATGATTCTTCCCTGAGTACCGTAAGTTCGTTTTTGAGCGTTGTTATTCCCTGTTGCGCGCGATTCAGTACTTCTTCGACTTCCTGTTTCCTTGCGATTGCGGTTTTTGTTTTTTCTCCCCTTTTATCCATCCGCGTCTTTAATTTCTGATTCTCCGCATGCAGTTTACTGATCTGCTGCTCCAGTTCAATGATCTGGGCTTTGTGTTTTTTATTTCCGAATAAGTCGAAGGATTGTGCCATCATTGGTCTATTAATATTTGGTAGTATTTAGCATATAGGTGATGTGGTTTGGAAGCTATAACCAGCGTCCAGTATACGGTATGCCTGGCGATTGGCTATGAGTACTATATATAATCTATATAATTATTGGGAAAAGTGGCATATATGGTAGCTGCGCACCTCATCGCGGTGATATGCCAATGAGTCTGAGTAAACGACCAACACCGAAAAGATTTGGGACCAGTTTTTACTAGGGCACAGTATTAATTCTTAGATGATTCATAACAAGTATTAATAAAAACCACGTAAGTTTAATCGCACATGTCTGAACGAAAACTGATCATCGAAATTGGACACTGTCGATTTTTCCAGTGAGCTCGCCATGTCTTTAGATTCTACCGCAGAGTGCGCAGAGTCGCGCAGAGGGCTGAAAACGGTCTCGAAACTCTGCGTTCCTCCGCGCCCTCCGCGGTGATAAATCACTTGATTTTCAGACAGTGCCCGAAATTGGCATCGACGATGACGCAGTCAATAGCATCGAAGATCTCGAACGGGAGATTCTTGCCCAAAACATCTGTGGGCAGGCGGCAAAGAAATATCTCGATAGTTTGCAGGATGATATGACACAACAAGTGGAAATAAGGAAGGGGAGCAAAAAAGTACACATAAAAACACCCCATTTTGAATTTAACTTCCATGCAAAGAGAATGCTCGATGAAACGGGGAAAAAACGTTCATAGTGCCTTATTTGCACAACCGATATAAAAATCCGCTCGATTCCATACATTACCCTTCCTGGAAATATCTGTGCACAATAGTCTCGTTTTCGGATAGATTTTTTGTGCCCTAAATCTAGACTGGTCCCAAAAATTCTCAACAACATTGGCGGAGCATTGCATGCTCTTGACGAGTATGAAAAAGCAATTGAGTGTCTCAAACAGGCTCTTTCCATTACTAAGGATATGTATGGTGATATGCATCCTGATGTGGCAGCAACTCTCAACAACATCGGCACGGCATGGAGTGCCCTTTGCGAGCATAAGGAAGCGATTGAGTATCTCGAGCAATCCCTCTTTATTACTATGGAGTCGCACAGTGATCCGCATCCCGATGTGGCAACAACTCTTAACAACATCGGCTCGGCATGGCAGGCCATCGGCGAGCCTAAGAAAGCGATGGAGTACTACGAGCAGGCACTTTCCATCAGTAAGGCGGTGCATGGCGACAAACATCCCGCGGTGGCAGCAACTCTCAGCAATATTGGCTTGGTGTTGTATGCTCTTGGCGAGTATGAGAAAGCGATTGAGTGTTTCAAACAGGCACTTTCCATTAATGAGGCGGTGTATGGCGACCGACGTTCTGCAGTGGCAGCAAACCTCCACAACATTGGCATGGTATGGTATGCACGCGGTGATAATAAGCGTGCAAAAACATATATTCGGCAGGCATCTAGCATACTTCGAGAGTTCTACGGCGATGAACAGCCCAGCACCCGAAATGTAAAAAGGGGGGGGGTGGATGTCGTAAATAGATGAGAATCACCCGATCAGGCATCACAGAGATACACCCAGTCCCCGAAATGCCGCATGAGACGATTGCGCCAATGCGTCGTGCGGTGTAGTCCCTATATAAGCATCAACCCGCCGGAAAATCCTCGCCACAACCACTCAAATATCAATAGTCCCGTCAAACACCCGCACAGCCGCCCCCTCCATAAACGCCTCGCCGTTAGCCGCCAATGATATGCGCAAAGAGCCTCCAGCCGTATGCACAACCACCCGGTCGCCGGTCTTCCCGATTCTGTGCGCAATATAAGCGGATGCGACCGCACCTGTGCCGCAACTTAAGGTCTCTGCCTCCACACCGCGCTCATACGTCCGGATCGTGATCTCGGAAGCGTTCTTGACATTAACAAAGTTCACGTTCGTGCCCTTTGGGAACACAGGCGCATACCTGATCGCTGGCGCAATCTCGTCGATCGGGATATTCAAATCGTCCACGAAGAGGATAGCGTGTGGAACGCCGGTATCTGTAGAATAAACCTCGTATCCCTCGAGATGTTCGATGCTGCATGCCGCTGGTGTGCCCATATTCACTTTTATCCATTCAGCGTCGAGATCGACCTCCATTGTGCCTGCAAGCGTCTCGACGGAAGAAGCCCCTGTTATGTAGCCCTCATCAATAGCGTACCTGACAAGACACCTTATGCCGTTTCCGCACATCTCCGCCTCTGATCGGTCTGGCTGGAAGAGCCGCATCCTGATGTCTGCGCAATCGGACGTCATGAGGAAGAGGACACCATCTGAGCCGATTCCGAATCTGCGGTCGCAGTAGGTGGCAGCGAAACCGGGTTTGTCCGGGATGACCTCGCCAGCGTATTCGTCGATTAAGATGAAGTCGTTTCCGTTTCCGTGTAGTTTGGTGAATCTGATCATGGTAA
>JAYEGI010000283.1:0-7208 GCA_034659035.1 Methanobacteriota archaeon
CCTTTGCCGCGCCATAACTCCAGCGATAGAGGACATAGAACCGGGTCAGGTCAGTTATCTCGCCTGAAAAGCCGTTGTGCAGAATCTGCCGCACCGCGTAATCGGTTGCGATCCTCCGCACATCAGAAAGCAGCCGGTCAGCACGGACGATCTCGCCCTCGTAGTCCATCACCTTCTCGTATCTGCCGAAAACCTCGATTGCAGAGCCAATCGCAGCGATAAAGAAGTCTGCGCCACCTATCCCCTCATCCCATAGGCGATTAAGCTTCTCGTTTAAGTGGCGCTTCAGATCCTCGAAAACCTCGCTATAGAAGCCAGTAGGTTCGCGCTCCATCTTGCGGGCGACGATGTAGATTGAGGAGGCGAGCGCTGCGGACTCCTTTGCCCGGAGGCGCGTCTTCATCTCGGTGTGCAGGGGCCAGGCGCCGGTCATGATGAGGCCAGAGTCCAGCAGCGAGTTGATGAGCATCTCCCAGCCCTCGGTGGACTTGTGCGTGTAGACGATCGTTGCGATGCCGTCTGGCTTTAAGACGCGGTGGATCTCCTGGAAGGATTGTTTGAGCATCGACTCGAAGAACTGCTTCCCGGCAACAAATCCGCCTTCGCCGTTTGAATAAGCCACGATCTCGTTAGACTTGGGTGTCAGCGGCGTGGAGAAGAGATCGGGATAGAGGTGTCCGACCGTTCGCTTCAGCCAGACGTAGAAGAAGTCGGAGAGGTAGGAGTAGGGCACGTTGTCGTAATAGGGCGGGTCGGTGAAGACCGCGTCGAAGAAGTTGTCGGGGTGGGGGAGGGCGGTGGCAGAGGATTGGGTGACGGTGGCGGGATCTTTAATAACTGATTCGTATTTAACAATTGTGAAAATATCTTTGGATAATTCATTGTAGCTTCTGGAAGCACCTGTAAGCATATTAAGTTCTGGAAAATCCCATATCATCGGAAGTGCTTGTCTGGAGAATACGTCAGCAATTTTTTCTCCGTTCGGCTACCATCGCGCTATGGTATTTGACGAAGATGCCATTTTATCTAATAAAATCGCAATATAACTCGCCACTGCCTTCGCGTACTCCGCCTCGACGCCCTCCACCAGCATATTCGCGTGCGCCTGTCGCACCTTCTCCGCGAATGTGACGAGCGCCAGCTTCTGGCGGAGGTTGAAGAGGTCGCCACATGTGTTCATGTTGTATCGTTGAATTCTGAAGCCCAGAGTCCCAATCGGCGGCAGCACCTCATCCGGCACCGGATCCCTCCCCCACTCCTGCATCAGCCGCTCCCGCTTCTCCTCAAGCCACCCCGCAGCCTCTGCAAACACACGCAGATCCGCCTATGTCGCAACGCGATACGTCTTCCCCTTTCTCTTCGGATGATGCAGCACAACAGCAATCATCCGCTGCCCGGCTTTCCCCTCTTGAAACAGTCTTCTCGTAGTCTTTGCGTCCACAACCGAGCCGCAGACCGGGCAGGTGGCAACAGCCCTTGCAACACTGCTGTTCTCCGGATCAAAGCCATCTGGAATCTCCTCGTACCCATCACCCAGAATCCTGAACTCGACCGCCCCACCCTCGACATACGGGAAAAGCGCAACCTTCGTAACTACTCAGGTATGTTGATTGGTTGCCCGATTGCGATTCTGTACTTTCTGGCAAGAAAGCACCCTACGGGTGCAAATCAGTTGTATCTAGGGCTAAGCATCGGGTGGCTCCAATCAGGTAATTTGCATCCAAAAACTTCGTTTTCCTTTGGTGGTCCCTTCTCATAGTACACGAATGTCATTTCCTCGCCGCAATTTGGGCAGGTTGGCGCCCATTTGTTTGGATTCTTGAGAAAATCATCAAATGTCGCTTGTTTTATACTTCTCTGTAAGTGCTTGGAGTATTTTCCTTTGATTCTACGGCTGTATGCACCGTAATACCGTATCATTTTAAAATTCCGATCTGGAATATGCTGGATCAGTGCTTGGATGAACTCTCGCACAGTCATCGTCACAAAGTGTCTCGTGCCATCATGGTCCCCGTACCAGGATGTGACCGTTTTTCCATCGTATCGGTACGAATCGTTGTGTTTGCAACAGCTGGGTGTCTGATATATCTGGCCACGTACTTTGCTATCCTTTTTTTGTTCGTGATTCTGGCTTCTTTTGGTAAATATACGTAAAATCCCTCTCGATACTTCTTGAAAAGTCGGTCTATGAGTATTGAAAATACTATATTCTTTGGAAGTGCCGCTTTGAATTGAGTAAGCACCTGATACTGCCATGTTTTTCGCAGAACCCCGTAAGGAATGTATGCTTGACGGATAAAGTTGTCATATCTGTCAAACCCGCCTTCAGTCACGAGTATATGGAGATGTGGATTGAAACCCATACTCTTGGAAAACGGGTGCAGCACAACGACGGCACCTGCAGTCAGTCTTCCGTTTCTGTGCTTACGTGAGATTGTGTCGTTGATTGCCATAATCGCCGCATCCATCAAGACCTTCAGGAGAAAACGATTGTTTCTTACGACGGTCCACAGAGCATCCGGGATTGTAAGTACCGCGTGTCGATGAGGTACATTAAACAACGCATTTTGGAGAGATTTCGCCCATTTGTCTGTATGGTTCTTGCCACAATTCGAACAGATGCGACTGTTGCATACGAAATGAACTATTAGTGTAGTTCCACAATGTTCGCACCGGCATTCGAAGAAGCCGCGACTCTCATCCTTGCAAGAGAGCATCTTGTCGACTTCTGTGATTTCGACATCTCTGAGGTTGTCTTTTTCCACGAGGCGGAACGCGCCCCAGTTGTAGTTATCCTCAATATGTATCTGACAGTGAGAGGGGTATCGGTAAGGAGACAGAGGAGAAATGTGATGAGGTATGTTTCGGGTGAGGGGATATCGAGATACAACAGTT
This sequence comes from Methanobacteriota archaeon, assembly GCA_034659035.1. Taxonomy (GTDB): domain Archaea; phylum Halobacteriota; class Methanosarcinia; order Methanosarcinales; family Methanogasteraceae; genus Methanogaster_A. The sequence continues at coordinate 2,896 of JAYEGI010000283.1, forward strand.
GAATATAGGGTTAGGTGGTGGTAAATATGGTGTGGAGTGGGAGCGTGAGTTATAGTGTATATACCACGAGAAAGACGTGACCCGGCTCTGCCGTGAAGTTCGATTCGATCTTCCCGGAATCAAGAGCACTGATCTCATCCTGATGTATGAGTTGATCGATATGCTGACGAGAATTACGCGTTACGCCAACCACCCGTATGTAATCACCCATCTCCTCTATCAGATTCACAACAACCGGCTCCGACCATCTGGAACCCTGCACGACGTCGCCATTTTTGATTTTCATTCCCATTCTCCACGTTTGGTGTGAATAAATGTCCGAACTTCAGTTTTGGTTGGGTATATTGTTTCCTTGTGGGAATCATACCCCGCTTAAAGCTGAGATTGTTGACAGGAAAATATTCGAGTTCAGAGAAGTATAAACTTCGTGACTTATAGACTCACGACATCTGACACTCCCTTATGCATTTCTCATAACCTCCCTCCGATATCTGCCTGATGATCTGATCCGGCTTTCCCGAGCACCCAATCCTGCCGCCGAGCATCACATGCGCCCAGTCTACACCCACATAGTCGGTGATCGTTGCAAGGTGCGTGATGATAAGCCCGGATGCGGTCCGTCTGCTTGGAAGCTCCTGCCTGTGCAGGAGTTTGCCGATCATCCCGCCGATTAACTCCATGTTCTCGATGTCAACGCCAGAATCAGGCTCATCCAGCATCACAAAATCCGGATCCTGCGCCATCAGTTGTAGAATCTCGGACCGTTTGATCTCGCCTCCGGAGAACCCGGCGTTCACATCACGCTCCAGAAACTCCTCTGTGAAATGCAGCTCTTTCGCAAGAACACGTGTCTCATTGGTTATCTCACCGGATTTATCGCCTCGGCAGAGGTTTACCATCTCCCCAAGCCTGATACCGCGTATAACCGGAGGATTCTGAAACGCGATCCCCATCCCGAGTTTCACGCGCTCAGCGGTTGTCAGGTTGGTGACATCCTCGCCATTGAAGACGATCTTACCACCGGTCACCCGGTATCTCGGAAACCCGAGTATGCCAAGCAAGAGCGATGTCTTTCCGGATCCGTTTGGGCCCAACAGGACATGACACTCCCCATTCTCGATTATGAGATCGAGACCTTTGAGTACAGGTCGTCCATCAACCTCAAGGTTCAGGTTTTCTATTTCGAGCATGTTTGATCACTCCTTGGTCTTCCCGAACGTTTTCTTGTGCTTGCAGACCTGACACTCAGCCGGAGCCGCATCAGCAACGGTCACGTAGCCACAGTTTGTACATCGATATTCTACCATTTAGTCTCACCTCTTTTCGTCATCTTTGTTAGGGCGTTTGTGTGGCATACATGTACTGCCACGCACACTCGAGATGTTCTTGTGTTCTGTATATTCCTTTTGTAAAGATGTCGGTGTGTAGCGTCCCACGAAGATGATCCTTGCAAAGTGTGAATTCCATATATAAAATCCACTTTATCAAAATTGAAATCAAGTATACTATTTAACTGATATTTGTAAGTCATACTGGTCAGTTAGGTTTAAGTACCTGAAATCTACCCGCCGGACTCGTGGATGATGGTGAAAGGATTCACAAAGACCGATTCGGATGGCGACTTTGTGTACACTCTCGACGAACCCGGGGCAGGGAATATCGCGGTCTTTGGCAAGGACATGATGGAGTACAGCATCTTTATCTTGCCAGTATTCGAGTCGTTCCCACCAACAGAGGAAGAACGAGTATCGGCTATTTCTGAGACCGGCACAGATACAGCACCAGCATCAGAGTCACCTGCATCCGGGTTACTCACAACGATATGGATACTCGGACTTATTGCAGTTCTACTGACGCGGAACATATCCGGAGGGTCCGGATAGATGATCACAAGGATGAGCAGGCGATCAATATGACTGCAGCAGGCGGAACGCGAACGCATGATGGGGGCGAGTCCCCACTTTGTTTAAAGGTCTTTGCAGGTATGGGGTATCTTTTCGGGGAACTTGGCATCTCTTTATGGTACGATAGTTATAAGCAAGATCGCAAATTAAAAGATGAGTGATTTGGGCGGTTGGCATCAGCACTGCTGCATTGGATATGAAGGTCTGCTCAGGTGCATTGGTCAGGTGGGGGTGGGCACTGAGATGTGGTCGGCAAAGTGTGAGCATGAATAACAGAGAAAGGGGCACTATTTTTAAGATTGGCGAAGAATGATAATGAAAATCCCTGAGATAATATCATGAAACTTGAAAAAGAAGAAGCGGATATGTTTCACAGGTTGTACTGGTCGCTTTTATTCTACGTGAACCGGAAGTATCCAGTCATTGAAGACCTGGACGAGCCGGATTTAATGTATGAAAGCCCTGAAGCTGTTAACGAACTCCACGAGAAAGTGTGTAATAATCCAGAGCTTATCGACTCTTTTGTTTCTGAAAACCCGCTTGATTTCAACGATAGCGAGCTTGGTATAATCAAGAGCTGGAAGAGTTTTATAAAGGGCAGGTTTTTGATTGTGGCGCATCTGAAGAACTATTCTGTTTTCATGATAACAGAGGGAGAACAAAAGGTGTACGGTGTTCTTGGGTTATACGATGAGATTGAGGATGTGATGCCTCCGCTTATGCCTATGTTTGTTAAAACCACTCTTCTCCCCTTCAAAGGCAGGATCATATACTGTGGGTTTATGGGCGCATACAATATTCGCGTAGGCGGTAACATGAAGCGCGGCATCCAGGCTGAATACCAGCAGTCAAAAAGGAGGTTTGGAGTAATTACGTCCCTGGATGCACCGGTTCACGAAAAAGAAGATTCTGATTGCGAATTACTGAAGTTTTACTCCAGGAGCGAATCGAACAGGGAACAATACTGGGAAGAAATAGAAGATATCCTGAGTGAGAATCCCGAACTCATGAATGTCTACCACAAGGAGATAGGCAAGTCATACGCAAGAAAGATCTCGAAACGGCTCTCTGAGATCGGGATTGCTCCAGCATGGTTTGCTATCTTTGAGAATGTTGTAATAGCGTCCGGAAAAAGCGAGAAAGATGCGAGGACGCAGATAGCGGATCTGTTACCCGTGGATAAAGTGGAAGGGGCGCATATATTCAGATATGGTAGAAAGGGACGGAAGAAAAAATGACGGACATGCCGTTTAAAGAAACGGAAACACCGGAACTAAATAAATCCACATCGGAATCAAAGGAAGCGATCATTTCAATTGCTGCTATTCTTAATAAGCACCGGGAGGGTGAGCTATATTTCGGGATTGGGAATGATGGTTCTGTTATGGGACCGGATATTGGCGAGCAGACTATACGGGACGTTTTAAAGGCAGTGTCCGATAATATGGAGCCAGGGATATATCCGGAGATCAGCAGGGTGCTATTAGACGGCAAGGACTGTGTCCGCGTTATATCCCGGGGTAACGAATCCCCCTAACTACTCTAAAATCCGAAGTAGTTTCCTCGGAGATCTGCTGATACTGCTTTCGTGGTAACAAAGAAAATTGGAATGAAAATTGAAAACGCATGCGTACGATGCATAATTTCAGAGTCAGGAAACTACATTGGATTTTGGAATAACTATGACCTTTTCCCGACAAGCCCGGAAGCAGAATGCAGAGGTATGCAATTACAGAGGCGGGGGGAAAGATGCTGAAAGGTGTGGCGTAATAAATGGGCGGGCGATGAAATGCTGCGAACGATCGCACGATAGCTTATCGGCACGATTCGAAACAATCAGGAGAGTGATTGAACGTTACGATAGAAGTGTTCAGGCAAAGCCTCTGGGTGATTGTCAAACGAATCCTTGGAAGTATGGAGCACACTCCGAACTTGGGCAGGCAGTGCTGATATACGATATTCGGACTGTTTGAGTCCCCCGGAAAAAATGGGGAACGGAATGGGTTTTTGACCTCCATTCCTTCTCAATGTGCATCAGTCCTTGATCTTCTCAAACGAACCTTCGTGCTTGCAGACCGGACACTCCTCCGGTGCAGCATCGGCGTCGGTTGTATATCCGCAGTTTGTACATCGATATTCGGCCATTGAATCTCACCTCCTTTTAGATTGTCTTCTTACAGAAATACCAGTCCTTGCAGTCGTAACCCTCGGCAAGCCGCTTCTCTGCCTCTTCTGTCGTTGCAGGCGGCGGCACAATCGCCTGATCACCGGGTCTCCAGTCAGCAGGCGTTGCGATCCCGTACTTGTCTGCCGCCTGCAGGGCATCGACGAGCCGCAGGATCTCATCCATATTCCGTCCTGTCGAGAGCGGATAGTAGATCATCGCCCGCAGAATCTGGTCGGGATCGA
>JAYEGI010000284.1:0-1564 GCA_034659035.1 Methanobacteriota archaeon
TGAGCACCACCAGCAGGAATAGGGTAGCCGATGCGGTAAAGAACACCATCGAGATCGGACGCGCCCTTCTTCGCACAAATTTCCGGATCGGATCGATGATCCGGCGCACACCGGAAAGCCGGCTTATGGGACTACCGAAAAATAACCTATCGAAATCAGCTCGTCTCATGCACACCAGCATCTCTTGATAATATAGAATAATTCCATTTAGGATGCAATGGTTGTATTTGTAGTTGCGCCATATCGTCATCCGAAAACTTGATTCCTTTCTCATATTCTCGCTCACCTATGTGTGCTGCCACGCTCAGACCTTTGTTTGTTGTCGTACCACCAATCAGTTTAATGACAGTTTCATAACTGACCAGAGGCTGTCCCCGCCAGTTCATACTGATAAATGAGAACATGCAATGCTCTATCTTGTTCCATTTACTGGTCCCGGGCGGGTAGTGGCAAACCGTTATAGGAATTCCTATCTGGTCAGATAATTCCTGCAAAAAGAATTTCCACCCCCTGCGGCGGCTTCCATTACTTCCGCCACCATCGGCACAGATCAACAGCCCACCAGCATTAGGATAGTGATCTCTCCCAAACATTAACCACCACCGCCGGATGCTCTCGACTGCAAATTCCGACGTATCATAGCTTATGCCAACGTTCACCATCCCTTCGTTTCTGTTGACGTCATAGATTCCATAAGGAATCGCTTTTCCAACCCCCAATGATGCAAAGTCGTAAACATTAACTTCTACAGGTTGTCCGGTCTTCCTCCATGTTCTACCCGGGTTTTTAAATTCTCCTACGTTCTCTTTCTTCTTTGCATCCACCGAGATCACAGGATCGCCCTCTGCCGCAAATTTCTTCGCCTGTTCGTTTATATATCGAAACTGGGCATCTCGCTCTGGCGCTTTACCACCTTCTTTGGTCTTCACATTTGCCTGAAGTGAGAATCCCCCGCTCTTCAAAAGCCGTCCTGCGGTATCCGGGTCAATCCGGTGTCCACGACGATTTAACTCCTCAGCTATTTTGTATGTCGATTTGTTAGTCCACTTCAGGAGACTCATGGGATCGCCTGCGGTATTCTCATCCATAATCGCCTCAAGGTTTTCAACGATCTTCGGATCTTTGATTTCTATCTTCTTTCGCCCTCCACCAGGCTTCCGAAGTCGGTTTGGCGGTTTTAACTCATCCGGACTCTGAAGCTCGCGGATCCCTTTTCTGATGGTCGTATGGGACATGCCTGTAAGTTTTACAACCTTCGTGATTCCACCCCAGCCAAGTTCAAGTGCTTTAGCTGCTGCAAACCGCCGTGCTTGAACTTCATCCGCTCCAGACAAGGCTTTCAACCATGATACATATTCTGTGTGATCATCCATGCTCGTATATACGAGGGTTTGCCTAATAAACTTTGCTACTTTATTTTTCGGTAACGACTATAGACATATCTTCCTTATTGATCTCGGAGATACCAAACGGCAGCGTTCGCTCGACAAGGTATCTGCCCCAGGTGTAGTATGCAGCCACATATATGACCAGCACGACAGACATCGCAGCAACCAGAATCGCA
>JAYEGI010000285.1:0-1550 GCA_034659035.1 Methanobacteriota archaeon
ATATCATAATCCCCAAGCCCATAGATTGGCTTTGGTTCCAATACGTTCCACACCGCCTTTGCAATTTCTACGAATTGTTCGGCATTCCTCAGACATTCGTCTAAAGCACCTTTCTCACCAAGTCGGTCTTCAGTATAACTGGGATCCAGATAAACATGATCAATCCAGATGCCAATATAACCTAACTTCGATTTTTCTACTGGTTGAGGGCGAATTGCCAAAGAATAACTCATATCGTTATACAAAAACCAAATAGCACCCTGATCTGCAGAAACAACTTCTATCGCTTCTTCTAACGAACGATCTCCAAATGGTCCCCTATCGTCCATATCACTCCAATACCCCATGTTCTCATCATAAACCGATCCCAGAGTTGTTACTGCTTCAACCAGAGATGAAACCAGTTCCTTATTACCAGGTCTTGGTCTGATGCGAAACTCAATATCGAAAGTATCCACCTTATAACACCTCCACTAGCACTCCCTTACCCTCTAAAAATGCCTTCATCTCAGGATACCAGTACGAATCCTCATTTTTGAATACAACCTTGATATCCGCATCAAGATTGTTTAAGGTGTTAATTTGGTAGTCTTTATATTTCCGCATTTGGTCACCTAATTTGGTTTTATGTTTATTAAATTCTTTCCTATCTACCGTATTCCAATCAATATTCTTGGCTTCGATGATGTCGTCATTCTTAAAGAGAATATCTATATCCCCTCTCGGTATATCCCTCCTGACCTCAACCACATCGTCAACATATCTCGAATCAGTGGCTACTTCAACCTCAAACGCAATCCCTTTCAAATTACCCAAATTATTCTTGGCTTCCACAATTTTTATAGGCACCTTACCAGCACCGGTTATCCCCCTATCTTGAAGCTCCTTAACACCCTCAGCGGTATTCTGGACGTATTCATCTCCATACTTCCCCTTTAATGTAGCCACAAACTTCTCTGCAACAGCCTTGCCCTCCGGCCCTTCACCTCCAGCCCTGGCTATGCTCTCCAGACCATCCAGTGCATCGTCGCTCCAGTGTGTTGTTCCTTTCACGATGCATCGCTTGAACTTGCAGAGATCGTCGAACCACTTCGCGAATATAAACATGTCGTCTTTTACGTATTCTACCACACCGCCTGCCTTCGTCTGTACGATCCGTCCGTGCTCGCCGATGTTGTCCGCGATCCTGAGAACGCGCCCTTCCCCGACCACCGCGGCAACGCCGTGACCGACGAATCCTACTGGTATGAATGGTGACGCGACGTCTCCAACGAGCATCGCGCCCTCGAACTTGCACCGGTTCGCTGCGGGTCCTGCGTTCTCCCGAATCTTCCTGATGCAGCCTCTTGTGTCGCCGCCGCAGTCTGTTATCGCATCTATGCACTGCTCGATTCCCGAGGACCCTTCTTCCTGGAACATACATCTGCAGAACTCATCCGTGCTCCATGTGACCGAGGCGATGTCGATGACCGCCATAGCTACTGCGGCTGCAGGCAGTATCTGCGGTGTAAAGTTCTCGATCCGTGTGAAGTTGGAGGAATCGCCAAGCG
>JAYEGI010000286.1:0-1547 GCA_034659035.1 Methanobacteriota archaeon
CATTCATCCAGTTAGGCACGAGTTGTATTACTTTAATCTCCATTATCCCGATGGATATTCTTTCCGTTTGGCGAAACTTGTTCGCTCTCACCGTCTGGGATTGAAAAGTGCCAGAACCTACCTCACTAAAGAAGGCAGGACAATCGATGGTTCTCATATCAGTGCTTGCGGCACAGTCGCGTTCAAACATCTCCACCTCCATCCAACGATGAGTACATTGGAAACCCCAGACCCACAGAATCTCAAAGCAGAAAATCTACTTAATCTCGAAATAGGGGACAGTGGTAAGTTGTCGGATGATGAGCAGGAACTTGCAATCAATCTCATCGCAAGAGCAACAATGAACTTTGAAAGATGGATTGGATACGCCCCCTGTGCGATAAACGAAGGTCCGATCTTTACGCTGAAGGTAGGTAAGAAACATTCGGACTGTTTCAAAGAGATTATTAAAATCCTCCAAGGTGCGGATCAAAACCAGCGCGGTATGAGAGCTAAATTGGAAGAATATTACGAAATTACGGAATAGAAGTTTCACCTAAAACAATTGGCGCATGGTATGATCGTATCGCCTGTTTTTATCAGATCCATCGCCGCATGCATCCTGGAATCGAGATCATCTGCTTTGTAGTCGCTGCCTACCCCAACCGTGATGAAGCGATCGATGAAGTCCCGGTTCCTCTCGATCCGCCCTGTCACCTCGCCCGTGTCAAACCCCTCGCAGACGTTATACTCCTCGATCCCGATGATCAATGGTGGAACCTTTTCGATGCGAATATATTTAGATGACCAAGGGCTACAGGGATACAGGTGATATCATGATAACAGTTGCAGTAACAGGCGCACTCGGGCGCATGGGCTCGCTTATAATCGAGAATGTCGGTGATGCACCGGATATGGAACTGGTGGCAGCGTTTGACATCCGTGACATTGGGATGTTTGTTGGCACTGGTTCCGGTACTGGTGCTGGTGTCGCTGCTGGCGCAGGCGATATCCGGGTATCAGATGCCCGCAAGATCGGTACGCTGCTTGCGAACACTTCCCCGGACGTTTTGATCGACTTCACAATCGCAGATGCCGCCGTTGGAAACGTCAGAGCCGCAGTAGAAAACGGTGTTGCAATCGTTCTCGGGACGACCGGGCTTGAACCGTACCGGGAGGAGATCGCAGGGAGCATAGCCGGAAACGTCCCTGCTGTGATTGCGCCTAACTTCTCGGTCGGAGTCAACGTCTTCTGGAAACTACTCGCAGAAGCCGCCGCATACATCGGCGACTGGGATATCGAGATCGTTGAGGCGCACCACCGCCACAAGAAGGATGCACCATCAGGAACAGCGATGCGTGCGGCTGACGTGATCAGCAAGGTGATCGGGGACAAAGAACTGGTATACGGGCGCGAGGGGCTCGCTCCGCGGGGCGATGAGATCGGCATCCATGCGATCCGGGGCGGCGACATCATCGGCGATCATCTCGTGCTATTTGCAGGGGATGGCGAGCGGATCGAGATTAAGCATCAGGCGCACAGCAGGCAGGCGTTTGCAGGCGGTGCG
>JAYEGI010000287.1:0-1509 GCA_034659035.1 Methanobacteriota archaeon
GAGACTGTCATGCCAAGTTCGCGTCCCTTTCTTGCCGCGTCAAGCGTTATCGGGAACTCAGAGATACGGGCACCGATGCTGTGGACCAGTTCCACCTTCTCCGGGCTATCATCGTCGTGCGATGCGATAGATATCCCCCTCGCATGAGCAAAATTCGCAACTTCTCGCATATTCTGCAATAGCTCGCCCGCATAACTGGATTTCTTTCTGATGATCCGATCAATCTCATCGTCGTTTAATCCGTATATCCTCTTGTGATACTCCCGGTAACGCGTATGGTCTGTAAACTGCCCCTGTCCTGGTGTATGGTCCATCAATGAGACGAGTTTGACGAGCGGACTTACGATTGCCTCAAACACATCTTTCAGATCACCGCTGATCTCACATCTAACATGCGCAAAGTGATGCGTCAGAAACTCGTCCTCTAGACGTGCCATCGTCTCCACGATCTCTTTTGAAGTGCCAACATGCCTGCTTTTGAGTTCATCCTCGAAGTATGCGATCGCATGTAATTTCGTTGTGATTCCCATACTCGCGTTTCTCCGGTCCAGATGCATGAGTGCAAAGTCAACAGGAAACTTTGCGGACGGTCTTGGCGAGATTTCGGTCTCAAGATCGTCCCCGTGAATATCAACGATCCCTGGCAGCACGTATCCGCGGTTTGCATCGATTACATTACCGTATTTTGATGAATTCTCCCGGATGTCTGTTATTATCCCATCGACTATCTCGATTGTGCCGTTTTCGATTACGCCATCCGGCGTTATTATCTGTCCATTGATTATCTTCACATCAATCACCTAAACCCCGATGCTTGCCGGAACGTAACTACTCAGGTACTTAAAACCACTATCGAGAGACTTCACTATGCAGGAACTACCCGGGACGTGAGGGCTACTATAACCAAACCGGGAATTTAACCGCAGAGTGCGCAGAGTGACGCGGAGGGGAAATAAACGGTTAAAGCTCTCTCGCTCCGAGAAAAAAACTCTGCGACCTCTGCGGTTAATTTTTTGCCAAAAAACACTAATCTCAATCATAAAATCTCCTCTGGCGTCCCGATTCCTGCCATCCGGTTATCCTTCATCACAACGACTTTATCAGCCAGTTCCCGCACCACAGATAGGTCGTGGAAGATGCCGATCATCGTGGTTCCATGGTTTACCCCCCGCAACATCTCGACAACGACCGCGGTTGACGCGGGATCGAGCGCTGATGTGGGCTCATCCAGCAGCAGCAGTCGCGGGGCTCTGATCAACGCTCTTGCGATATTCACACGCTGGCGCTCGCCGCCACTGAACGTGGAAGGATACGCATCCCACAGATCCTCGGGGATCCGTAGCCGTGCAAGATATCTTGATGCCGCGTCCCTCGCATCATCAATCCCAATTCCACGCTGAAGCAATGGTTCTGCGATCACATCGACTGCAATTGTCCTTGGAACCACCTGCAAAAGCTGTGACACGTATCCAATCTCGCTTCTTCGCAACGCAAGGATTTCGTGATCCG
>JAYEGI010000288.1:0-6946 GCA_034659035.1 Methanobacteriota archaeon
AGACTATTACAGTAATAATATAGAAGTTTTGTGGTCGAGAATGGGTTTTAGATCAATCTGGAAGAACAGTGGGGTGGGTGGTTATGCGGGGGAGCTAAACACATACTGAAAATCATATGAATCTCCGCTTTTTGAACGAATTTTATGATTTAACAAATCTGAGCAGCCTTTGGGTCTATATGATTCACATTTAAGATCGCTTTTACAAAAAAATTTGAGTATGAGCTTGGGAAAGGAAAATCTTTAAAAGATACTAATTGTTTCAATATATGGTCATCTGAATATGAATATATTATGCTAAAAATATCTTCACTATTCATTATTCTTTCTCCTATATTGATAATCTTCACACTTTATAAGTATTACCATTGATCGGGCTCTGATTATCGATTTTTAATAAGAAACTGTGCCTAATTTTTCTAATATTATAGTCGAGTATGAGCATGCTCGTCTCCGAAGCCCCAACCGCGCCACCCCGCAATGAAGAAGCCGTCTCACAATTCAAAATCAGGTAAAAAAAAAAGCACGGACAAGTAGTTATATCGAAAAACACGCATCCGATTTCGCGAAATATCTAATTATAGGACAGCCTCTGAATTGCGAAACATCCGTTGGCATCGGTCTTCATATCCACGATTGTTTTAGCTATCATATCCCCAGAGCTTTGCGTTTATCTTCAATTACTTCGATTATCTTCTCAGCCGACTTATACGGATCAGCTTCGACATAGAACTTTCCCCCAAATATCTTCTCGACATCGTCGGTCAGCCATTTGACTACTCGCTTGCTTGCTGCAACATTCGGCTGATCCCCAATATGTGTAAAGATTCCCAGAGATACCGTCCAGAACCCTATGGGAATTGCCTTCTCTGCGATATATTCCGGTGCAGAGCCGGCTATCGGAAGCTGATCGATCCGTACGCCCAGATAATCTGCAACTGCATTCAGCACTTCCTCTATTCTCGAGTTATCGACACATGAACCCATGAAGAGGCACGGAGGAACCGCCTCAAGTCCGTTCGCCTTCGCTATCACGTCCATAACAGCCGCCAGGCTCTCGCCAACACCAGGATACGCGGGATCAGGCTTCAAGAGGTCCCAGTACGATGCTATCGTTGCAACGCAACCTGTGAGAACCACCAGGACGTTGTTCTTGATGAGTTCCCTGATCAGTTCCACTGTCCTGTAGCCATAATCATCCCGTGGGGTGACGCATCCGATCACTGCCGCAACTCCGCGGATATTCCCGTTCTTTATATTATCCACAAGAGCTCCTATCGGATCGCCGGGCTTCACTTTGTCCAGAGATTCGATGAGCTGCTCGGTGGAAAAACCAAACATCATCTCATGCGGCTCATAATCGGGAATGAAAACCTTTGCATGATCCCGCATGGCGTAGTTATCAACTGAAATCTTTATGAGTTCCCTGCCGATCTCAGTAGCCCGCTTTGGCTCAAACTCGATATAGGTCGTCCCTTCTATCTTCGCCATCGGGTCAGTCGTTACGATCTTTGTATGGAAGTGCCCGGCTGCATCAACGATTGCAGGCTGCGTACACTGGATATCCGTAACTACCAGCTCAATCGCGCCTGTTGCTATTGCAAGCTCCTGCTGAAGTATGTCCCCTCCGAAGTTAATACCTCTTCGCATCAGAACTTCCATGCCAGTGCAACACATCCCAACAACATTGACCTTTGGCTCATGATCCGGACCAGCATTATAATCCTCAGCAGCTCTTACAACGACATCTGGCAAGAGGGGGATGTGCCCGTGAATCACTACATTGATCTCATCGCGCTCTATAACGGTAAGGTTCGTCTTTACCTGCCCAACCTTCGGAACGCCGAGGAGAATATCCTGAACCGTTGTCGCAGGATACATCCCGCAGTATGCATCCACAAGCCCCAATCGACATGCCCCCAGAAGCAAGTTTTTCATATCGTGATCCATACCCATTGCGATCCGGTTTTGTGCCTCCATGATCTCAGGACATCCACCATCGATGAGTATCCCTTTTCCTGCCCAGAGCTTCCTACGTTCCTCCGATGCTTTAAATAGCAGCATCTTTGGGACGCCATTCAGCTTCGACAGGTCATCCATGATTGCATCTGCGACCAGGGCAGCCTTCGCACGATCAGTCCTGGCTCCATCCAATCCAAGACCTTTGTACACGCTATCAAGCTTCTCATGATCGATGATAGGATATCCGCTTACTGATCCATCTCCTACGCCCTTTAAGATATTTGCGACCCTCCGTGCATGCCCTACATGCGCTGATGCACCGATCGTTGTCTCTGATACGAGATTCTTCGCGATGATGACATCTCTGTTCATTCCACAGACGCCGGTTCGCTTCACATCGACACATGGCCCCTGCTGGCAGGTCGTACAGGTCGCCTGAAATGGCGCATCCTTCGAACGGGCGTGGTTCTCCTTATATCGCTCCCAGACTGTTCTGATTCCAAGTTCCTTTGCTCTTTTGTGCATCGCCTCAGTTACAGGATCTAAAACGAACGTCTCTTTTTTCATTGTTATTTAACTCCATACATTAGAATATTTAGATATTATTTTTTTTCTTCAGCGTACTACCATCGAAGTTACCAAACCCTGTACTTGAGTTCGTATCCGGTGCAATCGCGTTTTTCGAATTCGGTTTGGCTGAGCCATGCGCCACCGCTGGCTTCGCAGATCGCACGTGAGCATTCGGTAACAAAACCAAGCCGAGCACATCAAAAAACCCCTCCTAGCCCCATGCGCAACAGATTAGAATTCGCACTATATAAACCCTCACATGAGTGCAGGGGAAGGCATCGACACATGATAGTGTGACTGTCTCGCCACCCCATAAATGTTTAATATCAATCGGATCAATCAGGTATGCAATGGGGCTTAGCATTTACAGGAAGTTAGTCATCTGGTTTGTCCTCGTCTCACTGCTGTCGCTCGGACTTGCGACCACAATTGGCATTCACCCCATCGGCGCCATTGTTGTTACAATCCTGCTCTCCCTTATTATAGCAGGCATCCTCGCGCGCAATATATCCGCGCCCATCTCCGAACTTGCGCACACAGCAGAGGCGATTTTAGACGGAGACTTCACAAAGCGCGTGAACACAGGACGCGATGATGAGATCGGGGAACTTGTGGTTGCATTTAACCGGATGGCAGATGTTCTTGAGGAGAATACCGATGCGGTCGAGGAGAAAACTGTAGAACTAAAACGCGTGAATGCGGAACTTAAGGAACTGGATCAGCTGAAATCCGAATTCATCAGTATAGCATCCCATGAACTGCGGACCCCGCTCACCACGCTCAGGGGCTATCTCGAACTTGCGCTTGACGGAACACTCGGCGAGTTCACAGAGCTTCAGACTTCAAAGTTAAAGATCATGAACCGTAATACGGACCGCCTTATCGGTCTGATAACCGACCTGCTGAACCTCTCTGACATCCAATCGGGGCAGTTGCATATCGTGAAAGAGAACTCATCGCTCATATATCTGGTGGATGAGGCGGTCCGGCTCATAAAACCACTTGCCGATTCGAAAGGGCATGAGATTGTGGTGAACGTTCCTGGTAACATAATATTATCCTGCGACTTGGCAAGGATTGCTTATGCGCTGCGGCACCTGCTTGACGATTCAGTACGATTCACAACGGAGCCCGGAACTATCGAGATCACTGCCGAGTACCAGGTGAGTGATGTGTATATCCGTGTCAGCGATACCGGTATTGGCATCCCCGAAAGCGAACTTGAGAACATCTTCATACCGTTTTATGAACTGAAAGGTTCGATGCAGCACACGACAGGCACCTCGGGGCTCGGCCTCTCGATCGTGAAAGGTATCGTCGAGGCGCATGGCGGCATGATCTGGGTCGAGAGCGAGATCGGCGCCGGAACGGTTTTCCACATCGTGGTGCCGAGGGGGTAAATCTCATGCCTGCCGGGTGGGTGCAAAGTTACCCGGGCCGGTTGGATTGTGGATAGCCCTGCACTGGGATATCTTTATATCACGTAACTGGAAATACCAATATCAAATGAACAGTGTCATCAATTCATCAGGCAAGAAGAAGACCGCAGTTGCCCGCGTAACCATCTCGGAAGGTAATGGACGGGTACGCATCAACAAGAAGCCGCTTGAGATATGGGAGCCGGAACTTGCAAGACTCAAGATGCAAGAGCCGCTCATGCTCGCTGGCGATGTTGCCAATGGCATCGACATCCGTGTCGATATACGCGGCGGCGGCATCATGGGACAGGCGGATGCCGGAAGAACAGCGATTGCCCGCGGACTCCTGGCATGGACGAACGACCCGTCGCTCAAACAGACGTTCATCGATTATGACCGGAATCTGCTGGTCAGTGATCCGAGAGCCAAGGAGACAAAGAAGTTTGGCGGTCGCGGTGCCAGAGCGCGGAGACAGAAGTCATACCGGTGATCATTTATGATCCCTGTTCGTTGTTTCACCTGCGGAAAGGTCATATCCAGTGCATGGATGGAGTACAAGAAGCGCACAGAACTGGAAGATCCGGCAAAGGTCATGGATGATCTCGGAATCGAGCGGTACTGCTGCCGGAGGATGTTCTTGACTCATGTCGAACTGGTTGATGCATTCTCGCCGTATTATTGATCGTTACCGTGGGACCGTGAGGTAGCTTGGTCCATCCTTCGGCGTCCGGGACGCCGACACCTGCGTTCAAATCGCAGCGGTCCCATCGTTGATTGGAATATATGGCCTGTAATATCCGGTCATTTCCATAGCCCCATGAGCGCCACCCGCTCGAGCACGAGTTGCGGAATCTTCTCTTCACCAACCGCTGCAATCTCCATCTCGGTGATGCTAAAAAAAGTTGTGATCGTATCCCGTTTCTCGCGCGTGTATCCGGTAACATCCGCCACCAAAATGAGATTTTCAAGTTCGCGTATCGCCCCCTCCGGTATCTCATCCCCAACTGTGACGAGTACGATCTCGTTCATTCCGGTTCTAACACCCATCGATAGTGCCTTCTTGATCTGGCGGTTCCCGGATGCGTAGAGCAGTATCTCCATACCGAGATCATCTGAGATGCTGTCGTGGCGTTGCGATGCCCGGATCGCTTTCTCTGTTGCTGCGAGGATGTGCTCACTGCCCGCGGTTTTACTGGCGTCGATCGCCTGAACCGTGATGCCGTATCCGGCTGCAATATCGTTCAGCGCGTGGAGGAATCCATTGACGTCTGCGATCTCGCAGGTTCCGGCTATCGGTCGGGTTTTCATGGTCACAATTTACAATTTCAGCGTCTGACCTACGCCGAGGGTGAGATTCGAACTCACGAGGGCGTTTTCGCCCACACGCTTTCAAGGTTCACAGTTTTCCTTTCCAGGCGTGCGCCTTACCGCTAGACTACCTCGGCTTATCGGATGTGATCCATCCTTTTGGATATGTGCCCGCCTTCATAATAACACGGTCGGTTCGAACCACAATCCCGCTTTTGCATCTCTGCATCTCAGAAGCAGCCATAGTTGCGGTTCCGACCGAGACTGCCTCGCCTTTCTGCGTGTACACAGAAACGGTCTCGCCCTTCTTAATCCTTGCTGATAACGAAAGCATTCCAGGTGCTGCGAGTGATGCGCCGTGGCATATTGCATCAACAGCGCTGTCGCGGATCGCGACCTTTGGAAGGTGTATTAGACCCCTCTCGACCGGATGCACCATGCTCCTGAGCATGGTTTCGTCCCTATCATCTTTCCACCCGGCATAAGCATCGCAGAGGTCGTGTAATGTGATAGAGTCGCTTTCATCGAAAGGACCTGCCCCGGTCCTGCGCAGTTCTGCCATCGATGCACCGGTACCTGTCGCGATGCCGATGTCGTGGCAGAGTTTGCGGATGTAGGTGCCTGCTTCACAGCCGACTGTTGCGAGCACATAATCGCCCTCGATCTCCTCGATCCTGAGATAATAAATGGTGCGCACCCGAAGATTCCGCTTGACTGCGGACTTGATCGGCGGGCGCTGGTATATCTTGCCTGTGAACTCGGCGCATATCTCGCGTACCGCACCCTGCGGGACCGGGTGGTGCAGGTGCATGAGGCAGACATACTCCTTCGGAGCGAGTAGAAGGGCTTTCACAACCTTTGTCGCATCACCAAGCATAACCGGGAGCACGCCAGTCACCTTCGGATCGAGCGTCCCGCTGTGCCCCGCCCTTTTGATGTGCAGTACCTTCTTCACCCACGACGCCACCTCATGGCTGGTTGGTCCGCTGGGCTTATCGAGATTGATTACCCCACACTGTAGCAGTTCTTCGATCGACCGGTGCTCTGGCGCGCAGCCATACCGCGGGTCGGTCTCGCACCGCGCTTTTACGATGATGCTTGAGTTCACATCCGGTGCATCAGTGCCAGTATCCGGGGGGCGTGTCGTATTCATGATTAGCTGTTATCGCTTGTGTCTCATGCTTTTTTTTGAGGGGTTCTTCTGTTGCGTTTGTGGCATCAACATCCTCAAATCCATGAACTAATACTCAAACGTTCTCATCCTTAAGAGTACTTGCCCCTGTGCCAGCATCATAACTAAATCCGGAACCGGGTATTTAGTCCGTACGCCAATCGATACGAAATTGACTACAATGGTTCTCAATAGCAGCCCCCTAAGGGGTTGCCAGAAAATAACCTGTCAAAATTCGTTGCATTCGTATATTTGTGGCATTCGTGATAAAATCGGGACAAAAGCAGCATCAGGAGATCACGAATAAACGAATCACACGAATGCCAGAGATGTAGATGGTCACCGAATAACTTTGTTACTTTATTTTTCGGCAAGCACTAACTATTGTTATCGGCTCTTTAGTAATTCCCGTGAAATCGATCTTCGTGATTAGTCAAGTAAATAATGAGTATCCATTTAAATCAAGATGTATGCGCTGAAATAGATGTTTAACATTAAGAATTCCATAACAACGACG
>JAYEGI010000289.1:0-6939 GCA_034659035.1 Methanobacteriota archaeon
AGGAACGATAGAAGCATTTAACCGTTTATTTACCCTCTGCGTCTCTCTGCGTCTCTCTGCGGTTAAATTCCCGGTTTGGTTATAGTATCCTCTATTTCCCAGGTAGTCCCTGTATAGTGAAGTCCCCCGATAGTGGTTTTAGGTGCCCGAGTAGTTACTCTATTTCTTGTTTTGTAGGTTTAAATGAATGAAATTCAATTGGTATTTCATAATTCATAGTTTCTAAAGTATTAATAATTTCATATTTTATATTTTATTTTCTTTCTCTGTTTGTGATAATGAGCATTCCATAAGGATTCAGTAGATCGTTAAGTCTTGAAACTGTCTTGTGAACATCATCAATGTGGTTGAATACACCTTTAGAAATTATGACATCATAATTAGGCAGGTTGGTTGATGTACCATCTCCAACATAAAAATTGCAGTTTGGACAATTGCTTTTTGTTTTTTCAATCATTTGGATTGAAATATCAATGCCTTCAATTTTTGCATTAGGGAAATTGTCGGAAATAAGTTGGAACCAGTCTATAAAACGAAATATTTTATTTACAACCAGTGTGATCGAAATATAAGCTTATTAATGATGAATTTTTCAGTGGGGTGAGTAGTTACAAAAGATGAAACTATTTTGCGCAAAACATTAAGAAAGATGGTTGATAATGGTGGGATATTTTAGTTTTTTTAGATATTATAATGTGTACTATACTATATCTATTCTATCTATGTTGTAGTCCACCCCACAAAACCACTTCATCCGCACAACCATCTCGACCCCCCACATGCGAAATCATCATGTACGTCTCCTGAAGTCACTAAACCCCGGACTTAAGTAAAGGCATGCACATTGCGTTTTCGCATCCAGTCTGGCGGCATCGATGTCTTGCATGCACTCAGCCAACAACAAATCCATGCATAGATCGTGGCAGAGCTCTCCTTGTCTCATGCGTAATAAATCAGAACCCCTCCTACATAACCCCCCTGAGTGAGACTGTCAATACAGGAAGGGGCGTGGAATCGACCCCGCTCTACATCCTACCGAATACGCTGCCAAGTGCGCGTGTCAACTTACTCCCGCGCCCGGATATCCGATCGCCACCCAAGTCCACGCGCCGCCGCCAACGCTCCCGACCACGAACGCTGCAAGTGCCACCATCATCGCCCGCTTAAACAGTCTCGACGAACTTGCGGCATCACCACTCCTCAGCCGCAGTATCGCAATCAGGAAGCAGAGATCCGCGAACATCACTACGGCGAGATACCAGGCAGAGAATCCGAGCGAGAGATACGGGACCGGGCTTAACAGTACTGCGATCACTCCAAACGCGGATGCGGCATATCCGGCACGTCCCGATCCGATGCGGATTGGAAGCGTATCAAGCCCCATAGCTGAGTCGCCATCGATGTCCTCGATATCCTTTGCGATCTCGCGTGCGATCGTTGCAAGCATCGCAAGCGCAAAGAGTCCGGACATTCGGACGAGACCCGGGATTCCAAAGAGCGCACCTCCGTACAGGAACGTGGATCCTGTTAAGTACCCGACAGAGATATTCCCGGCAAGCGCTGTGCGCTTCAGATTGCGGGCATAGGCGATGAGCATCAGGGAGTTTACAAGAGCGATTGCGAAGCAGATGATGTTGATGGTGTATGCCAATGCGATTCCGAGTCCGAAGAGGGAGAGCGAGAGATATAGTGCTGCATGCCTGCTTACCCGTCCTGAAGGTATCGGGCGCATCGGCTTGTTGATCGCATCGATGTCCGCATCGAAGTAATCATTGATCGCGTTTCCTGCGCCTGTTATAAGAAAGACAGAAGAGAATAAGGAGAATAGAAGTACCGCTCCCAGAATCGGCAGCTCTGTTATGCCGCAGACGATCCCTGCACCGACGACTGCTGCAAAGCCCGCCATCGCGCAGTTGCCGGTGCGGAGCAGACTGAGCAATCAATGCCTCCTCTTAACCTCGATCATCCGGTCGAGTGCATCCTTCGCCTTCTTCTGCACATCGCCAGGTATAGCAACCACGTATTCAAGATTCTCAAGCGAACGGGCCACCTCTGAAAGCGTAACCATCTTCATAGCAGGACAGATCGTGTAATCAGAGACCGCATAGAATCGTTTCGATGGAAATTCCTTCTCCAGCCGGTGCAACATCCCGGACTCGGTACCGATGATGAACTCATCAGAATACGAATCCCTTACATACTTAACCATCCCTTCAGTACCATACGCCCTATCCGCAAGATCGATCACCTCTGGTCTACATTCAGGATGTACGAGTACCTCTGCATCAGGGTGTCTCTGCTTCGCATACGTGATGTCGTACGGCAGTATCTGGTGGTGCGTATGGCAGTACCCGTCCCATGGTATGATCTTCTTCTCTGTGAATCTGGCAGCATAGTGTGCGAGATTCTTATCAGGCACAAAGATGATCCGATCGCAGTCGAGAGACTCCACGACCTCAACAGCGTTTGCTGACGTGCAGCAGATATCACTCTCTGCCTTCACTGCTGCGCTTGTGTTCACATAGCATACCACACAGGCATCCGGATGTCTCTGCTTCATCTCGATCAGTTCCTGCTCTGTGATCATCGCAGCCATCGGGCATTTGGCATCCGTATCAGGGATCAGGACAGTCTTATCCGGACTTAGAATGGCTGCGGACTCTGCCATGAAATCGACGCCGCAGAAGAGGATCACATCAGCATCGGTCAGGGACGCTTCAACGCTTAACGCGAGCGAATCGCCAATGAAGTCGGCGATATCCTGAATCTCAGGACGCTCGTAGTTATGAGCAAGGATAACTGCGTTTTTTTCCTGTTTCAGCTTCAGGATTTTTTCGATCATGCCGCTATTTTTGACGTACATCTTTATAAATCGATACGGGCGGTACGGGCACCCATCTTCAAAAATCCGAGACTTTTTATTATTTTCCGGGAACGTCGAATTGTCTTATATAAGTATAACTGCCAGAATGTGGCACTATCGATCTAAAAAGATATTTACGCCGTTAATCTACGTAATCTACGTTAATCAGTTGCAAATAAAACTTTTAGCCACAGATTAACACCGATTTCACCGATTTCACTGATTCCGGAAGTCCAACCACACCAGTGTTTACAGGATTGGCGTCATGTTTTTAACCGACCGGAAGAGATTAACAAGACTCAAAAATCCCCTATATACAAGATATACTTTATGCCCCCCCACACCCCAGAATAAGATATGTCACGCAAGAAACTCCAGCTCGCACTCGACCTGCTGGAGATCGACCGTGCGATCCGGATTGCAGAGGAAGCCGCCGAGTACATAGACTTAATCGAGGTAGGAACCCCGCTTGTCAAGAGCGAGGGTATGGCTGCGGTGCGTGCGCTTAAGAAAGCGTTTCCGGATCATGATATCGTCGCTGACATGAAGACGATGGACACCGGAGCGATCGAGGTCGAGATAGCTGCAAAATCAGGCGCTGACATCGTCGCCATCCTTGGGGGTGCTGACGACTCAACGATTGAGGATGCGGTGCGTTCTGCGAGAAAGTATGGTGTAGCACTGATGGCTGACCTCTTATCTGTGGATGATCCGATAAATCGCGCAAAGAAACTCGAAGAACTCGGGATCGAGTGCATCTGCGTCCACGTCGGGATTGATCAGCAGATGATGGGCATGGATGCGCTCGCAGTCCTCAAAGAAGTGGCAGATGCGGTTGGGACCGAGGTTAAGGTTGCGGTCGCTGGCGGTCTTGATTCGGAGGATGCTGCCAAAGCCGCGTCTCTAGGTGCCGATGTTATCATCGTCGGCGGTGCGATCACGCGTTCTGACGATGCCGTTTCCTCGGCAGAGGCGATCCGCGATGCGATCGACCAGGGGTCAACGGCCGTGTCTGCAGACTTCGCAAAGCCAGCCGGAAAACAGCCGTCTGATGGGGCAGTGGTCGAACTGTTACGAGAGGTATCTGCGCCGAACGTATCGGATGCGATGCATCGCAAAGGCGCGATGAAAGGGATACTGCCGATATGCGTCGGTCACAAGATCGTCGGGAGGGCAATCACGGTCCGGACGCTTCCAGGGGACTGGGCAAAACCTGTCGAAGCGATCGACCGCGCAGACAGCGGCAATATAATCGTGATCGACAACGGACACGCGGATGTTGCGCCATGGGGTGGACTTGCGACGCTCAGTTGCATGAACCGGAAGATCGATGGCGTCGTGATCGATGGCGCGGTAAGGGATGTGGATGAGATCAGGAAGTTTGATTACCCTATATTTGCACGTGCAATCGTTCCAAACGCAGGCGATCCGAAGGGATATGGGGAGATCGGCGTGGAGATTGTGTGTGGTGGGCAGGTTGTGCGAGATGGGGACTATATTATTGGTGATGACAGTGGTGTAGTTGTGATTCCAAAGGAGCGGGCTTATGAGATTGCAAGGCGTTCCAAAGAGGTTTACAAGACTGAACTTCGGATACGATCGGAGATCAAGCGCGGGAAGTCACTTTCAGAGGTTCTGAATCTTGCGAAATGGGAGAAGAGATTGTGATGGTATTTGTTTAAACGCGCTCGAGATCATGTTAAGCTCTTCAAGTCCTATCCGCCCCACATCGAACTATAAGATGGGGTATCAGTGGGTTGAATGTGGGGGGGGGGGTACATTTACCGAGGGCGACGCGGATTTCGGGAGACTTTTTAATTTGTTCCGATCGGTTGAAACCATGGCGCCAACCCGGCAAATACAAATATGGTTAGATGGGGGTAATCAGTGAAATCGGTGTTGATTTGTGGCTAACATAGTATCAGCCACAGATTAACGCAGATGGACACAGATTAGCGGTGTAAACGACTTTTCAGATTGATAGTGCTCCATTATGTCAGTTGTGGTTGCGTAAGACAATCCGACGTTCCCAGAAAATAATAAAAAGACTCGATTTTGGTTACCGTTTCCCGCATATATGTTTGACCAACGGAAGCAATGCACCACAATCGTTGATTTTGTTCAACTGTACATGTTTAGCTGAGGTGGAAAAACCACGAGATTACACGAGATTACACGAGATTGACATAGAAATCTTGTGGAAATCAGTGTAATCTCGTGGTTAGCTAAACACATACGTTCAACTTAATTATACGCTGACCCTATGGCGAGATAAGAAAATCTTCCAGTTCTTTGAGATTTTTTGCAATTCGATCCTTTAGAGCACCCAAAATCATAGGGTTATCTAGGTTTGACATAAGTGTTCTTGAGTCCGTTTTAAGGCCAATACATTCTTTCCCTGTAGCATAAGCGTACCCGATCTCAACGCATGCTCCCTCATCCGGGACTCTGCCATCCATAACAAAAATCACAATATCGGACTTTTGGATTTCACTAATATCTCGCTTAAAAATTTTGCTCATGGCAAACGATTCAGATTCACCATTTGCCAATAATTCTGATAACTTATGCCCATCACGTTGTGGCAGAAATGTCTCAAAACCCATATCTTCGAGATATTTACCCAAATATTCATTGTATTGCTTTTCGGATTCCGAAAATAACGGACCTGCTAGATATATCCTTGACATTCGCATCACCAGTACCCATTTCAGGATGGAAATCGCAAGCGGAAGTATATTGCCGGCTTAAATCCGTATTCAAACTTTCTTAGCCCGCACACCTAACTCCTCCACCGCCTCAAAGAATCCTGGATACGAGACCGCGACCGACTCCGCGGTATCGATCTCTGTACCCCCTGCCACCATCCCTGCGACCGTTAGCGCCATCACAATCCTGTGATCGTCCCAGCCGTGGAGTCTCGCGTCATGAATCCCTCCGCCGCGGATATGCAGTTCATCCTCTGTCTCTGTGATATCGACACCCATCTTCGTAAGTTCAACAGCCATCGCACGGAGCCGGTCTGTCTCCTTGTACCTGACATGGCTCGCATTCACGATCCGCATCTCGCCTGATGCGCACGCTCCGAGCACCGCAAGCGTCGGCACGAGATCGGGCGTCTTGCCAACATCGACGGTGACGCCGTGCAGGTCGCTTCTTGTAATTGTTACCTCGCCTTTCTCCTGATCCCATGCGATCTCCGCGCCCATCTCTGCCAGGATTGGGATGATCGCGGAATCCCCCTGTGCGGACCGGTACAGATTCCGGATCGTGACATGTTCGCCAACAAGAGCGCCCGCGGCGAGCAGGTATGAGGACGAAGAGAAATCCCCGGGTACCGTGTATTTCTTGAGATCGAATCTCTGACCGCCCTTTACCAGGAACCCCGAATCCAAATCATTCTCCCTGATCTCGATCCCTGCTTCCTGGAGCACTTCGAGCGTGACATCTACGTATGGTCTCGACTTCAGTTCGCCCTCGATCTCGATTGTGGAATCCTCCTCTGCAAGCGGACATGCGATCAGGAGTGCTGATATGAACTGCGAACTGATGGAACCTCTTATCCGGGTTCTCCCTCCTCTAAGCGGTCCCTGCACGACAATTGGGGCGGTTCCATCCTCCTTTGTCGAGAATGCATCCGCACCGAGATCAGAGAGCGCACGTAGAAGCGGGGTATTCGGGCGCGTCCGGATGGATGCGTCACCGGTCAGTACACTTGTGCCCCGTGCAAGCGATGTTATCGCTGTGAAGAACCGGAGCGTCGTTCCTGAGTTTAAGACATCGATCACGTTACCGGGCACTACCGGGCGCGGGACGCCGCGTATGAGAAGCCGGTTATCCGAGATGGTCACATCAGCGCCGATAGCCCTTGCTGCTGCTATCGTTGCTTCTGTGTCTGCTGATAACAGCGGGTATGCGATCTCGGACTCGGTGGACAACGAGGCGATCACGATCGCCCGGTGGGTGTAGCTCTTGGATGGCGGCGCAGGGATCGTGCCTGCGATCTCTGATTTGTCGATCAAGACGTTCATGGGGTATCTTAAGCTGCAAATGTTGATAAGCGTTTCATACCATGG
>JAYEGI010000290.1:0-6928 GCA_034659035.1 Methanobacteriota archaeon
CGATCGTTTGACCGTTGTATTGCGAATAAATCGGATTTCTTATTGGCAGTGTCTTATTTTCATAGAATATTTTCTTTAACTTGGAAGAACTCACTTTAACCCCCTGCAAGATGTCAATCAGAAAAGACGCCTCCGAAAACGAGACTATTGTGCACAGATATTTCCAGGAAGGGTAATGTATGGAATCGAGTGGATTTTTATATCGGTTGTGCAAATAAGGCACTATGAACGTTTTTTCCCCGTTTCATCGAGCATTCTCTTTGCATGGAAGTTAAATTCAAAATGGGGTGTTTTTATGTGTACTTTTTTGCCCCCCTTCCTTATTTCCACTTGTTGTGTCATATCATCCTGCAAACTATCGAGATATTTCTTTGCCGCCTGCCCGCAGATGTTTTGGGCAAGAATCTCCCGTTCGAGATCTTCAATGCTGCCCCCTGCGTCATCGTCGATGTCAATTTCGAGGATCAGTTTTCGTTTAGGCATGTACGATTGGATGGGGGATGTTTTTATTAAGACTTACTACGGATCATCCGAGCATGAATACTGTGCCCTATTAAAAACTGGTCCCAACTGTTTTGATCACTTCACCAACATTGCTCTTATCTGTCGAAATATCAATAGATATTTTCTATTTATAGTACATCGGTTTTATTTTACGAATAGATGAGCATATAAACAAATGCATATTGCATGGTAGACTGACCTGACGTAAAGTATTTATACTATGTGTTTTACAGTAAGACGCATGGCATAATAAGTGTGTCATGTGGGGTTCAACCGAAACATTCCACGAACGATTGAACCCCAAAGAAATCGCCCGAAGGCATGATCAATCTTGCGCCTTATGATTACTTAAGGTTTTGGTCGTGCCTCCGGGGGAGATAGAACACAGAACACAAAGGAGGAAACAACATGAACAGAACAACGAAATCGAAAGGAATCGGAATAGCAGCCATAACAGCGTTGCTTGCTGCGCTGCTCATAGCAGCGGTAATTGCGCCGGCTATGGCTGGTGAGGAAGGAACCCGGTCTATAGAACTAAGCGGTGGACAGTTGACCGTTGATGAAACGGGTGGTATCACCTGCACGGCTGATGCGGTTGATCATAACCGACCGTATGTGTCGGGTCAAACGTACAGGATCGTGACAGACTATGACTATATAGACACACCTGATGTGTTGCGCAAGACCGCGTACTTTAAACTGACGGGTCCGGATGGTTCAACCGATGACAAATCGATACGCGACCAGCTGGTAGTTGATGACAGCGATGACGGAACAATAGTGGTACTATGGTCGCCAAGCGGCCCTGGGGATTACCATTACACGATCTATTGCAGCGAGGGCAGTGAGAGCGCCACTGACATTGGCGATATCAAGTTGACATAGTGTGTGATATCCGGATAAAGGGGTAATGTCAATGGCAAGATCGTATCTTGCCATACACAGAATCCCTTTTTTTCTTTTTTTGGCTAATAACAGGTCATTTAAAGAATATGGGAGCTATAAAATGAATAAAGAACTAAAATCAACAATGTATATTGGAATCGTTCTCTTCTTGTCCCTTTCCGTATGTTCGACTACAGCATCCGCATTGCAAGTCGACCAATCGAATATAGAGAACATTACAGAACAGTTAACACAGTATAAAAGACTGGTTGGACTGGAAGATGGTAAAGCAGCGATCTATATAAAAGAAAAAATGGAAGAATGTGGCTTGGATGCTCACTTCGAGGAGTTCTCATTCAAATCAGGAAGAGTGAAGCCACGGAATTTAACCACGCGTAATGTCATTGGAATCAAAGAAGGGGCAAGCAATCAAATCATAATAATTGGTGCGCATTATGATGCCAAGTGTCATGACTGCCCGGGAGCGGATGATAATGCGGGCGGCGTTGCCGTTATGCTTGAAATCGCAAGAGCGCTTCAAAATGAATCTTTCAACAGGACGATTTACTTTATCGCATTCTCTGCCGAAGAGTTTGGATTGGTAGGAAGCAAAAATTGGTTGGACAATCACGAAGATAAGGATAATATTGTAGTTATGGTAAATCTCGATTGTGTCGCGTACGGGGATAAATTATTTATGACTTATTCACCCCAGTGCAGTTGGCTCGAAGATGTTTTTATTTCGAAAGGCAACGTGTATAAACGGGAAGGCAGAGAACTCGGAAGTGACGAATGGCGTTTTTTGGAGGAAAGTATACCATCTGTCAGACTTTGCGATTGTGGCAGCCACATCTTTTGGGACACACCAAATGACACCATCGATATCCTCAACTTTTCTTTGGCAAAGGATTGTGCGGAATTTGTTGCTGCTGGTGTTTACACTCTTGCAAGCACACACGATTTAATTCCGCCAAAAGTGAGCGCCGAGGTCAAAAATGGCACCGTTTATTATGAAGTATCAGATGAGCGCATGATACAAGTATTTGTAGATGGTATGAACTTCGGATATATAGAATCAGGAAAAATAAGCCTTCCGGTTGGAGAGCATCATATAAAAATAGTGGCTATAGATGCTATGGGAAATCGCATCTCTGATGAGTTAATCGTTGATGTGAATCAGACGTATTATACGGTTCCAAGTTTTAAAGGAGAGTCCGCAGTAACTATTCCTTGGAAAAGGCCAAAGGACGAGAAACCGAATTATGGGGCATTGTTCTACAATACATTAGGTTATGAGATTGAGAACGCCACTGGCAATGTTACGGTCACGGGATTTTTAGACGGAATAAAAATAGAAGATTGGTCTCCACATGAGGTGGTTTTAACTCCTGGGAAACACACTTTCAAAGTGGCAGCATTTAATGAAAGCGGAATTGTTGGCTTTGATGAAGATACATTTTTGAATAACATTACTTTCCCCAAGCCCAGGTATTATCCATCTCGTGAAGAAGAGTCTAATTTTGTAATGCCACTAACAATAGCAGTGGTTTTAGTAATAGCCATCATCTCATTTTTGAGCGTCAAGAAAATAAAAACCAGAAGGAAGTAAATCTACTTCAAGATAGATATAAGATAACACTTCGACCCAGAACCAAATCGCCAGAGACAGCCTCAACTGATGATAAAGTATATATCCCTTGATCCTCCAGATGTTACAAAATCGAACACGATAACATAGGTGAATTGCTTGGATGAAGAAAACAACGGACAAAATGAGATAACGTACGAGCCAATTGTGCCACTCGAGGAGTATCTTGCTGCTGGAATCCATATCGGCACCCAGCAGAAGACCGGAGACATGCACCGGTTCATCTACCGGGTTCGCACCGATGGACTGTACGTGCTTGACGTGGAGACGACCGATAAACGCATCCGGCAAGCGTCCCAACTGCTTGCGCGATACCCGCCACAGAAGATCCTTGTCATATCAGCGCGTCAGTATGGACAACGTCCTTCAGGCATATTTGCAAAAATTGCCGGCGCGGTTGCAATCACTGGCAGATTTGTGCCTGGCACGCTGACCAACCCGCAGTATGCCCACTATATCGAACCCCAGATCGTTGTGGCGACCGATCCGACCGGTGATGCACAGGCGATTACAGAGGCCGTCAGCATCGGCATTCCGGTTATCGGGTTGTGCGATACCAACAACTCGACATCGAATGTGGACCTGGTGATCCCGACCAATAACAAGGGAAGAAAATCGCTTGCAATGATATACTGGCTTCTGACAAAGGAGATGTTCACTATAAACGGCAGAGCGAACTTCAATTATACTATAGAGGACTTTGAATCCGAGTTATGACAAAGGGATCTACACGCTGATCCTGCAGTTGCGCGAAAGTACTTCTCAGGAGGTGGGAAGACTTGGGATTTTACATCTTGAGAGTGGGTATTATGCATATACGGGGTCAGCCCGCGGGTCTGGCGGCTTCAAACGGATATACCGCCATTTGGATGTGTTATGCGGCAGGAATATGACCCGAAAGTGGCATATCGATCATCTGCTTCCGCTCACATCGTTTCGGTGCGCAGTGGCATCATCAACCAATCAGGATCTCGAATGCGCTGTCGCGAAGGGGGTTGTTCTCGCATGCGAACCAGTCCTGGGATTCGGCTGCACTGACTGCTCGTGCATATCACACCTGCATTTCGCTTCCGGGTGCGAGGATCTGCTGGACACGGTTATGCAGGCACATCTCGATGCAGGGCTCTCTCCGGAACTGCTGGGGCCATCACGGCTGGCTGTGACTGACACCGTCTAAGAATCCGGATGCAGTTCCGCCATCATGCTCGAGTAACTTGGATAAAATGTAACTACTCAGGTACCTAAAACCACTATTCAGGGGACTTCACTATGTAGGAACTCTCCAAGACCTGGAGCATACTGCAACCAACAGGGAATTTAACCGCAGAGTACGCAGAGAGGCGCAGAGAGGCGCAGAGAGGAAATAAACAGTTAAGTGCTTCTAGCGTTCCTCTGCGCCCTCCGCGGTTATTTTTCTTGCCAGAAAGTACAGAATCGCAATCGGGCAACCAATCAACATACCTGAGTAGTTACGTTTTTTATCTCCCGCGGTACTTCTGCAGCAGTCTCGTTACCGCACGCACATCGCTCCCCTGCTGTCTGGCATCATCGAGACACGCCTGATACAGTTGATCGGTCAGGAGACCTGGCATTGACTTGCACATCTGGGCATGAAGCGTGAGATCGAAGCACCGCGCCTCGCTCTCTGTCATTTTCAGTGCTTTATACTCTCCAGTATGTGTAATAAACGTCGGGTTCTCCGAATCATCTGTTTTTAGTACGAGATCTGCAAGATGAGTCTCCGGGATCGGCTCTGCGATGCTTATAAAGACATCATCCAGGAACGTATCCTCGATGAGATCCTTTGTCAACTGGTAATCCTCAGCGGTCTCGCCCGGATAGCCGACGATGAAACTTCCTGCAACCTTCACGTCGCACTGTTGCGCAAGTTCGATCGCATAAACGTTATTCTCCATATCAACCCCTTTCCGCATCTCTTTGAGCATCTTGTTGCTTCCTGACTCGATCCCATAATAGACCCACCCCATTGTGAAGTCGTGGATCGCATGGAGCATCTCTTCATTGACATAATCAACCCTGATGTCGGGAACCGAGACGTTTCTACCCCCCATCACCTCTGCGATCGCTTGCAGCAGTTCGATAAACGCGCTCACATTGACCGATTTTTTATGCTGGTCGTACTGGTACAGTGAACTCGTCCCGCCACTGATCGCGATCCTCTGAACGCCGCACCGCTTAAACTCCTTTATCTCTGCGATGATGTCTGCAATCTCCCGGCTCCGAATCTTCCTTCCAAAGAACGCCGGGACCTGACAGAAGCCACATGCCCCGATGCAACCCCTGTGCGTCTCGATATATACATTCGCGCCCCTGATACTCTGGTCACTGATGTCAGCCGGTATAAGCGGCATCGGTCTATCAAGTTTTGCAGGTTTGGGCTCGGTTCGGATGATCTCTCCATCGTTTCTGAATGCGATTCCGGAGATATCTTCCGAAACTCCGTTGTTTAGTAGTTCAAGCGTTGACTCCTCGCCTTCCCCAACGATGACGCCGTCCACATCCAGTTCTCCAAGAATGATGTCCGGATACGCGCTGATCGGACCGCCAACATAGATCGGTTTGCCGCTCTTCTCTGCGAAGTCCCTGATCCTGCTGTCGAGGAGGTGGAGTGTCGAGTACAGGCTCAGTAGTATTATATCAGTGTCCGCGCTGACCTCCGTATTTTTGGTGAGCGTTACGTCGAATCCGGCATCTTGAAGGATTCCGCCGATCACCATCGAGCCATACGTGTAGAGTTCAGGGGAGACGATCGTGATCTTCATGGTTGGTTAGTCTGGGTGCGGTCATGGTATATTTGTTTTTACTGCGAGTGAAGGTCATATATAGATTGAGATCATCGACAAGATTCACGAATGCGGATCATGTTCATCTGTTCATATAAAACCCTCCGAAGTATTACTATCGGGTTTTATAGGCAGGAAGATCAGGAGCAGATCGAGCAGTAAGGAATGGTGCACAGACCATCTATGGGCTCCCGGATGGTATCATGGCTCGGTTGGTCATGGCTGGGAAGTTGTGGGGAAACACATCGGGACGCAAAGATTATGCGCGAAAGGGTAAATTGCAATGCACAAGCCCTGTGCTTACGTGTGGGGTATAGTGGCTTCGGGAGATTGACCTGGTGTATGCCCGAGGTCGGGCTGGTCGCGTGGTGGAAGGATTTTGGGGGTCGAAAGACTTAATGCAGAGAGGACTGAAAAGGGTATGCGGTGATTGAAATTCGTCCGGAAGGACATATGGGTGAGTTACGTTCGGACATAACACTGAATAGACAGGATAAGTAAGTTTGGGTATTACTATGTTGCATGCAACCAGATTCGGAACACCTTTGGAATAAAAAAAATGTTAAAAATAATCTTATTTGTAGAAAAAGTCAAGGAATATGGAGACAATATATTTGGCTAAGTGGGAAAGTAGATTCTGGGCGTGGATAATTGATATCTTGTTGGTAGGCGCTTTGTCGGATATTATTGCAAATTCTTTAGGATTTCTTTGGGACGTTGGCTTTATCAGCATGACCGGTTTTGGAGTTCACGGAGTATCGATGTTTGCCTATTGGACTTTATTTGAAGGATACAATGGTCAATCCATTGGTAAAATGGCATTGAATTTGAAAGTTACAGCTCGGAATGGTGGGAAAATACCTTTCAGAGTTGCTGCAGTAGAAAGTTTTGGCAAAGCGTTTTTTCTACCATTGGATTGTCTTATTGGATGGTTGGTTATGCCTGATAGTAAGTTACGCCTCCATGTGTGTTCGGTTAAGCAACCCAGCCCTCCATTAACCGTTCCCGTTTGATATTCGGATCGCATCCATGATTTAAATATATATTATACAATAGTGACATATTCAGATGTATCCCCATCGATTCG
>JAYEGI010000291.1:0-9857 GCA_034659035.1 Methanobacteriota archaeon
GCGAAGGAAATGCCCGACTTAACATATTTGTGGATGAGCATATTTGTAAAAGTGTTCTGCGGCATCGAGTGGGTAAGCTCACGGCGAAGTTGTGAGTGGGTCGGTCGAGTAATATTGTCCCAAAGCCGGTGAGGCGGAAACGTTTATGTGACATCGCCAGAGAGAATAACACAATGGCTAAAAAGAAAGAAAGCGGCAGTGGACTCATGTCTTCTGCGGGTCTGATGAGATATTACGATGCAGACGAGACCGCGGTGCGCATCAATCCAAAGACCATAGTTATACTCGCTGTTGTCGCAGGCATACTCGCGATCGCTCTTGGGTTTCAGTACGGAACCTGGCCCGGTTAAAGGTACTTCACCATATATGCGCCCTCGCGTACATACCCGCGCGTCCTGTAATACTCGCGCACACCGATACCACTTGTAACAGCGGTTTTTGAAAATCCGTGTCCTGATGCAATATCCTCTGCAGCAGTGAGCAGTTCACGCCCATAGCCCCTGTGCTGCCACTGGTCCTTGCCAGGGCTGGATTCCGCACCCAATGACACCATCCGCCCGTACACCACCAGTTCACGTACGAGAGCAGCGCTTGCGAGTTCAATCCTGTGCGGAGAGTCCGGGAACCGCAGCCGCAGAAAGCCGATTAAGATATTGTTTCCCCGATCTTCAAACGATATGAAGTGCTCGGTTCCGCCACATGCACGATATGTCTCGACCAATAGTTCAATCGTATCAGGCGTCCTTCCGCGCAGTGACGCATGTCCGACCTCGCGGCACCTGATACATCTGCATGACCCACCCATCGATCTGAGACGCTCTTCTGCAAGCTGGCGGATATTGCTCTTTGTGACGCCTGCCGCGATCTGTTGCGCGGGAATGTCCCGCTGGATCCGCTGCAGCCGTACCCACTTCGGAAGCATGCTCTTGATATCTGCGAGCAGCCTGATTGCGGAGTCGTTGTCAAGCGAGTGGTAGCTCTCATCCTTCCACCACTGGTGGAGCACGGTTCCCTCGGTGACGAGCGTGGGATATATCTTCAGATGGTCCGGGCAGAATGCGGAATCGCTAAAAAGCGTCTTAAACATGTTCCGGTCATCGCTGGCATCAGATCCGGGAAGCCCGACCATTATATGGAATCCGACCTTAAGCCCGCTGTCGCGCAGACGCTTGTTGGCTGCGATTGCATCCTGCACGGTATGCCCGCGATTGATCTTCTCGAGCACACGGTCATAGACGCTCTGAACCCCGACTTCCACCTTTGTTGCGCCCATCTCGAGCAGACGGTCGATCTCCACTGTGGATAGATAGTCAGGGCGGGTTTCAAAGGTGATTCCGATGTTCCTGACTATGGCAGTCTCGTTTGTGGTAATTACGGATTCAAGATCACTATCCTGCTCGGGCAATGTCGAATTTTCCGTTGGAATCGATATGTCCTGCACTATCGATTTTTCCAGTGAGCTCGCCATACCCTTAGATTCTACCGCAGAGTCATGCAGAGGGCTGAAAACGGTCTTGAAACTCTGCGTTCCTCTGCGCCCTCCGCGGTTATAAATCACTTGATTTTCAGAACGTACTTCCGGGTCCGCCACACCCGCGCCGCCGAAATCGTTCATAGCCGAAATCGACCGCCCGACGAACCACTGCTGGTAATCCAGAGGGCGGGCTGTAAATGTCCCGCCCATCACGATCAGTTCAACCTTGTCGACCGGATGCCCGATGCTCTGCAACTGCCGCAGCCTGACTGACACCTGCTCGTACGGATCGTAGTCGCACTGGATCGCACGCATCGTGGCAGGTTCCCGTCCCATGTAGCTCTGTGGTGTCCGAAATGCGGATGCAGGACCGCCCGGGCACGGGATGCATGCGCCATGCGGACACGGATACGGCGAGGTCATCACCGCAACCACGGCAACGCCGGATATCGTGCGGACCGACTTTCGCTGCAGCAGATGAATCGCGCGGACGCGCTCATCCGCAGAGCAGAGCAGAAGGATCTCCGAATTCTTTGGCAGACTCGGGAGTTTATACTTTGCGCTGACGCGTTTCTTGGCGGAATCAAGCTCGCGATCGCTCGTTATCTCGTGATTCAGGATCTGCAGAAGGATCTCGCGGCAGGCTGGTTCGAACATTTGTGTATCTGTATCATCCTGTTTCTCATCTTAACTGTCGCGTGAGTTTGGGTGAGTTGTGTCGGGTTCGGGATGCGAAGTGGTCTAATGAAGCTACGAGACGCCGGAAAGATCACCTACCGAGTTCCACGCTCGCTCTTCGGTTCGCCCAACACTGGATATTCACAGCAACGGGAAGTGATGCGGTGTGGCAGTGCGCATACTCGACATGCACGGCAAGCGCGGTAATATCTCCACCAAGCCCCATCGTGCCGATGCCAAGTGAATTGATCGCATCGAGTAGCTCCCGCTCGAAATCGTCCACAATGCAACCATTGATGGTAGAGCCGTTAACGCAAGCGTCGACGCCGGAGGCGTTATCGTAGATTTCACGCAGTAGCGCCTTCTTTGCAAGGCGGGCCACCTTGTCAAAGGATCCACCGATCCCGACACCAACAACAATCGGGGGGCACGGCTTCCCTCCAGCATCTACGATTGTCTCGAGGACAAATCGCTTAATATCCGCTACCTGGGAGGGGTTAAGCATCGCAAGCCGTCCCACATTCTCGCTTCCGGCACCTTTCGGCATCACCGTAATCCTTATGCGGTCGCCCTCATTGATATCGAGAATGATGTCAGGAAGTCCGATTCCAACGTTTCCGGACGGCTCTCTCGTTACCGGATGCACCGCGTTTGGTCGGAGCGGTATGATCTCGGTAGCTTTTGTAACACCGTCACGTATCGCATCCTTAATGTCAAAATTAATTGTGCAATCTCTTCCGATCTCGACAAAGAATATCAATATCCCGGTATCCTGACAGATCGGAACCTTTCGCACCGCTGCGAGTTCGATGTTCTCAAGAATCGCCTCGATCTGCGCTCTTGCGATGGGGTCGGTCTCGCGCCTGTGCGCGGCCGTTAGTGCTGCCGTCACGTCGTCGGGAAGCCGGGTCTCAGCCCTCAGAAGCAGGTCAACGACGCTCTGCGCCACGTCCTCGTACGTAATATCTCTGTCCACGCCCATGCCCCTTCGCCCTACTGCGTTTGTCTCTCCTGCTTCGCGGTCTTGCAAACTGCTTTTTCCCTCTATTTCTGCCGGATATTGCATGTTTCTTATCCTTCGCTCTCACTACCTCTACTTTTGCTTCCGTTTCCGGCTTTCCCACATTTTTCGGAGTTTTTACTTCTTTCGACTTTCTGACCGCTTCTGACTTTCTTGCTTCTTCCACCTCGCTTGCAGTATCCCCTACAACGATGCCGCGGGGTGCGTCCATCGTGCCATCCACTACCGCGCTGCGATGTATATTGATAGCCCGTGCACGGAGATCGCCAAGTACGTGGTTGCCACTACCGATGCTGACGTTGCCACTCGCGTCGATATTCCCATGAACCGTACAATTTTCATTGATCGTGACATCTTTAGCCCTGATGCTTCCGAATAAGGTTGTGTTGCTGCCCATAGCTACCGATTCTGCACGGATATTGCCTTGCAGCCGGCAGTCGTCTCCGATATATGCGGACTTGTCGGTCTCGATCGCGCTGAGTGTGATTCTGGATTTGGCAGGCAGTACCATCATCTGGGCATCGGAAAATAGATCCTCCAATGCTCTTTCCACCTCTTCGTCCTTGCCGCTGCGTATCAACTCACTCAGGTACAGATACAGGAAGATGATGAGTGGTATCGGGTTTCTGATCGTGATCCAGCCCCTCGCCTCGAATCCGTCCTTGATTGATACATGGTCCCCGATGTCAAGATCGCCTGTAACAGCGAGTTTACCATCGATCTTCGTAAACTCACCAAGGTGGGCATCGCCATTCGCACGCACAGTGCCTCCGATCTCAGACCTGCGGTCGATGTAAATATCCGAACGTGCAGAGACCTCGCCGTAGATCTTCGCATGCTCACCGACCGTGATCTCATCTGCGATGATGCCGTATTCGATGATGGTGCTGCCACCGATGATCGCACCGCCGTCAACCACAATGGTACGCTCCTCCATCATGGTGCCGTCAGGGACGACGAGTGTTTGTGGATCGAACATGTATGCCTCGATGTATGCGCTTTATTGACTTATAATCTTTGCATTTCAAGGGTTTTGAAGGCATGGGTTGATGGGATGGGAAACAAAAATAGAGAGGAGTAGTATGGAACAGCCGCCAGAAAGATTGATGTTAGTAAGGAGTTTAGAGACTTCAGAGGTTTCAGAGAGATCATGGATACATTGTCTTCGATCAAGAGGATAAAGGATGAACCACATCAAAAAAACACTCCAAAACGTCCGAGGTGATGTTTACACCGATCTTGCGACGATGTACTGCTATTCAACCGATGCTAGTATTTATCAAGTCATCCCGTCCGCTGTGGTCTGCCCGGTCGATGCGGAAGATGTCCGCGAGTGTATGAAGTCGGCAAAGGAACTTGGAATTTCCGTCACAGCAAGGGCTGCCGGAACTAATCTTGCAGGAAGCTGCCTTGGTAAGGGGATTATTCTGGATATCTCAAAGAATATGAACCGGATTCTTGGCATTGTGAAGAAAGACGGGGAGTTCTTTGTGGATGTGGAGCCAGGAGTCATAATAAATGATCTTCAGGATTATCTCGGGGATAAAGGGTTATTTCTCCCGTCAGACCCGTCGAGCTCTGAGATATGTATGGTAGGTGGAAATATCGGGACGAAGGCAAGCGGAGCTACGTCTGTGAAGTACGGAACCACAGATGATTACGTGACCGATGTGGAGTTCGTATCAGCAGACGGCGAGATCATCGACACCGCCAGAGCAGAGACCATCCCTGGCAGGATATCACGCAGATTACTCGATCTAAAAAAGCAGATACTTGCCGACACGGATACAATCACACGCCTCGAATCGAAAAGAGGTGTAAAAACTGCAAGCGGGTATAATATCAGGGAGATGCTTGATCAGGACAATATCGGAAATATTATCGCACATTTGATGTCCGGAAGCGTCGGAACGCTTGGCATCTTCACACAAATACGGCTGAAAGTGCTCGGAATCGTATCGGGAACGGCTATCAGTGCGATATACTTCAAAAAGTTATACGATGCAGGCGATGCAGTACAGCACATCAAGAAACTCGCCCCCTCAAAGATCGAGATGATGGACTCGACCTCTCTTGAAATCGTCCGGGCAGAGCATCCCGATATGGGAATACCTGAGAATGTATGTGCGCTATTCGTTGAATTCGAGGGCGACGACCGAAAATCAAAGATAGACGATCTTGAGCAGATGATTCGTGATATGTATGATGTATGCTTAATTTTTTCCGAATCAGATGACGAAGAAGTGCAGGAAAAGATATGGGCTGTCAGAAAAGCGCTCGTTCCGATCCTGACAAACTACGATGAAGACATAAAGCCAGATGCGTTCATCGATGACGTTGCCGTCCGCGTACCTGATCTTGCACCACTGATAAGTGATCTGCACGAGGTCTTTGAGGAGTATGACATAACTTCGGCAGTTTACGGGCACGCAGGATCAGGGAATCTGCACATAAGACCTATGCTAAACTTAAACGACCAAAAAAACATAGATATGCTGCCTATACTGGTGGACCGGGTCTATGACGTAGTATTCAAGTATAACGGCACCATGACCGGCGAGCATGGGATGGGGCGACTCAGGACGATGTTTCTCAAAAAGGAGTGGGGTGAGCGGATATACGATTACATGCAGCAGATAAAGGAGATTTTTGACCCTGACGGCATCCTGAATGCCGATGTAATCTTCAGCGACAGGCAGATCACGGATGATATAAAATACCCAACAGAATATATAAATAAATTTGAAAAAAAGTGCATCAACTGTGGATACTGCAAATCAGTCTGCCCGATATCGACCACGCTGAAAGGAGAATCTGGTTCGAGGTCGTTTCTACAGCTTGCAAGATTCCGAAAACTCGAAAATCCAGGGCATGGCGAGTCGCGCCGTTCCGGAAAGATGCTTGACACGTGTCTCGGCTGTCTCCGGTGCGCGACCAGATGCCCGAGCCACGCAAGTATCGGAGAACTGATCTTTTCCCAGAAGACCCCTCTCCCATATACCAGACAGGCGATGCGTACGTGGGCATCTAATTACAATCGATTCGAGCAGTATGCACGGTTCTTCGGGAAGATAGGAACTCCTGCGGCAGGGCTGTTCTTGGGAAGGGAGCTTCCGAAGATCAGGCGAGCACAGCTGAAACTCGAGGAGCGTATTCAGGAACAAAATCTGGATGCGATGAACGTCGCGGTATTTGTTGGGTGCGCATCAGCGCTCTTCGACGATCAGGTCGCCGAAGCGATGATCCGGGTGCTTACAAAGAGCGGGTTTAACGTCTTTATCCCGGAGCAGCAGTGCTGCGGGCTTCCGATGATCGAAGAAGGGCTGTACGATCTGGTAAAGGAGACTGCAAGGAAGAACGTATCCGCATTTGCTGACGAGAAATATGACGCAATCGTAACCTCGTGCGCCTCCTGCACCATGATGCTTAAGAAATTTGGGGAACTGCTGAGTGGGGATGAACTGGGTGGTGCTGCGGAGCGGGTATCATCGATCACTTATGATATCGGCGAGTTTCTTGCAAAGCATCTTGACGATAGCATGTTATCAGGAAAGAAACTGGATATCCGTGCAGCATACCACAATCCCTGTCATCTCGCCGCTGCTGGTATTGGGAATGGGGGTGAGATACTTGCGAAGGTTGCAAGCGAGTTTGTCGAACTTGGGGATGGGTGCTGCGGCGGGGCTGGCACATATAGTTTCTTGCATTCGGATCTCTCTATGAGGATATTTAAGCGGAAACTTGACGACATCCGAAAGATCGATCCTGATGTGGTCGTTACCACCTGTCCGAGTTGCGAACTTCAGTTCAGGCACGGTCTCGAGAGAAACGGGGTGGACTGTGATGTGCGGAATATTGTCGAGATTCTGGACCGGTATTATGATGAGAACCGGGTTTGAGGTTTACGCCGTCTGAATGCGGTGTGGGTCAAATCTTGCAAGATGCCAGATACCTGACCGCCTCGACAACGCCTGCACCATACTCACCATCGGTCACGAGATCGGCAGCGTCCTTAAGCACAGGATGCGCATTTCCGACAGCAACTCCAAATCCAGCCGCTGCAAGCAGTTGCAGATCGTTTTCAGAGTCCCCGATGGCAGCAAAGTCGCTTGCATAGATGCCCATGAGACCAGCTATCCGGAAGAGTCCGGTTCCCTTATCCACCTCCTTGCTCTTCAGATGGATGGCGTAACCGGAATCCACAACCTCGATCTCCTCGCCAACAATCTGCCGCGCATCCAGAGCATCGAAGTTCCTCCGGAGTGCTATCTCTGTCTTCCTGTACTCTGAGTCGAGTTTTCGGATGTGCGAACCAAGATGTTCGGTCAATGCATCAAACGCACGCTCACATGCATCCATATCGCCATCGTAGTACTCCCTGCCATCGTATTCAATCGAGATCACGCCGCCATTCTCCGCTATAATCTGTCCGCCGGTTCCGATCAGTTTCGCTGCCGCCCTTGCAAAGCAGAGCACGTTACCTGTGGCAAGCACGATCGGGATATCGAGCGAGCGAAGGCACGCAACTGCGCGACAGTCGATGCTCCGGTCCTTGTGCGTCAGCGTGCCATCAATATCGATCGCAATAGCCTTGATCATATATCGAATAGCCCTCCTGGTGTCACTGAGTATATTGCCTCGCCGTCCGGAAGGTTGGGTGAGTCGACCAGTTTTGCAACCCGCTTGTCGCCTTTCGATTTCCGCAGGTATAGCCGAAATGTCGAGGTATGCCCGAGAATGTGTCCTCCGATCGGTTTTGTCGGATCGCCGAAGAACGCATCAGGCTTTGACATAACCTGATTGGTCACAAAGACCATCGCATTGTGGAGGTCGCCAAATCGCATGAGCGCGTGCAGATGCTTGTTTAATTTCTGCTGCCGGTCAGCAAGCGTGCCCCTGCCGACATACTCTGCCCGGAAATGCGCTGTCAGCGAATCCACAATCAAGAGGCGTACCGGCCTCTCAGTATCCTGGAGCGAATCCGCAAGTTCGGATGCAGTGTCCATGAGAAGGACCTGATGGTTGGAGTTGTATGCACGGGCCACATGGATGTTTTTTAAGAATTCCTCGGGATCGTACTCGGTTTCGTATCTCTTCGACGCCCCTTCCACCATGCTTGCGATACGGTCCGGTCGGAATGTGTTCTCTGTGTCGATGAGGATCACAGATCCATATAGCCCACCCAGGCCAACCGGCAGTTGTACATTTACTGCGAGTTGATGCGCAATCTGCGTCTTTCCGGAGCCAAACTCGCCATACACCTCTGTAATCGCCTGCGTTTCGAATCCCCCGCCCATCATGTTGTCAACCTCGGTGCATCCAAGCTTGAGTTTGCCAATCTCCTTTCTACGCTCGAGGATGGCGTCTCCGGTCTCGAATCCACCAACATCGGCAGAGGTCCGTGCTGCCGCGATGATCTTAACAGCGGTAGATTCCCCTATCTCCGCGGTTGCTGCAAGTTCTGTGGGCGATGCAACAGCAATCGCCTCGATTGAATTAAATCCTGCATCCTTCAGCTTCTCAGCGGTCGCAGGACCGACACCCGGAAGTTCTTCTATGGATATTTCGCTCATGGTGATCAGATCAAACTGTCTTTGGGGGTGTATTAACCATTTGGCATGAGTGGGGTGAAAGTGAAACGTGGGGGCCCAACCGTTCCACCGCCGAATGAAAAGGCTATCCCATAATTGGATATTTTACGAAATTGAATGCTCCTTTTTGAGTATACTGCTCTATCTGTGAGATAACCTCTAAATCTGGGAAATCCGAGGGGCTTGCCGCACAAAACACCGCTGCCCCTCATAGACACCCTCACAGACTGATCGCTCCTTCCGCCGCCTGCATGATCATGAGCGCGTCGAGGGATGTAACACGGTTGTCGTCGCTTACGTCGGCTGCTGGGTTGTGTGCGCCGTTGGCTGCAATCCGGAGCGCGATCAGGGCATCGGCAGAGGTAATCTGACCATCATGGTTCAGATCTCCGCGGAGCATTATTGCTATTGTTTTACTCACTGAGCGCCTCGTTTCTTCATCATCTGTTATCGTCAGATTCACGATGTAATCTCCTACTAAAGTATATGAATGGTTGATAACAGGTTCTGCTCTGTTCGTACTGTTTTCATCTCCAAAGTCCCATTCATAGCTTGTTATGTTCCCCCCATCAGGGTCATAAGAACCGGAGGCGTTGAAGATTATCGTTTCAGTTACAACCGGTTGTGGGGGGCAATACGTGAAATTAGCGATAGGTATGGCTTTGGTCTTAAACCACCAGTAAGGACCCTGGATGGTGCTATTGGGGATGTGAGCTTCCACATGCCAGTAGTACACCTTGTTTAAGGTCATCTCAGGAAACGCCATCTCTAGTGTGGTTAAATTCTCACCCAGCTTATTCAGAGGCGTAATTACACCTTCACCGAAATACAGGTCATAGCCAGTAGCACCTGCTACCGCATCACATCCGAATGATTGGTTCAGATCTGTAATTGTAGCTCCGTTGGCTGGAACCGGATTGTAGATGCCTGGGGGAAGAGTTGAAGGTATCTTAATGAGTGACAAAGCATATCCCCCAGTCGTAGTTGTATGACTGGCCCAACTTGATGAGGCTACTATGGTATAGATTCCTGTCTGCTCAAGGTGGTGTTCCCTTATCGCAACACGATTAGCATAACTGCCACCGACTACTTT
>JAYEGI010000291.1:9957-23932 GCA_034659035.1 Methanobacteriota archaeon
CATAACTGCCACCGATTACTTTCGTTTCCAGCGTTCCATTCGGACTATAAAGGTAGATAGCAGGTCCCAAATCACTTCCGTACGCAGCCATCTCAATAACCACTGTCTGATTTTCTTCACCATAAAAGATATAAGAATCCGTCTGACCTGCAGTGGCAATATTACCAGTCTTCGTTTCTCCGGAGTGTATCTCACCCATATCGGCAGCCTGTGCTGATATGACAAAACAGAACAACAACATCGTCACAGCAAATACCAATCTTGTCACGTTATATGTTCTTCTTTCATCTTTCATTTATACCACCATATTATCCAAAGTCACCAAACCCCGGACATACGCACGGAGCCCGTACAATCGCGTTTTCACATTCGGAGCCTCCTGATTCTATATGTGCCTCTCCGTAACCTCCTGCCAATGGTCAACCGAGAACGTTAAAATGTGTCGATCAGAGAAGAGTTCTCTTCGCTCCATGTGTAATGAGCTATACCTTATCCCATATAAGACAGACCCAACGACAAGGTTGGGGTATTATTATACGCGGTTGAAGTCTCCAACCCCATCGCAAAGGTGTGTCGATCCACAGCGACGGACCCACACCAATGATTGAAACACAACAAGAATTATATGTTATACATATTAAAAACTCGGCGGACATGAGCCACGCAGCACCACAAGCGATCGCCTGGGCATCGCACACTTGCCACCTCACGCACCAGAAGACCCACCGACGTCATGCGCTCACGCACCGCCTCGATGCCGGTCAGCGACGAGAGCAAGAGCAGGATGCTTCCGCGGTCTGCGAGAAACGCTTGAGCCCATCCGGGAAACCGGTCGATGACCACCCACCCATCGCCTCCGCCGTTCCATGTGTAATCAAGCCAGCCATCGACCCGCTCATCCGGTGCGGTCGGGAGATATGGCGAATTGAAGATGATCAGATCGAATTTTCTCCTGACCCCTCCCGCTGTCGCCTGCAGGATCATGGGTTCGCCGAGGGATGTGGCATGGTTGTCGTTGCTGACATCCGCATTTGCGTTCCATTCGCCGAGACTTTGTGACTACCCAGGTACCTAAAACCACCACCATGGGACTTCACCACGCAGGAACTACTCGGGGTGTGGGGGTACTGTGACCAAACTGGGAATTTAACCGCAAAGTGCGCAGAGGGACGCGGATGGGAAATAAGCGGTTAAAAACTCTGCGTTCCTATGCACCCTCTGCGGTTATTTTTTCTTGCCAGAAAGTACAGAATCGCAATTGGGCAACCAATCAACATACCTGAGTAGTTACAAAGTCTCGCAGATACCATAAAAAACCTCATTACAGAAAAGATCTTATGACACAACATGGCAAGAGATGTAGCAATCATAGGAATCGGCTGCACACCATTTGGGGAGTTCTGGGACCGATCGTTCCGGGACATCTTCGTGGAAGCAGGCGTGGCAGCGATCGAGGATGCCGGCGTGCAAGGAGAGGATATCGATGAACTCTTCGTCGGGAACATGAGCGCGGGCAGGTTCGTGGAGCAGGAGCATATATCGTCGCTGATCGCTGATTACGCGGGTCTTGCGAGTCTACACACGCCATCCACGCGCGTGGAGGCGGCATGTGCATCAGGCGGGCTTGCGCTCCGAATGGGTGTGCTTGCAATCGCATCCGGACATGCGGATATTGTGGTTGCGGCTGGCGTCGAGAAGATGACTGATGTCAGCGCGCAGGCGGCAACCGACATGCTCACGGCAGCCGCGGACCGGGAGTGGGAGGGCTTTGCAGGCGCCACGTTCCCAGGACTCTATGCGATGATCGCACAGAGGCACATCCATGAATACGGGACCACGCCAGAGCAACTTGCAAGCGTGGCTGTGAAGAACCATCACAACGCAACGATGAACCCGAAAGCACAGTTCCGAAACGAGATCACGGTCGATGCGGTACTGCGATCGACGATGATCGCTGATCCGCTGCACATACTCGACTGCTCACCGCTCACGGATGGCTCTGCCACTGTGGTGCTTACGCCAGCAGAGACCGCAAGACAGTACACGGACACGCCCATCTTCATCAAAGCGAGCGCACAGGCGTCCGATACCATAGCCCTGCACGACCGCGCAGATATCACCACGCTTGCTGCAACCACGTCTGCCGCATCCCGCGCATACAAAATGGCCGGGATGACTCCAGCGGATATCGATTTTGCGGAGGTGCATGACTGCTTCACAATAGCAGAGATATGCGCGATCGAGGATCTTGGATTCTTTGAGAAGGGCACCGGCGGGAAGATGACTGAGGAAGGGGTAACAGCGCTCGATGGCGATCTTCCGGTGAATCCGTCAGGCGGTCTCAAAGCATGCGGGCATCCGGTAGGCGCGACAGGTATCAAGCAGGTCGTTGAGATTGTGCAGCAACTAAGGGGCGAGGCAGGAAAGCGGCAGGTCACAGGAGAGGTCGGGATGGCACACAATGTCGGAGGATCAGGCGGGACTGCTGTGGTGCACATTCTTACGAGGTGAAACGCGTAACTGATCAGTAACACAAGGTGTAGATTATGCAAGAACTCAGTGAGATCAAACAATACCTAATTGAGAGAATTGAGCAAGGTAAGATTAGTTTATTTGTTGGAGATAAAATCAACTTCTTTGTTGGTGCTGGTATATCAGTGGGACCTCCAGCAAATCTTCCATCAGGGGCGGAACTAACAAAAAAACTGTTGGAATCTTGGGTTCTTGAGACGGATTATGCCCTACTTGAACCGCATGCTGAAAGCGGTACTTTACGCCTAGAAGTGGTGATGCAAATAGCTATGAGAACATTCTCAGACCGAAAGATTGTTCTGCAGCCACTATTGCAGTTCATAGATAAATCTCCAAACTGCAATCATTATCTATTAGCTTTCGCTCTCAGAAGTGGATGTACAGTTATCACTACAAACTTTGATATGCTTATTGAAATTGCATACTGGAACTTGTACGGATCGTTGCCTCCGGTGATGATCGCGGATAACCAGTTCCAAAGAACGGTTTCAAGCGGCACACTCATCAAGATACATGGCAGTATCGCAATCTTAGAAACGGTAAATAACAACGAACTATCCGTTTGTGATGCAAGGGAAACTGTGATGGCAGCCTTAGATCAAGTTGCGCAAGGGTTGGGGGGTGGTAAGACTTTCACTCTCCAACAACTTCTCCAACAGACTCCTACGTTCTTCTGGGGCTATAGTTGCATGGATGATTTCGATGTTTATCCTGTTTTGAGATCAACTAAAAGAGAGGAGGCATTCTACTGGTTATTCTTCGAACCAAAAAAGTCCTTGGAATTGCTATCTGAAGATGGCTGGAAGTCTTTTGTATCCGGAATCAATTCACGATCCCATCTTGAAGATTCAAAAAGATTTGAAAGTCAAAATGTATCATCAATCTTAACCCGCAGTGATTTTAGGATTGTTGGGGATAGTTCCAATTGGATGGAGCATCTAAATGAAATTTGGAACCTTAAGGCACAAAAAAAATTCGAGGTGCAGATAAACAGTAAACTCATCA
Source organism: Methanobacteriota archaeon (assembly GCA_034659035.1). Lineage (GTDB taxonomy): Archaea > Halobacteriota > Methanosarcinia > Methanosarcinales > Methanogasteraceae > Methanogaster_A. The sequence continues at coordinate 13,495 of JAYEGI010000291.1, forward strand.
CTTTCCGTGAGTCTATGGTGTCGGCAAGTCCACAAAAACCAGAAACTTGGGAGATACAACTCCTCAGTGCTAGATTGCTCGAACAGGCAGGGAAATGGGATGGCGAGATGCACTCACTCTACTCGGCAGTTCATGAAAATGCCGCGTTAGATCCCGATCTTCGGCTAAGAATTCAAACTGAGCATGCAGATAAGACGGCGCCCCATGACTTAATCAAGGCATCAGAGATTCTTAATAAGCATCAAGACGATTATGAAGATGCTACTAATGATGCTAAGGCGTATGCATTGGCTATCATGTCCAATATAAGACGTCGCCAGAAAAAGAAAGATGCCAAAAATTTTATACAAAAGGCAGTAGATATCATCCAAGAAGGGGGCGTAAATGAGGAGACCATTTATAAGATCTTTCATTATCAGGCGTTGCTGATTCATCAAGATATCGCAGAAGACGTGAAATACTTGAAAAGCGATAGTGAACTAAAACTAGAGTTCCTTGCAGAAATAAGAAGATGTGAGGAGCTTTTTTCAGGAGGTAGCACTTTTTTCAAAGGCCATGGTTTGGTCAACGACTTTGCGATGAGTCAAAACGGTCTATCGCTTCTTCTAATCGAAAAAGGAAAGGCTCTAAAGAACGTGGGTCGTATTGAAGATGCCAACAAGGTTTTTGAAAATGCTGCTAATATCTTGTTCGAAGATGTGGCGGAAACTCGCATGCGATATGGCTATTTCAGGGGTGTCGGACAAGCATACCGAAATATTGCGTTGGCACGTCAAAGTCAAGAGAACTACAAAGAAACGTTACGTGCACTCGATCGAGCAGATTATTTTTACTCTAAAGTCAAGCCCACACCTCCTCCGACCGATCTTTTCGAGATTTTCTATCGGCAGGCAGAGACATTGTTAAAGTCAAACACGCCTGAAAAAGCACTGCAACCTATTTCAAGGTGGATATTACAAAAACGAGCCTCCGCAGACTGGCATGACGAAGCCCGAGGCTTGAAAGTTCTTGCTGAAGCACTAAAGGGTATGGGTCCTGAATTTGATCTTGATGTTGAATATGCGGTCGATCTCATTTTGGATATTTATCGTGATGTCTTGTCTAACGAGGCAAAACGAGACGCCCTCAAAAATCGGCGTTTTGGAATGGAAAACGCAAATGAGAATCTCATATTCGCACAGCAACTAGCAAAACACTTGGGGATAGATGTCCAAGAACAAAACGCATTGGAATTGCTCAAGCAACTCGACACGCTCTGATGTCGAGGTACAGACACATAGGTTCGAAAATGTAGAAAGAATATGGCGAGGTAGAAAATGAAATTCCAAGTTGTTATTGAAGAAGATCTGGAGGATGGTGGATATATTGTGCATTGTCCAGCTCTTAAAGGGTGTTGGTCACAGGGAGACACGATAGAAGAAGCGATAGATAACATAACAGAGGCAATTGCCGGGTATTTGAAAACATTAAACGAAAGAGCGATGCGCGGTCTCAAAAGTCCGGATAAAGCTCTGGTTCGAGAAGTGGCGGTGATCTGATATCGTGGATAAACTTCCTCGATGGCCGGGAAGAAAGATAATCCGCGTATTCAAGAAAGCCGGGTGGATCCTGGATCGTATCGAGGGAAGTCATCATATTCTGGTGAAGGCAGGGACAGAGGAGATATTGGTTGTACCGGTGCATGGAAATAAGCCAATAAAGGTTGGACTTCTGAAAGGATTAATAAAAGATGCTGGACTTACAAACGAGGAATTTTTAAGGCTTTGTTATGAAAGAAGGAGAAGATAGAAGTGCGATCTGTACGCCAGCATACCAGCGGGATGCCCCGCTTTCAGTAACATTTATATATACTCCTACAAAACATTCAATTGGATGGTTCACCTCTGAATAATACATAGAAGGGGTATGGATGGATAAGCAAAGAGATATCTTGATTGAACGGCTCGAAGAGAAGGTGAAGGCTAGAGATCACACGATCGCAGAGATAGCAAGATCGCCGCCTGTGGCTGAAGACCGGATTGCTGCAATAGAGGCAACGGTGAAAGAGTTGAAAGTCAGTATGGCTGGAATACTGGACGAATTACTCTACCAGAGGTCTCTGATCGAAGATCTGCAGCAGAAAGATGCGCCCGATCCAAAAGAAGAGAAAGAGATCGAATCTACTGAATACATCATAGCGGAAAATACCCCGGCGACGCATCGGGGACACGGCAAGGGGGACGATATTATCGTTGTCTGCTGACCGCTGGCTGATTGTACATGCACATCAAGGAAATAGAGTTCGATAACTTCAAATCGTTCGGGAAAAAGGCGAAGATCCCATTTTTCAACGATTTTACTGCCATATCCGGTCCGAATGGTAGCGGAAAATCAAACATAGTGGATGGTATCATCTTCGCGCTAGGTTTATCCGGTTCGAGGACGATGCGGGCAGAGAAACTGACCGATCTGATATTCAACGGGAATGGATCCGGGAAGGGGCGGGGAAATGGAAACGGCAGAGGGGGTAAAGGCACCGGTGGCACAGGCGTTACCAAATCCGCCATGGTAACACTCAGGTTCGATAACAGCGACCGGAGTTTTCCGCTCGACGATGATACGATCGAGATCACCCGCAGGATCAGGCAGACACAGAGCGGGTATTACAGTTACTACTACTTCAATGACCGCGCATGTACGCTCACCGAGATACACGCTAACCTCGCCAAGGCAGGAATACGGCCAGAGGGGTGCAACGTGGTCATGCAGGGGGATGTGACCCGGATCACAGAGATGACTCCCACTGAGCGGAGGAAACTCATCGATGAGATCGCAGGTGTCGCAGAATTTGATGAGAAGAAGGATCGGGCATACAGCGAACTGGATACTGTGCGCGAACGGATCGAACGGATCGAGATCATCCTCTCTGAAGTGATGCAGCAGCGGAGGAAACTGAAGAGGGAACGCGATCAGGCGATGAAGTACCAGTCCTTAAAGGACGAAAGAAAGCGGTACGAGGCGTTCACGATCCTTGCAAAACTTAAGAATGCTACAAACGAGCAGGAGTCGGTGTCAAAAGATATCGATAGCAGAGAAAATCTCGAAAACGAATTATTATCAGATATAGGTGAGAAAAAGATCGAGCTTTCTGAGATGGAATCCGTTTTAAAGGAGTTAAGTGAGAAGATCGCGCATAAAGGGGAAGATGAGCAGATCCGGATAAAGAAGGAGATCGAACAGATCAGAGGGGAGGTCTCCAGATCGGTGGACTCGATTGAACTGCTCGAACACGAGATTCAGGATATTAAGAAAGAACGGCAGCGGTTGTTTATCGAGATCGATACCGACAACAATCTGCTCTCGGAAGTCGAAGAGAAGATCAGCGACGAACATCTGCGGAAAGAGAGTGTTCTGGCAGAGGTTGAGGTGAACGAGTCTGAACTAATGCTGATACGGACGCGAATTAGCGAAGTGGATGCGAGGTATGCAGAGACCCGGGATCGGCTGGATGAGGTGCGGAAGAATGTAGAGGTTGCAAAATCTGCCAGGAACGAACTCCAGCGAGAGCAAGATCGACTTCTGGATGCTGTACGGCGAAAAAACGGAGAGGAAGGGGAGATACAGGCAGAGATTGTGGATGCAGAGAAGAGCATTGCATCGGTCGATGTCGACACCGAGGATCTGAAGAAGAAGATCAGCAAGTGTACAGAGGACATAACAACCCTGATCGGCGACCGGAACGATCTCGAACGAAACGGATCGAAGTTAAAGCCGGAACTCGCCGAGGTTGAGAAACATCTTGGTGCGGTGTATCAGGAGTATGCCAGAGCAGAAGCCCGCGTCAAGGCAGCTGAGGATCTGCGGTATCCACATGCCGTGAAAACGATATTAAACGCGAAAGATGCGAGAGAACTGCCAGGGATCTACGGCACGATCGCGTCGCTCGGCAGGGTCGAGCAGAGATACGCGGTCTCGCTTGAGATCGCTGCCGGTGCCCGGATGCAGAACATCGTAGTAGATAGCGATGCGACAGCAGCTCATGCGATTAACTTCCTGAAGCGAAAATCCGCAGGACGAGCGACGTTTCTGCCTCTAAACAAACTGAGATCCAATTTTTCATACGGAAACCTCCCTGACAACGATGGGGTAATCGATTATGCTATAAATCTGGTAGATTTCGATCCGAAACTCGAAAAAGCATTCAGATACGTATTCCGGGACATGGTGGTGGTCGATACACTTGGTACTGCGAGGGGACTGATTGGTAACCACAACATGGTCACGCTCGACGGGGAACTGCTCACAAAAGCAGGCGCCATGACCGGGGGGTCCAGGGCAGATCGCGGATCGCATTTTGCAGCAATGGAGCAGGAAAAACTAGTAAAACTCGCAGAAGAGATAACAGAATATGATTCACGCAGAAAGAGTCTCGTCGAGAGGTCAGATTCAATCGATAAACATATCTTGTCTATAAACAGCGAGATAAATGAATTCGAGAAGGATATTGCAAAGAAACAGCTTCAGATCGAGGAGGTCGCGGGAAGAAGCGAGAGACTGACTGCAACTATCATCAATAAGAAGCAGGCGCTCGAGGATATCAAGGTGGAGCGGGAAGGTATGCGCAATCAGATGGGGGAGATCGAAGGAAAGATCACGGCAGGGGCAGATCAGATACGTGAACTCGACAACCACATCACAGAACTGGAGCGTGAACTTGTAGATTCAGAGATACCGGAGTTAAACACCCAATCCGACAGAATAACCTCCGAGATAAATAGACTGCGGGAAAGAATCCGTGACATCGAGATGGGTATAAAATCTCTTATACTTGATACTGAAAATATAAAAACAAAACTTGAAACTGGTAACAACCAAATAAAAGAACTCGAAAAAAGGAAAAACGATCATCTATCAAAGATTACGCAGTACAAAGAAGGTATCTCTGTTTTTGAGGCAAAACTCGAAGAGAAGACCGAGAGAGCGCAGCAACTCGATTGCGAACTCTCGTCGCTCCAGGAGACGCGCAAAGAGATGCAACAGCAACGCGAGACCGCTGCTGTGAAACTTGGCGAAGCGGAGAGGCAGCTTGATCAGGTGCGCTGGGATGCACAGGCGCTTATCGCAACCAGGGATGCACTTGGCGAGCAGATCGATACGCTCCGCACCGAGATTGCAAGGGCGGGTATCACAGAACCGATCGATGAACCCGGGGAGATCCCGACCGAAGAAGAGGTGCGCACCCGCATCAGGGGGATTGATTCAGCGATGGAGAAACTCGAACCTGTCAACATGCGCGCGCTTGAGGAGTACGAAGAAGTGGACGCACGGGTCTCCACGCTCAAGGAAAGGACAGACACGCTCTCTGTGGAGCGAAATGAGATCATCTGCCGTATCGATAAGTATGAGACTTTGAAGAGGCAGACATTCTTTGAATCGTTTAATAGTATCAATGAAAATTTCAGATCGATCTTTGCGGAACTCTCAGGTGGTTCCGGAGAATTGATCCTTGAACAGCCTGAGGATCCGTTTGCAGGCGGCATGACTATCCGGGCGCAGCCGGCAGATAAGACGCTGCAGCGGCTCGAGGCGATGTCTGGTGGAGAGAAGAGCTTGACCGCACTTGCATTTATCTTCGCGATACAGCAGCACAGCCCTGCGCCGTTCTATGCATTCGACGAGATCGATATGTTCCTCGACGGCGCAAATGTCGAGCGGATCGCATCGAGAATCGAGAAATCGGCAAAGAATGCACAGTTCATTATTGTTTCACTGCGAAAGCCGATGATACAGGCAGCAGATCATACGATCGGCGTTGCAATGCAGGAGAACGATATATCGAGCATTACAGGGGTGAAGTTGAATTAGAAACTGCTACAGGTGGTTAAATGCTCAAAATACCCATCTGCACCGTGTTGGTCCTGATTCCGGTACTGATCACAGGAGCCTGTATCGAGGAGGGAGAGACAGAACAGAATACGAGACAAGAGGACGAGATCATGCTGCCGGAACCGAGAACTACAGGCGAAATATCGATCGAAGAAGCGATGCGCAACCGCAGGTCGGTCAGACAGTACACAGAGGAGGGGATCACGCTAAACGACCTCTCCCAGTTGCTCTGGGCGGCACAGGGTATCTCGTCAGAGGAGGGTTTTCGAACAGCGCCGTCAGCAGGCGCGCTCTATCCGCTGGAGGTGTATGTGGTCGCAGGAAAAGTGGACGGACTTTCCGATGGCGTATATCGTTACCGGACAGAAGGACACACGCTTCAGAGGATCTGCGATGGCGATCTCAGGGAGAATCTCTCCGAATGTGCGCTTAATCAGACTCAGGTAACGGATGCTGCTGCCGATATCGTGTTTGCTGCCGCATTTAACCGGACCACCGCTAAGTACGGGGAGAGGGGCGCCCGGTATGTCTATATCGAGGCAGGACATGCAGCGCAGAACGTGTATCTGCAGGCAGAGGCGTTTGGTCTCGGCGTGTGCGCGGTAGGCGCGTTCTATGAGCAGGAGGTATCCGAATTGCTCGCGCTTTCCCGTGACGAGACTCCGATCTACATACTAACGGTCGGAAAGGTGTGACTAACATTCCGCAGGTCGTTATGAATAAATAAACAGACAAAGCACCATAATCATTGCCAATGCTTCGATTCTGCTTTCCTTTCAGATACACCTCTGAAACATGAAAACCCCAATCTCCCCTGGTGCTGATTGATAGATCTATAAGCTTTCAGATACACCTCTGAAACATGAAAACTCTTATCTTTCAAAAACCAAAACCCGCGCTCGACCGTACTCTGACTCTTGTAATATGACAGGATTTCATCAGCCGTAAGACCTGTATCATTGGTTGCCAGAATAAATCTCCCCAGTTTTTCACGTTTTAGTGCAATTGCCTGTTCATCCGCCACGATCTCAGCTTTCACAGAATAATATGTCTCAACCTTCTCTCCCTTCTTCGGTCGTCCCCTTTTACCATTCATTCGGTGTGACTTCGCTTCTATTGAGAGTTCTTCGAACTGATATCTCTGGTGTTTGGAAAGCCATGCATTTGCAGCCCTTTTTGCATCTTCATAGCAAGCATATTCCACCTTTTTCAATTTATTAAGAGATTTCTGCGTAGCCTTCAGGTCTTTTTTGATATTCTTGTCATAAGTCTTTTCTTTCCGTTCATTTTCATTTACGAAAAAGTATATTGCCAGCCCCGCCCGAAGGGCAGTTTTTACTCGATTTTTTGTGAAAAAAATCGTTTTCATCTCTTCCGACTGGATCAGTACCCATTTTTGCGCAATTCCGCCATAAGACGATTCAACTTCGTAAGTAACTGCTCAGGTACCTAAAACCACTATCGGGGGTCTTCACTATACAGGGACTACTTGGGAAATAGGGGATACTGTAACCAAACCGGGAATTTAACCGCAGAGTACGCAGAGAGACGCAGAGGGGAAATAAACGGTTAAATGCTTCTAGCGTTCCTCTGCGTTCCTCTGCGCCCTCCGCGGTTATTTTTCTTGCCAGAAAGTACAGAATCGCAATCGGGCAACCAATCAACATACCTGAGTAGTTACCTTCGTAATATGAATATCTGGCATCAGTACATGCGAGACTTTTTAATATTCTCTGGTAGCCAATCATTCCCATAAGCGCATACATTATGAAAGATTTAATATATATACGAGCTATGTTAGTATATATGGCAAAGGGCAATATACGAATTAATAAGTCACTATCAAAAGAAGTTGAAAATAGAAAGATCGTCCGGACACTACCACTGATCAGGCTTGAAGGGCAGATGTACCCGCTATTTACGCCGATACAGCCGATCCGATGTTCTGTTTGCGAAAAAACCTATAAAACCGAATGAAAAGTACAGTCAATCCCTAATTTCAACTGTGATGAACCGCCCACGCAAGTTGATGTAGAATGGGGCATAATACTCTGGCAGCTGGTCGATCAGGTGGTTAATCAATGCAGTCTTTCCGGAGTTTATCGGTCCGTAGACGAATGTGATCAGGGATGGCTCGGAATCCAGAATATTTGTGATCTCTTTCGTCTCCCGTTCCCTATCGTGAAATTCAATTCTTTCCATGCCCGTATCTTCGTGTCCGTTCGGTCATAATTCTATCGCGCCACATACCTATCCTTGCAGGATAGTGAGCGCGTCGAGGGCAGTGACCCGACCGTCGCCGCTCACGTCAGCGGTGGCGAGCGTCCGGATCGCTGCATCTTCACCCACACTTCACTGCAGGTACACCGCGCCCGAACGATTGACCAGTTCATCGCAGACTACGTCCGGATTTCCTTCCATGATGAACTCACCATCCTCGATCATGATTACGCGATGGGATACCTCCCTCACGAAATCGAGGTGGTGGCTGATCAGGATGATCGTTGTCCCGAACTCGGCGTTGATCCTTTTCAGCGAGTTGGTGATATCCCGAAGCGTTATCGGGTCGAGATCCCCAAACGGCTCATCGAGCAGCAGGATATCCGGATTCGGCGCAAGCGTAATCGCAAGCATCGCCCGCACATTCTCGCCGCCTGACAACTCCTGCGGGTACTTATCCAGCACGTCCATCGAGAGATCAAGCGCACCGAAGACCGATTCAGCATATTTTATGGTCTCTGTGCGCGGGAAACGCGGGAATAGTATGCCAAGGATCTCCGGAGAGAACCCGAGCGATTCGAGTTCGTCCTTTGCACTGGTCTCTGGCATATCCACGATCTGGTAGAGCGTATCAAGCACGTTCTCGGTGATGCCGAGTTCTTCTGCCCGTTCTTGCGCCTCCGCTATTACGTTCTGCCCCTTAACGCCAAGTTTGAATGCGAGCTGGTCTACGATCGTCTCGTGTGGGCTTAGCGCAAACTCCTGGAACATGACCCCGATCCGCCTTCGAACCTCCATTCTCTTTTTATGGTACTGGCTCATGTTCACCCACTCGTCATCTTGCTTGTAAAGCACACTCCCCTTCTTTGGAAACAGGAAACCACACAGCATCTTCCAGAGGATCGTTTTTCCAGCACCGCTCGGACCTATGATCGATGTGATCTCTCCCTTGTTGATGTTGAAGTTAAGCGAGTTGAACCTAAGCGTCACGCCACCGACTGATATGAGATAGAACCTGTGCGAAATATCCTCTATCTTTATGGCTATCTCGCTCTTGCCAGGTTCCTTCTTCGATATCGGAATCGGATCGGGCATCTCTTTTAAAAACTCAGTTAGTACGTATTCGGGATCGCCGTCGAGGATTACTTTCCCGCCGTCGAGCCATATTAACCGGTCCGCGAGGTATCTGTGAATCTCCGGGAGGTGTGATGCACAGAGCATGGTAAGCCCGGTTTCGCGGTTCACCTTCTTAAGCGTATCAAGAACCTCTTGTTTGGTCAAAGGACATGCCATTGTAGCCGGTTCGTCGAGCAGGAGTATCTTTGGCTTTTTTGCAAGCTGTCTCGCTATGATCACCCGCTGTTTCTCGCCACCGCTCAGTACGTAGTCGACATGCTTTGCTTTCTCTTGAAGCCCGACCATCCTGACGTACACCATAGCCTCTTCCATCAGATCATCATACTCGGGCAGGTCTGCCGGAGGGAGACCTTCATAACCGATCCGAAGCGAGTATATCTTCCGGAGGACATCGTTCACCACATAATCCGACCACAGCGCGAATGACCGCTGGAGATGTATCGCAGTAATTTTTTTGAGCTTTAAGAAAACATCTTTATCAGAGTCCGGCGTTGCCAGAAGATCGTCCAGTTTAAGTGTTCCCTCATCAAACGTCTCGAACCCCCGGACAATATTTAATAGCGTGCTCTTCCCGCCGCCGCTTTTCCCTATCAGACCTACGATCTCACCTTCCTTTACGTTAAAACTGACTCCATCTAGTGCTTTTATCTTTTCTGTGCCAATGGTGTACTCTTTTACGATATTGTTTACTTCCAGCATATTTGTCATTCGAATCCTCCTGATGCGCGTGAGTTACTATCTTACTCAAGACCTGTATTTAACGTTTTGATCTCGGGGGATGTTGTCATTGCGATATTTTGTAACTACTCAGGTCCTAAAACCACTATTCAGGGGACTTCACTATGCAGAGAATATCCGGGACAGGGGGGTACTTTAACCAAACCTATAATTTAACCGCCCCCTTCTTAATCGGCGGTTACTTTTCTTACCAGAAAATACCGGATCGCAATCGTGCGATCAATCAACCTACCTGAGTAGCTACGATATTTTTTTTGCTTACTTTGTGAAAGACACTTGAGCAAGAGTTCTTATCGACAACAGTAGCCTGAATCAGGAAGATGTGAAAAATTGGTTGGATTGACTGTAATGGCATATTCGTAAACATAAGAATATTAAAATTAAAGATAGTGAAAAATAAGTCATGTATTTTTAACCATAAACTGTCCCAACTGCTGTGCAACTTTCCATATTCGATAGAAGAGATATGTAATTATAC
>JAYEGI010000292.1:0-6902 GCA_034659035.1 Methanobacteriota archaeon
AAGGACTGTGAGATAAAGAAATTCGTCTATGCTTCATCGTCATCGGTCTACGGGGACTGCGAACTGCCAATGAATGAGACTCAGATGTTAAAGCCAGTCTCCCCTTATGGTGTCACAAAGCTGGCAGAATGGAGTCCGCAGAGCTGAAATACGAACAAAAAAACATGCTTGAAACGGTTCGTTAATTCCTGAAAGATTATTACTCCGAAAACTCTGAAAGCATTCATACTCTCCGGATCACCCATGAGCGTGGAACTGTGCCACCTATTTTTGAAGCAGGACCTTGAAAGTGAATTACGTCATACGCCAAAATAAAATAAAAAATAAAAGTAGGCGTGAGCCTACTCATTTCGTCTTCGCCAGTACATCGTAATGACCAGCGCAGTCACAGCAAGAGCCCCTTCGAAACCGGGGATATTCTTGCCAGCTGGTGTCGCCTCATCCTCTACCGGACCGCTCTCTGTTTGTGTTGCCACAGCAGTCGGCGTCTCCGGCGCAACCTTCTCCGGTGGTGTTCCATGACAGACCGAACACACCGCCCCTGTAGTACTGATCCCGATCTTCGAGAGCAGGTGTATGTCCACTGCATTGTGGCATTTGCTACACTGGGGAATACTGATCTTGGTATCTGACGTAAGGTGGCACGCATCGCATGTCACACCGAGCGGAATATGCAGATTATGCGGGATCTCCGCAGGTGTTGAGTTCGGTGCGGTTCTGTGGCACTTATAGCAGCCAGTCGGATCGGACAGGTCTCCATGTATGCTCGCAGCATCGTCGTAGTTGTGACATGTCTGACACATGATCGTCATGCCTGCTGATTTCGTAGGCACTACGATATCGGGCGCAGACTTGTGACACTTCTCACAACTGCTCATACCCTCACCATGCACGGCAATAATGTCTCCGTGACAGTGTGCACATACGAGTTCCTTGCCTCCAAAAAGATCGTAGTGTACGTTATCAAGATCACCCGCGTGGCAGGTTGTGCAGTCTGCACCCTTCGAGATGTGATGCGCTTCATGTATCGGACCATTATGGCACTTGGTGCACTTTGGTATGCCGATCTCGAATGATTCTCCATGGCATGCTTCACAGGTCACCTTCCCGGCATCCAGCCCTTGTTTATGGATGATGTGCGGATTTTCTGTATGGCAGTCTGCACAGTTGACATCCTTTGCTTCCAATGTAACTGATGCGAACTGGGTATTAGTAGCGACCTCTGCGCCATACGCTACTGTAACAGTTAATGCAACTATGATTACAACCGCCAAAAGAACATTACAAGATTTACTTGTCATCTCATATCACATCCTTGTCTTTATTTCTGATCTGAACTAATATTGGAATTAGCACCTTTACAATTATGTGCGGATGCTTATATGTTTTTCTACACAACACTTAAATCCCTATAGCCTGTATGGTTATGAATATGGCAAAGTCACATGGTGAACGGAGAAAGACCCGACACAAATTACAGAAACCATCAAGAAAAAGAGGGTTATCAGCGATCAGTAAGGCGATCCAGGAGTTTGAAACAGGAGATATGGCTCATATCATCATCGATCCGAGTATACATAAGGGAATGCCAAACCCCAAGTTTCATGGACGCACTGGCAGAGTCACAGCGCGGCGCGGTCGCGCATACCTCCTTTCCGTGCGTGATGGTAACGCCAAAAAAGAAGTTATCGTATATCCACAGCACTTAAGTCCACAACAGCAGTAACAGTAGCGAGGTTTGGTATGATCGTAAAAAATGTCATCAATGAGGAACTTCTGACAATTTCAGAGGCAAAAGAACTGCTGGATCGTATCAAGGAAGACAGGGCAGAAGAAGACGAAGAGCTTGGTTATGAACTCAAGAAAGCGATCCGCCATATCGATGCCTTCTCAAAGATCGATCCTAAAAAATCCCGCGCTTTAGTTACCAATCTGCTGGAACTGGGTAACATGAAACCTGAAATTGCAATCAGGATTGCAGACATTCTCCCGAAAACAAGGGATGAACTTCGCAGCATATATGCGAAGGAGCGGTTCATACTGACTACCGAGGATCTGGACCAGATGCTGGATATGGTTGCTGACGTGGCATAAGGCAAATGGATAATAGGGGTATTCCGATGCTGAATAGCGATAAGAAACCCGGAAAGGAAGGGTATGCGTGGGTTCTGGATTATCTCCCGTATGGAGATTCGAGCGATAACAGACCTGTATACCAGAAGAAGCCATCTGTACACGGGATCGGTGAGAAATACTTTATTCTGGTCGAGATGGTGCCTAAGGAAGGAGCTGTGCCACAGATTGGCGAACGTGCCTGTATCGGGGATAAAGGGCGCGATGTGATCGATCATGTGAAGCGGAGACTGGAGTATAAATCCCTCACACATGGTGCACAGAGCGAACTCATCTATGTGCTGGAAAAGATCGTTCTAAACGACGAAACGCGTTTTATCAATTTCATAAACGATGCATATCCGATATCTACCAGACAGCACATGCTCGAACTGCTGCCAGGGATCGGGAAGAAACTGATGTGGGCGATACTCGAAGAGCGGAAAGCCGGAAATTTCAAAAGTTTCGAGGATTTGACACAAAGAGTGAAGGGATTACATAGGCCGGAAACCATCTTTGCACATCAGATCGAGAACGAACTCATGAACAATGTCCGGTACCGGTTGTTCACCACGAGACCTCCGGAACCCTCCAGAAAAAAAGGCAGACGATGAAGCGATAATGGCGATATCCGATCAACACATCCTGATCGATGATCAGGTTCTGCATAACATCGTAGAGTACGCAGACCTCCATCATCGTGACATAGTGCTGGAGATCGGCGCCGGGACCGGCGTTCTCACAGAGGAACTCAGAAAACGCGTGAGGGCGGTGATAGCAATCGAATCAGATGCGGCATTTGCTGAACTGCTGAACCTACGCTTCGAGAACACAAACGTGGAGATCATACATGGCGATGCGCTCAAAGTTGAGTTTCCAGAGTCCGAGTTTAAGTTCAGTTTCAACAAAATCGTTTCGAACCTTCCGTATTCGATCTCTTCAGAGATCACATTCAAGTTACTCAAGTATCCGTTCGAGATGGCGATTCTGATGTACCAGTACGAGTTTGCAAGGCGGATGGCGGCACCTCATGGATCAAAAGAGTATGGCAAACTCTCGATCTGTGTCCAGTACCACGCTCTTGTGGAGTTACTCGAGATCGTGCCTCCGAAAGCATTCTCGCCAGAGCCGGGTGTGCGGTCGGCAATCGTGCGTGTAACCCCGCATGCGCCTGAATACGAAGTCTCGGATTCCGGGTTCTTTTCGAAATTCTTAACCGCTGTCTTTTCCAAGCGCAGAAAGAAACTTAAGAACTCGATTGCTGCGTTTACCGGTGTCAAGGATCTTAAGAATCTTGGGCTCTCTGGCGAGGTGCTGGATAAGCGTCCCGAAGAACTGCCTGCTGCAGAACTGGCTTTAATATCTGATAAATGTATGATGGCTCGCCAGGAGCGATCCACCGGTGCTGCCACCACCAGCATGACCGGGTATCATTAAGGGGAATCGAAGGTGACCTACACACACATAGATGTCAAGCACGAATACAAGAGACAGACAATCCATATCTTGATCGGGATGATCGTCCTTGCGTTTCCGTTCCTGCCTCTGCAGTATCTCGTAGTGCTATCACTTCTCTTATTCCTCTTTGTCCTGTTACTGCCACAGTCAGGCGGACTCTTTGGAATCCTGACATATCACGGGTCAGGTGCAGCCATCAAAAGACCCCTGGGCGCGATCTATCTCAGCGGGAGCATGTTGCTCCTGCTTTTGATCGCATGGATGCTCACATTCACCGAGTACGAGTTTCCGGTCTTCATCATCGGAGGTGCGATAGCGATCACCACCTTCGGCGACGGCATCGCGACGATCCTGCGTGTTGCCAATCAGGCAAGGTACGAGGCACTCGGTAACATCAAGTACCCCGAACGCGGGTACTATGAGGGAAGGGCAAAACCTGAGTCGGTCAAGGTCAGTTTAACGCTTCTCTTCACCGGAACCGTCTTTTCGTTCCTGATCGGATGCTGGATCCTGCACTGGACAGAGCCCACATCGTTTTCGGTGTCGCTCCAGCTAATATTCTTCATCTCGGTCATAGGAGCCATAACAGGCGCGCTTCTCGAATGTATCTCGACGAAGGTTCATGACAATATCACGGTTCCGATCGGCTCTGCCATGGCGATGTGGCTCTTCTTCAGTTTCGGATATTCAGTCTCGTACGTATCGATGGTGCTTGCGCTTGCTTTCGCACTGATACTCGGGTATCTGGCATACAGGACAGGGATTGCTGATATCTCGGGACTGCTCAGCGCAACCCTTGTTGGAGTTCTGATCATCGCATTCACAGATGTTTGGTGGTTTCTGCTTCTACTGGCATTTTATTTGCTCGGAGGCGGATTTACAAAGTACAAATACAAGTATAAGCAGTCTCTCGGGATTGCACAGGGGAAAGGGGGCGCAAGGGGGTACAAGAATGTCTTCAGCAACAGCATTGTTGCGATCGCTGCAAGCATCGGCTACCCAATATTTCCGGAGGCAGCAACCATGATCCTTTATGTGTACCTCGGATCGGTTGCAACAGCAACTGGTGACACACTTGCAAGCGAGATCGGAACAACGTACGAGGGAAGCCCCCGCATGATCACCACCTTAAAGAAAGTTGACCCCGGCGTCGATGGGGGCGTATCTTCACTCGGCGAGGCTGCTGCGCTATTTGGCTCCCTTGCGATCGCGTTATTAGCACTTCTCTTCAGGGTGATTGAGATAGACTCTGCCTGCATCCTCGGGGTATCGATCGTTACCGTAAGCGGATTTCTTGGCACGAACATCGACAGCCTTCTCGGCGCAACCTTGCAGCAGCGAGGCATCCTCTCAAATAACGGCGTGAATGTGGTCTCAACCGCTATCGGCGGCATCATAGCTGGCGCGATCTGGATGGCTCTGGCGTGACGATGGCGCCGGTTTTCCTGTGAAGACGCTGCATCTCCGATCTTGAGAATGATGCAAGCGTGGGTGGTATTTTTTGAGTTGGTGAGAAGTGTTTCGTCATATCAGCTCAACGCCACCAAGTTAACAGCTCCATTTGATGCGGAAGTTGATTGATCTCCAAAACATGAGTGGCTATAAAGTATGTTATTCGTCTTGTATGCACGTCACGAACAGCGCACACACATCCGATTACTTCGTTCATCTCTTCCATTTTACACGAAAACCAAGATACAGAAGCAGCACACCAACAAGAACCAGCACAACACCAATCACAAGATGCATCTCAGATGGAACACTGATCCCTTTCATTGGAGGTGCTGCCGGCGCAAACATATCCTTGGCAGCACGACACATCTCCGTGATTCCACCGATTAGGGTCAACGCCCCGGATATCAGCAAAAAGAGAATTCTGGTCTGCTTGTGTGGATGTAGAACACCTCTACCGTTATGGGTAAGTTCCCAATAAACCCATTTGCGGCTGTCATCTTTTTTTACAAAACCTGCCTCGACCAATCTTGTTAAATGCTCATATACCGTGGATTTAGAAAGATTTAACGCATCTGTTAATCCTGTTATGGTCATACGTCCTGAAGAATCGAGTGATTTGAGAATGGCGACTCTCGTATCGGATGATAAAACATCAATAGAATCTTTGTCTATGATAATCTCTTCCGAAGGCATGGAATTATAGAGTTTCATATCAGTTATATCTCTTTCCAATCATTCATTCTGGCTCCTGCCATTCCGATCCACTCTCATACATGTTCCAGACCCCTGCCCATGTATAATCAACGAATACGACAGAACTGCCCCTCTCTATGTATATGGCACGCACATCCTTCAATGTACCCACCTCTGTAGTTATACCGGTGGGTCTCGAGAATTCCAGTTCGATATAATCAGCATGTTTCTTTCGCTCGGGCATATTCCAATCTTCTTCGACACCTTTAACCCTACAATTTATACTTTTTGTGATATTTAATATCTCACATCTTGCGTCACGATATCCTTCTGATCCGGGCGTTAACACATTGCTTTCACCACCTTCATATCCAATTGTAATTTTATTGGCGTGCGGATATTCGAAATATCAGTATCCTGCAAGGATGACGAGCAGAATTATCAAGATTATTTTTAATATTTTCATATCTTCTAACTCCATTTTAAATTATAAAAATAAAAAAGAGGAAACATTAAAATATTTCCCCATCCGGTACGGCACGTACATACCCGATAAATGGCACTATGCCGTCGATCTCTTTATTCGTCGCATCTCCTTTGAACACGTACACAGGCAGCACATATCCCTGTCTGCTATCCGCAGGTTCCATCCAGTATGCTAAATACCCATGGCGTCACGTTAGGCTTGTGAAATCATAGCTGATCTACTCATTTTTCATACAAAATCCCCCTCCGTCGCCCTCATGTCTCACAGAGAGAAAGGTTAATTTGTGTAGTGTATATACACTACATTATGACCGAACACAAAACGTTCATCCGCAAGATCAAACAAGGGGACAAAATCAGATATGCCGAGGTATGAAATGAACGACAAGGAAAAAAAGTGATCCAGCACCATGTTAGATATCTGGGGAGTGACCCCGCCAATCTCCCGGACCCGAGTTCGTTCAACATCGAAAAGGTTCACTTCGGGTACCTGGCACAACTCATTCTCAGCGACGCACTCTCTGCCGATGACGTCTACCTCATGCTCGATGGGATGGGCAAGTCCGTAGAACGAAAAGAACCAGAAAGAAATAGTCATCCGACACAATATCAGCGAAAAAAAACTCGCCTCCGTCTGGTATTTCCAAGAAAAAGAAAGAATGGTGCACAATCTGCGGTCGAAGATTAGCGGTCAGATA
>JAYEGI010000293.1:0-6733 GCA_034659035.1 Methanobacteriota archaeon
CTGCGGAAGTTCTATCTGCACATTTTTGATAATTGTCATGCTACCTTTTTTGTGCTTAATGTGCTATAATAGTTTTTGATGAGCCGCTTGTTTATTCTCATGCATATACGCCTGAATCGGATCCCCCCGCACCGACACCAGCACCGGAAACGAGTTTACGCGCCCCGCACCCTTGCCACCACCCGATCCCTCTTCTCCGCCGCCTCCGCCGCTGCATGGTCAACAGCCGCGCACATCCGCTCGTAATCATCTGGCGCTGCCTCGCCGACCAGTTTCTTGATCGGGGTGTATGCCGACTCCCGAAATCGCGGCGTGAAATCGCGGACCTCGCCATCGATGACCAGTTCGGCGCCCTCGCCATCGCATACCTCGCCAACCACGTCGATCCTGACCCCTGCACCCCTGATCGCGTCCATAATCTCACTTACAGCGTCAGGCGGCGCAATCAAGAGAAGCGCATCGAGCGACACCCCGAGATAATCGATCGAAAGCGTTTCAAGCATCGAAAGAACTTTCGGATTCACCAAATTTCGCATCTTCTCCTCAAAGAAGACCAGTTTCACTCTCTCCTTGGCATCGCCGCGTATCCCTCCATTGGTGACGTCAATCATCGCACGGATTCTTCCCGGGAGATCCGCCGCAAAGAGCGCCTCGCATGCCCCTATGAATGTGATGTTGATCGTCTCATCAACGACATCGTGCCACCTCCTGCGCCTTCGGTCATCAAGATGACATCGCCTGGCGCAGCATTGATGCATGCTGTGAGGTCACTGGCGATCCCGACAGCACCACGAGCGGCACTATCCAAAAAATTTGATAGCGCCTTTGTTATCCCATAATCCCCTGCGGCATCTCGGTCAGCACCAGATATATCAGGAATCCGACAGCCCCGATCAGCAGTATTCCCGCACCTGCGACCTTAGCTATCATCAGAAACTCTTCTCTGGTCGGTTTCCTTGCAAGTTTGAGTATCCTTGTATACTCGGAGAGTTTGAACGAATGAGTGGACGCCATGTTTAGCAGACAAAATCGATGCCGTATTTTCTAATGACGTTCGCGCTGCTGCCAGAACCTTTTCCGTAGATCTGCGGCGATTTGACGCCTGTGACCACGAGCATGGTGCGTACCTTGTTCTCAAGCGATGGATCGATCTGCGCACCCCATATCAGCCGGGCATTCGGGTCGACACGCTGGTAAACTTCTTCAACTACGCCCTCTGCTTCTGCGACGGTCATATCTGACCCGCCTACCACGTTCACGAGTGCTGAGGTCGCGCCTGATATGTCCACATCGAGAAGCGGACTTCGAAGTGCCTTTTTAACAGATTCTGTCGCCTTGTTCTCGCCGTCTGCCTCACCAAGCCCGATCATTGCTACGCCGCCTTTCTGCATGATCGTCCGCACATCAGCGAAGTCGAGGTTGACCAGTCCGGGTTTTGTGATCAGTTCGGTGATGCCCTTTACCGCACGCATCAGAACCTCGTCACAGACCTTAAACGCAACCTGAAGCGGCAGTCTCGGCACCACTTCCATCAGCCGATCGTTCGGTACGACGATCACGGTGTCAGATACCTCCATGAGCCGCTTGAGCCCTGCCTCGGCATTGCTCCTCCTGATCGAGCCCTCCGCTGTGAACGGGAGCGTCACGATTGAGATTGTAAGTGCGCCAGCGTCCTGTGCGGATTTCGCAACGACTGGTGCTGATCCCGTACCCGTACCCCCGCCAAGCCCGGATGTGATAAATACCATATCTGCGCCTTCCACAATACTCTGGAGCTCATCCAGACTCTCTTCAGCGGCAGCCTCCCCGATCTGCGGCATACTGCCAGCACCAAGCCCCCTTGTGGTCTTGCGCCCGAGCAAAATCTTCCGGCCGGCATTGATATATAATAGATGCTGGGCGTCTGTGTTCACAGCAGCCAGATCCGCACCGGTGATACCCTCCTCCATCATCCGCTGGATAGTATTCGAGCCGCCGCCTCCGCATCCGACCACCGAAATATTGGTCTTTAATTCTGAGAGAATCTTCTCGAGTTCCTCATCGGCTTCGGTGGAGGGGTCATGCCGGTACATCGGCGTTTTTATCTCCATTTCCGCTCGAGATAATGCTTCTTCTACAATAGACTTCATAATTCAATCCTCTGGTATATTATACGCACCCTTTGGTACTTAAGCATGATTACTATATTATCCTCAAAAGTATCACTCAAGTATTACTCAAATAGTTTCTTTACCTTTGGCAGTGATGAGGTCAGTGCAAAGACGACTGCCCTGTCGCCTGCACGAATCTGGTTGATCCCTCTGGGTACAATCACCTCGTTATCGCGCACGATCGCGCTTACTATGGCGCCTTTCGGGAACTTAGTCCTATCAAGGGTCTTCTTTGTCATCTTTGATCCGGGTGCTGCTATCAATTCGATGATCTCTGCCTGTTCACCCTCGATAGTTGCGATTGACTCAACACCAGCACCCATGCTGACGCGCAGGACACCGTCGATGGTTGCCTGTTTCGGGGAGAGTGCCGCATCGATGCCGACCATCTCAAAGAGTTCCATGTACTCGGATCGATCGACCTTGGCGATGACTTTCTTTGCGCCGAGTTGCTTTGCAAGCAGCAGGCATAGAAGGTTCTTCTCGTCGATGTCGGTCGTTGCGATGACCACATTCATCGTGCCTGCGCCCTCCGACCTTAGAAGCGCTTCATCGGTGCCGTCGCCGTGTAGCACCAGCACTCCGGAAAGCGCACCTGCAATCTCCAAACACCGACCCTCGTCTGCCTCAATGATCTTGAGATCGACATCGCCGCGCTCTGCAAGCAGACTTGCGATGTAGAACCCGACAGTGCCAGCGCCAACGATCATCACCTTGCTACGCACGTTCGAGCCACCGCCAAACATCTCCTCGATCTCGGTTATGGATTCCTGCTTTCCAATAACGATTACATGGTCGTCTTTGTGCATGACATCGCTGCCGTGTGGAATCAGGACGTCTTTTCCCCGGACAAGCGCGCTGATGACGCAGCAATCAGGAATCTCGGCATCCGTAAGCGATACCCCATCGAATGTCGTATCCCTGCCAACCTTAAATTCCATCATCTTGACCTTACCCTCGGCGAATGCTTCCATACCGACCGCAGAGGGTACTGATATGATCCCTGCGACCTCTGAGGCAAGCGTCAGTTCAGGACAGATCATGTAGTCCATGCCGATCTCTCTCCGGTGCGCAGTAGGCTTGTTTATGTAATCAGGATTCGAGACCCTGGCTATCGTCGTGCACGTCTTCTTATCCTTTGTCAGCAACTTTGTAGCGATGCAAGCGACGACATTGATCTCATCGTTGCCTGTAACAGCAACCACAAGGTCTGCTGGCAGAACCTGCTTTAAGATGCTTATGTTGGCACCATTTCCTTGAATGACCTGCACATCCAGTTTACCTGCCCTTTCGCAGGATTCTTCCCTCTTATCGATGAGGATTATATCGTTATCTGCATATAACGCTTTTGCGACCGAGTATCCGACCTCCCCTGCACCGATAATTGCAATCTTCATCCGTGTTTAAAGCCCCATTGCATCGTTTGTCTTTGTAATAGATCGCAATGCATCGCTCTCGGTCTCAGTCATAGCCCGGATGCAGTCGATGTTCTCAGGTATTACGTCAGATTCCTGGTGGATCGCCTGGAACAGGTACAACTCGCAATCAGAGACGTTAACCGACTCCTCCCAGATACAGTTCTCCCACATATCGCTACGCGGGCGGTCCATATCGCGTGCAAGTTCCATGACCTCCGCGGTCGAAGTCATCCCCTCGCTGATAAGCCGGATCCTTGAGTTCTCATCGAGAGCCTCGAGCACATCCTCGGACGTGCACGCGTCTTTCATGTCCACGTTCACGATATGCAGGTGCATAAGCGTCGTTGGAACCTTGATCGCAACGGTATCGATATCGATCCCGGGAAGCACCGTCTTCACATCAGGTCCATGATGGGACGGCATCTTCAGTTCAGGCACGATCGCATTTATAGGGCCTTTCTTGATGTCTCCCGGATCGGCAGATCGCCTGCAGAGCGTCGCACGCACCTTCTTGACACCGAACTCTTTATCAAGCGTTGAGAGTACCCTGGAAAGTCCCGTTGTGTTGCAGGAGACGACCCTTGCATAGTCGCATCCTATTGCATCATCGTAGTTCGAGTGCGCATTAAACGAGATTCCAGCGAGTTCGTGATCCTCTCCGCCCTGCCACATCGCTTTTATGCCAGCGGCATCGTAGAGTGCCTTGTTAGGTGCAGCAATCTTGTTAGGTGTGCAGTCCACAACAACGTCACCCATCTCAATCATATCCTCAACCGTGCCGCTCACTTCCATTCCGGCAGCCTCGAACTCAGGTTCCCTGCCAGCAAGCACATACAGCGGAAACCCTTTTTCAAGTGCCATCCGAGCCTCGAAGTTCGGGCGCGTCTTTGCCACACCCACAACTTCCATATCCGACTGGATCGCGGCAGCATCTGCTACACGCTTTCCAATCGTTCCATAGCCATTTACCACAACTTTTACAGACATAGTTATCCCTCTATAGTCGCTTTTTCATTGGTTATATCGATTTCGCTGATTCGTCCGTGTACGGTCGTTGAGTCGCCAAGGATACTGCGTAGCTCGATCGCATCGCCGTTCACCTTGATCTGCACGACATCCTCTGCAAGAACGGTTCCGTCCGGTTTTACCACCTTTAGTTCACACATGGGTTTGGGTATGCGGGTTTGGAAGATAAAACTTTTGCATCTGCTTGCGAGACTTTTTAATTTGTTCTGGTCGGTTGAAAACATAACGCCAACCCGGCAAATACAAATATGATTAGATGGGTGTAATTAGTGAAATCTGAGTTAATCTATATATAAAATAGTATCAGCCACAGATTAACGCAGATGGACACAGATTATCGGTGTAAACTACTTTTCAGATCGATAGTACTTCATTATGGCAGTTGTGGTTGCGTAAGACAATCCGACGTTCCCAGAAAATAAAAAAAAACTCTGCTTGAGGGGTGCCATGCACATATAATGCGCTGGTGCAAGACATCGTTCACATCTACATCCGTGATCGATTCAACACCGCGCAATGTGGCACTCCCGCGGAAGAGATACCTTAATAGAACAAAGTCTGAATGATAATCATGAGATACGGAACAGTGGTCGCTTGTCTGATGCTGTGCATATCAGTATCAGCATCCGGATGCATCACTGAATATACTGATACCGACAATACCAATAATACCAATGATAACGAGGTGCACAAAATGATAGATATGAGCAATAAAACGATACTGATGGTTATCGCGCCATCTGATTTCAGGGACGAGGAACTCTTTGTCCCAAAAGAATTCTTCGAGAAGAACGGGGCCGAGGTAGTGATAGCATCTGAGAATACGGGAACAGCGAAAGGGATGCTTGGCGGAACTACGCCTATCGATCTTTCCGTATCTGATGCCAATATCAGCGATTATGATGCCATCATCTTTGTCGGAGGTTCTGGCATCAAATCGCATAAACTCTACGAGAACAAGGCGTACCTGAAACTGGCAGCGGACACTAGCAGTTCCGGAAAGATCATCGGTGCGATCTGTCTCGGTCCGATGGTTCCTGCTGCTGCTGGCATCCTATCCGGAAAGAATGCGACAGTCTTTGAAAGCGGCGCAGCATACATCACAGGGAAGGGGGCAAATTACACTGGCGCGGTAGTGACCCGGGACGGCAGGATCATTACAGGGGAAGGTCCTCATGCAGCAGAGGCGTTTGCACAGATGATTGCCGAATCACTGACACTTGAGTGATTGAGAATCCATGTCACCACATCTCGATCCGTGGGCATCTGCCGGCATCGACGACTACTCGAAGTTATTCGAGGAGTTTGGGATACAACCATTCGATGACCTACTCCCTCACGTCCCGGATCCGTGCCCATTCATGCGAAGGAGGATCATCTTCGGGCATAGGGGCTATGAGCCGGTACTGAATGCGATCGTTAACAAAAAGCCTTTTGCAGTGATGAGCGGTTTCATGCCGTCGGGGAGAAACCACCTCGGGAACAAGATGGTGATGGAGGAGATCATCTGGCATCAGCGCATGGGTGGCGATGCATTTGTCGGGATTGCCGATATGGAGGCGCACTCTGTCCGCGGGATGTCGTGGAAGGATTGCCGGCGGATCGGGGTCGAGGATTACGTCCTCAGTCTGATCGCGCTCGGATTTGAACCGGACGGGCACATCTATTACCAGTCAGAGTGCTCTGATGTGCGAGATCTTGCATTCGAGCTCGGCATGAAGACGAATGTGTCCGAACTCTCCGCGATCTACGGATTCAGCGGTGAAACGAACATCGCACACCTCCAGAGTGCGCTTGTGCAGAGCGCTGACATTCTCCAGCCGCAGATCGGAAGATATGGCGGTCCAAAGCCGGTCGTGATCCCGGTCGGCGCTGATCAGGACCCACACATCAGGCTCGTGCGTGGCCTTGCAAGTAAGATGCGGATGTTTAGGTGCGAGATTCGGTCGGTTCACGATGTGCAGCATTACACAAGTGTAAAGAGCGCAAAAGGGATGCGGATCTCCAAACATGAGGTTTATGAGAGCACGGGTCAGTACATCAGCGTGCGTGGCAAATCCGCACCGAAGGCGGCACTATCAGCAGTGGCATCGGCCATCAGTGGCATGGGTTACGATGTGAAGCAGCACGAAGAGCATC